>CAZRPW010000119.1:0-14161 GCA_964601975.1 uncultured Bacteroides sp.
ACCATTTACCAATAACCATTTACCAATAACCATTTACCAATAACCATTTACCAATTACTTTTCACCAATACCCATTTACTATTTACCAATTACTAAATACTATGTACCTCCATAATTTCTCTTTTCGCGAAAACGCTGGCCAGAAAATCGAATGGCTCATCGATAATGTGAACCTGGGCGAGATCAACCTTGTGGTTGGGAAGAACTCCAGTGGGAAGACCCGAACCCTGAATGCAATTACGGATCTTGTGAATATGCTTTTGGGTTTGGGTAATAGCGCTTCAGGACCGGTCAGCTATGAGCTGAGCTTCAGAAATGGGAAAGATTTTATGCGCTACGTGTTGGAGTATGACCTTGAGACCATCCAGTCTGAAAGACTTTATATGGGGGAAGAGCTTGTGCTGGAGAGGGGTGAGGAAGGCCGTGGAATGATTAAGTATGAATCCACCCCTGGGTCCATTTTCCTGGAGTTTGAAATTCCTCACAATCAGCTGGCCTGCTATGCCAAAAGAGACAGGCTGCAGCACCCCTTCATTGAGATTATCCATGGTTGGGCCATCAGCCTGAGGAGGTTCGATTTCAGTGGCGGTATGGGAAAAAACCGTTATGCCCTGAAGTCAGCCTACGAAGCCAGGGAGCTTGATTTGAGCAATACCAACAAGTCTTTGGTGCCTGTGATTACTGTGGCAAGTGAGCAATATCCTTCTTACCGGAAGGAAGTAATGGATGATATGAGGGAGATTGGTTATGCGCTGGAGGATTTTGGGTGCATGCACTTTTCCGAGAGATTTGGTCAGGCCGACCAGGACCGCTATGCGGTTTATACTTCCGAAGCCGGACTGGAAAAGAGGGTTAGCCAGCGTGACATGTCGCAGGGTATGTTTCGTGCATTCTCGGTCATCGTACAGCTGAATTATTATATTCTCTGCGGGCAAAAGGGTTTTGTGATTATTGATGATATCGGGGAGGGACTTGACTTTTCAAAGGCGAAATTGTTGGTGGCGCTTTTGATTCGTAAGGCTGGCGCAGCAGGAATTCAGCTGATTATGTCCACGAACGACCAGTTTATTATGAATGCGGTCAATATAGAGCACTGGGCAGTGATTGTGCGTGAAGGGAATAAGATCAGTCTGTTTAATTATGAGAATTCAAGGGAGATTTTTGAGGAGTTTAAGTTTACAGGGCTGAATAATTTTGATTTCTATGCAAGCGAGTTTTTTAAGTCGGGTTTTGGCCAGGGGGGCATGGATGCATGGATGGACGAGGATGAGGGCGAAACCATGGACGAGGATGAGGGCGAAACCATGGAGGAGGATGAAGGAGGGGGTAAGGACAAGGATGCCGGGGAAGGTATGGAGGAGGAATTCGGCGAATGAAGAAGCTGGCCATATTTGTTGAGGGGCTTACCGAACAGATTCTGGTAAGGCAGATGCTTCAGGCTGTTTTGGACAGGAATAAGATTGCCATCCAGACGGTGAAGATCACCGGTGGTCACAATGTGCGGATGTCCTTCACGGTGATGAAGGCTGCTCATGTAGATAAGAACACCGATTATTATGTACTGGTTTATGATTGCGGAGGGGAGACCAATGTGAAGAGTTACTTGCTTGCTCGCCGGGACAAGCTGATATCCAATGGCTATTCCATGGTCCTTGGGCTCAGGGATGTCTATCCCAATTTTGCAAGGAAGGATGTGGCTAAGCTGCAGAAGGGATTAAATTTTCAGCTTCCACAAAAGCGGGCCCGAACTCGTATCCACCTGGCTATCATGGAAACCGAAGCGTGGTTTCTTGGGGAGTTTCATCATTTAAGAAAGGTCTCCAGGAAGCTTAGTCCTGAGTTCATAGAAAAGCATCTTGGTTTCAATCCCAGAACCGAACTTATGGAGGACCGGGAACGTCCGGCCGCTGATCTGAAGGCTGTATACCAGCTTGTCGGGCATGATTATACAAAGAAAAGGGACAAGCTGAATGCGGTGGTAAGCAAACTGGATTTTCATTATTTTACAAATGGTCTCACCGAGCGCATGCCCAGCCTCGAAAAGTTTTTAAGTGAACTTGAACGTTTTTTCCAGGAGGACTTTTAAATCATATTCGGCATTATGGATCATAAATTGATTGTCAGTGAAATTATTGAGGCACTGGAGGATCTGGGTACAGAGGAGCGTAGGAAAATGACCGCACATTTCATGTCCACGTCCCAGCGGGTGATCGGTCTGTCCAACCCCGATTTGAAAGCGCTTATAAAGGCCTTGAGAAGCAAGTATAATTCATGGACGTCCAGGGAATGGATAGATCTTTGCAAGGAGCTGGTTAAACAGGATATTTTCGAATGCCAGGTCGTCGCTTATGAGATGATTGGCAGGGATAAGAAGTTATTGAATGCGCTTTCTTATGAGGATTTGACAGGGCTCTGGAGGAATCTGGATAACTGGGCCTCGGTGGATCACTTTACAGTGGGTATATACGGGGTGCTATGGGGTAAAGGGGTGGTGAAGGACCATCACATCGACAAACTCCTTCATTCGGATAATTTTTGGGACAGGAGGGTGGCTGTGGTATCGACCGTTGCACTGAATCTGAAATCAAGGGGAGGAACAGGCGATACTTCCCGCACCCTATCAGTCTGCGAACGAGTGGTGGATGAGCGGAAGCCCATGATCTGGAAGGCGCTTTCCTGGGCATTGCGTGAACTTTCCAAAAGGGATTCCGAATCTGTTGAGGATTTCCTGGGAAAATATGAATCCCGAATCTCAAAGCAGGTACTCAGGGAGGTGCGCCACAAACTTGACTACGGAACAAAAAACTAGGCCTTTTTTTAACAGCAATTCTGTTAATAACTTCCCTGTCCCTCAGAGGCTTCGGAAGTATTGAAAATCCATATTTTTTACTAATTTTACATGAACCATTGAGGATGTAGAGTTTGAATTGTAAGTATCTGATAAAGAGGTGTTTAAAAATTAAAATGTGCACGGGGAATTTGGAGGGTGAAGTGGCATCAGGCAGTTTTTCAGCCGGGAAGAAAATCACAAGCTAAGAGAAAGGAAAATTTGATGGCTTTTCAGGGGCTTTGATGGTGTATTTATTAACGCAGATTAGAAAACGAGATTAAATATAATAGCATGAGCGAAGAGCATAAGAAGCAGGGTTATTCAGCGGATAGTATTCAGGTTCTTGAGGGATTGGAAGCGGTAAGGAAACGTCCTGCCATGTACATTGGTGATGTGAGTGAAAAAGGCTTGCACCACCTGGTATATGAGGTAGTGGATAACTCTATTGATGAGGCATTAGCAGGTCATTGCAACAACATTGATGTGACCATCAACGAAGATAACTCCATTACAGTTGTGGATGACGGAAGGGGTATCCCAATCGATATGCACGAGAAGGAGGGGAAATCTGCCCTGGAGGTGGTGATGACTGTGCTTCATGCGGGGGGTAAATTTGATAAGGACTCCTACAAGGTTTCCGGGGGGCTTCATGGTGTGGGTGTAAGCTGCGTGAACGGGCTTTCAGAGGTTCTGAAGGCTGAGGTGCACAGGGATGGAAAAGTCTATGAGCAAACCTATAAGCGTGGTATTCCTGTCGAAGCTGTGAAAGAGGTGGGTACCACTGATAAAACAGGGACCATCATTACCTTCCTTCCCGACTCTACCATTTTTACGGTGAAGGAATACAAGTATGAAATTCTTGCATCCAGGTTAAGGGAGCTGGCCTTTTTGAATAAGGGCATCAGGCTTAACATCAAGGATATGCGAGAGAAGGAGGAAAATGGAAATGGAAACGGTGAAGGAAATGGAGACGAAGAGGGAAACGGCACGCATGAGAATGGCTTCCGCCACGATGAGTTTTATTCAGAAGAAGGGTTGAAGGAGTTTGTTGCCTACCTGGACGGAACCAGGGAATCGCTTATCGAAGAAGTTGTCCATATTGAAACAGAGAAAAGTGGAGTGCCGGTGGAAATTGCCCTGCAATACAACACCTCCTTTTCAGAGAATGTTCACTCCTATGTGAATAACATTAACACCATTGAAGGGGGTACGCACCTTTCAGGATTCAGAAGGGGGCTTACCCGTACGCTGAAGAACTACGCAGACAAATCAGGCATGCTGGCCAAGCTGAAATTTGATATAAACGGAGATGACTTTCGTGAAGGACTTACTGCCATCATCTCGGTAAAGGTACAGGAGCCTCAGTTTGAAGGGCAAACGAAGACCAAACTGGGTAACTCCGATATTATGGGTGTAGTTGACCAGGCTGTAAGTGCTTCACTGGCTCACTACCTGGAGGAGCATCCCAAGGATGCAAAGCAGATAGTAACGAAGGTGATCCTCGCTGCTACGGCCCGTCACGCCGCCCGTAAGGCAAGGGAGTTGGTGCAGCGTAAGAATGTGCTTTCCGGTGCTGGTTTGCCGGGTAAACTGGCCGACTGTTCGGAAAAAGATCCTGCCTTAACTGAAATTTACCTGGTGGAGGGTGACTCTGCAGGTGGAACTGCAAAACAGGGGCGCGACAGGGCATTCCAGGCCATTATGCCGCTCAGGGGTAAGATCCTGAATGTGGAGAAGGCCATGGTGCATAAGATTTACGAGAACGAGGAGATTAAAAATATTTTCACAGCACTGGGGGTGAAGATGGGAACTGCCGAGGACAGCAAGGCGCTGAACCTGGAAGGGCTTCGCTATCACAAGATTATTATTATGACGGATGCGGATGTGGACGGATCCCACATTGCCACACTTATAATGACCTTCTTCTTCAGGTATATGAATGACCTGATCAAGAATGGTTACCTCTACATAGCTACCCCACCGCTTTACCTGGTTAGAAAAGGTAAAAACGAGCGATACTGCTGGAGTGAAGAGGAGCGTATTGCCTTCATTGAAGAGGTTGGCGACGGAAAAGAAACAGGAGTTCATATCCAGCGATACAAGGGTCTTGGGGAGATGAATGCCGAGCAGTTGTGGGACACCACTATGAATCCGCAGTATAGGACGCTGAGGCAGGTTACCATTGACAGTGGAGCAGAGGCCGATCGGATCTTTTCCATGCTGATGGGTGATGAAGTTCCTCCCCGCAGGGATTTCATAGAAAGACATGCCAAGTATGCAAATATCGATGCATAGGGGGTACTGGATAGTTTTGTGTAAACGCTAACTGAGAGGTGATTATCTCAACCTCAAAAGATGAGATAATCCTCCTCGGTGGATTATAAATCGTAATTTTAATCAGTTAGCATAAAAAAGAAACTAAACATTCCAAAAGACTTCCGGAAGGACTTCAGGGACCGTAAGGATTTTAATGAGTTCTTCGGAGAGTTGTTCCAGGAAGGTGTCAGCCAGATGTTTAAAGGTTAAATGACCGACTATCTGGGCTATGAAAAGAACGCTAAAGATGGCAACAATTGGCATGAGCACCGCCGACATCTATTATTCGGAGCTTGAACCGGGGATTCCGGAAGTATACTAAAACAAAATCTGTGTTCCCACATGACCGGGCTACTATGAAATCTGTCTGCCTGGCAAAATCAAATATCGAAAGAAAATGGACCATGCCTATCCGGAATTGGGGTATGATCCTGCAACAATTTTTAATTAAATTTGAAGATAGATCCAGAATTTAAATAAAGGGGTTTACACAAAGTATTCTACAGACTCTACTTTTAATTGGTATTGCTTGGTTTTTCTTTATCGTTTCCATCCCATTCATAATCCCACTTTTCCATGTAATACTTCCCTTCCTTAAATTCATCTCCATGCTTTATAAGTATTGCATTTAATTGGCTCTCTAATTCTTCCTGGATTTGGGCATATTCAGATTTATCTACTAAGTTGTTCTGTTGGTAAGGGTCTGTCTGATTATCGTAAAGCAGCCAAGGCCCTTTCATGTCTTTCGCATAGGTATAACGTTCGGTACGCACCCCTCTGTATTCTCTTCCTCCTGTGCTGTAGTTCCATTGATGAAAGGGTACCGGACAGGTAATGAGTGCCGCTTTTACATTGATGGGCTCTCCCAGGATATGTGGTGTGAAATTCACACCTTCAACCGTGTTAGGAATTTCCACATTTGCCATTCCCAACAGTGTAGGCATTATATCGGGATGGCTAAATGGTGTTGGTATCTCCTTCGCTTTATTTTGAAACAATTTTGGATATTTTAGTAGGAATGGTACTAGTATAGACTCATCCCAGGGTTGCTGTTTCTTTTGCGCTCCGTGAGAGTAAAGCATATCACCGTGATCGGAACTAAATACAAAAATGGTATGGTCTTCAATTCCAGCATCTTTAATGGCTTGCTGTAGCTGCCCAATACAATCGTCCAGGGCCGAACAATGGGCATAATATCCCCTTAATGATTTTTTGGCTATTTCTTTCATATTTTCAGGCACATTTGGGCGTAGCTCAATATCCATATCTTTATATAAGTTCTGGTATTCCTTTGGTGCTGTTTGGTAAGGAGCATGAGGTGGGCCCCAGGAGAGAAAAAGATAAAAAGGATTTTCCTTGTGCTGATTGATATAGTCGATTGCATTGGCTGTTTGGGCAATGGCATCGTATCCTTGCCAGTTATGTTTTACATTTTCCTCATCAAAATAAAAGGAGTTATTATAGTCGTGCGTACATTCCAATACTTTCCAATACTCAAACCCCTGCCTACATTCTTTTGGGACAGGAGTATTACGTGAAACAGCCATTGATTCATTTTTATTATGGCCTTTTAAATGCCACTTGCCGATGCAAGCTGTTTCATATCCCTTTTCTTTGAGGACTTCCGCCATGGTCACACATTCTTTCCTAAAGGGTTTGTCGTTATAAAAGACCCCATGCGTTAAGGGGTATTGTCCTGATAATAATGAAGCGCGAGCTGGCGAACAAACAGGTATATTTGATACAGCAGTGGTCATTTTAATGCTTTCCTCTGCCAGAGCGTCAATATGAGGTGTTTTTACCTGTTTATTTCCAGCATATCCCAGGGTAATTGCCCGCCATTGATCGGCATATACAAATACAATGTTGGGTTGTTTGTGTTCTTCCTTACAGGATGTTAGCCCTAATATAGTTATCAATAATGTTATAGTTAATGTTTTGTTCATTGTTGGTTTCTTTAACAACAAAAGTTAGTATATTTTAATGGTACTCAAAAGCATTTGTTTACCTGTTACTCAAAAGAGGAATGTCCGTTTTAAATAAATATCGAAGATATTGATAAAGACGTGGGCAACCTTCGGTATGATGTAAGGGTTGAACATAAATAGTTGTTTGTCCCGGTTTTACTTATCGTAATTTATACGCTAAGTTTTAAATCCAATTTTTATCTTTGGGAAAATTTGAACTCAACTCAACTCAACTCAACTATGCTACGCTACATATCTATTCTATTTATTGCTGTTGCCATGACTGCCTGCAGTTCCAATGCGGACAAAGCCGGGAATCAAGTGAACACCGATCCGCCTGCTCCGGATTTTCCCTGGTACAATCCTGAGCTTTCCTTCGAAGAAAGGGTTCAGCTCCTGGTTGCGGAGATGACCCTGGAAGAGAAAATCAGCCAGATGACCCATGATGCAGCACCCATCGAGCGTCTGGGGGTTTTGGAATACAACTGGTGGAGCGAGGCGCTTCATGGCATTGCCCGAAACGGCAGGGCAACTGTTTTTCCCCAGCCTATCGGACTGGCGGCCACCTTTGATCGTGATTTGATTCACCGGATTTATACGGCCACCTCCGACGAGGGTCGTGCGAAATTTAATATCGCCCAGGAACTTGGGAACTATGCCCAGTATGCAGGGCTTACCTTCTGGACCCCGAATGTGAATATTTTCAGGGATCCCAGGTGGGGAAGGGGAATGGAGACCTATGGTGAAGATCCCTACCTGACTTCTCAGCTGGGTATGGAAGTTGTAAAAGGACTGCAGGGTGATGATCCCAAATACCTGAAAGCAGGAGCCTGTGCAAAGCATTACGCGGTTCATTCCGGACCCGAGGCCCTTCGCCATGAGTTCGATGCAATTACGAGCAAAAAAGACCTTTATGAAACCTATCTTCCCGCCTTTAAGGCCCTGGTTACTGAAACCAATGTGGAGTCGGTTATGGGAGCTTACAACCGGGTCAATGGTGAGCCGGCCTGCGCCAGTGAGCTTTTACTGAATGATATTTTGCTCAATGACTGGGGTTTTAAGGGGCATATCCTCAGCGATTGCTGGGCCATTGTGGATTTTCATGCAGGGCATAAAGTGACCTCGGATGTGGCTGAATCAGCTGCCATGGCCCTGAATCACGGGGTGAGCCTGAATTGCGGATCATCCTACCCGGCTCTGAAGGAGGCCTTGGAGCGTGGACTGATCACCGAGGCAACGATTGATGAAAGGCTTGCAAATCTGTTGATCACCCGTTTCGAACTGGGACTCTTCGATCCCCCTTCCATGAATCCCTACAATGCGATACCCGAAGAGGTTGTAAATTCAGATGCTCATGGTAAAATTGCCTATGAAGCCGCAGTGAAATCCTTGGTGCTGCTTAAGAATAACGGATCCCTGCCCCTGCAAAAGGATATCAGGACCCTTTATGTGGTAGGTCCCCAGGCCAATAACAGTGAAGTGCTCATTGGGAACTATTTTGGAATGAGCAAATCTCTCGTGAATGTCCTGGAAGGAATTACCTCAAGGGTTAGTGCCGGCACCACCATCAATTACAAGCAGGGGGTTCTGGATTACAGGAAGAATATAAATCCTATGGACTGGACCACCAATGAGGCAAAGGCGGCTGATGCCTGTATTGCTGTGATGGGCATATCCAGTTTGCTGGAAGGTGAAGAAGGAGAATCCATTGCTTCTCCCGAGAAAGGCGACAGGCTGGATTTGAATATGCCCGCTAACCAGGTTGAATTTTTGAAGACCATTAAGAAAGACAATGACCATCCTTTGATTGTGGTGATTACCGGAGGGAGCCCCATGACCATTCCCGAGATTGAAGAGCTGGCCGATGCCATTCTGTGGATCTGGTATCCCGGTCAGGAAGGTGGAAACGCTGTGGCCGATGTGATTTTTGGAGAGGTGGCACCTTCAGGGAAACTGCCCATTACCTTTCCCGTTTCGGTCGATCAGTTGCCTGCATATGAGGATTACTCCATGGTCGGTCGGACTTACAGGTATATGACAGAGAAGCCATTATACCCCTTTGGATACGGGCTTTCTTATAGCGACTTCCATTTTAAAGAACTGCACCTTGATACCAAAGAGATTGCTGCAGATGGCGCTCTAAATGTATCGGTGGAAGTGAAAAACAGCGGTGAATTTGATGCCGAGGAGGTGGTTCAGCTCTATGTGAGCGTTCCGGACAAATCGGGTAAACAACCCCTTTGGTCACTGAAGAATTTTGCCAGGGTAAACCTGAAAAAGGGTGCTTCAACCTCACTTTCTTTCAGGCTTGACAAGGATGAACTGGAGCAGTATAATGAAGAGGGTTTGGCTCAAGTAGTACCCGGCGAATATACGGTCCATATCGGTAACTGTTCTCCCGGAGAACGTGGTGAAGAGTTGGGAGCTAAAGTGGTCTCAGCAAAGTTTTCCGTGAAATAAGAAGTCAGAGTTTCATATTTGGGCCTGTTGGAAAGTGCTTCTGAAATGATGTCAAATATTCATTATATTAGCCACAAGCAATCGGAAAGCATATGCCTGAGGATAAACCATCCAGGAAGATAGAACTCCATAGCAGGGAGATTGAAGATATGCTGGGAAGGGTTCCCAGCTGGATTACCCGAAATGGGATGATTCTTTTTCTTTTTCTCCTGGCACTTTTGGTCTTTGGTAGCTGGGTGTTTAAATACCCGGATATCAAAAGGGCCAGGGTACTGATCACCTCGGTCAATCCGGCAGCCGAGATTGAAGCGCGCACAAGCGGGAAGATTATGGGCCTTTTTGTGAATGATAATGAATTGGTTGCAAAAGGGGATGTGCTGGCTGTGATTGAGAACCCCGCTTCCTATGAAGATGTTTTGATGCTTAAATCCGGAATTCATTTATTCGATACCATTTCAATAGAGGATTTTGAGGAGGACATGCCAGAGCTTAGAAATGCCCAGCTTGGAACCATTCAGACCGATTACTCAATTTTTCTGAAAGCATACAGGGACTACACCGAATTCAGGCGATTGGATTATCATCAACGAAGAATCATTCTGCTTCGGTCCGAACTGGATCGCCAGCGCGAGTATGCCAGGAGCCTGAAGGAGAGGGCCCGAATCGCAGAGGAGGAGTATAATCTGTCTCAACGACAGGCCAATCGCGATGCTGATCTCTACATTGAGTCGGTGGTTTCCCAGGCTGATATGGAGAAGTCACATTCGGCGATGCTGGGTAAGCGAAATAATTGGCAGGAGATTGTAAGCCTGATTGCAGAGAATAATATAAGTGTGGGTAGGATCCAGGAGCAGATCGTCGATCTGGAACTGAAACAACAGGAGGAGCAATCGAGAAATATTAACATCCTTGAGGAATCACTCAATAATCTGAATGCTTCCATTGATTCATGGGAGCAGACTTTCCTGCTGGTGGCTCCTGTTAGCGGAGCAGTCACATTTACCCGTTTCTGGAGTGAGAATCAGAACGTTGAAGTCGGGGAGAAGGTGCTTACAATCGTTCCGGTCGAATCGGGATCAATGATTGGAAAGATTGACCTTCCCACGGAAGGTGCAGGTAAGGTAAAGCCGGGACACCAGGTGAATATCCAGTTTGATAACTATCCGCATCTGCAGTATGGTATGGTGAAGGGCTATGTGAGCAATATATCCAAGGTGCCGGATAATGAGTTCTATATGGTTGAGGTTGAACTGCCTACCGGACTTCGCACCTATTATGATATTGATATTCCCTTCAGTCAGAATATGCAGGGGCAGGCAGAGATTCTTACTGATAAAATGCGTATTCTGGAGCGTGTTTTAAATCCCATAAAATCAGCGATATCCAAACAGGCTAGTATGTAAGGTGGTTTGAGGCATGATTTTTGCATTATTTCGCCCTTTAGAAACACCTATTTGTGGGTGATTCATTCCTTAAATTTGTATATGTTTTATAACTTGCGGGCGGTTACCGGAAGGATTAGTTAACAATCTGAAAATGTCAAGAATACGTAACGGAATTTATATTGGAATACCTATGCTGCTGATGGCAGCTATTGTGCTGGTCGTTTTTGGACCTTTTAACTCAGATATCTCTCAGAATGAGGATGTTCAGGTGGCTTATGTAGATATTGGACAGGTGATCCAATCTTTTAAAGGGGAGGGTGTGGTTGAACCCAAGAGTGAGGTAATTATCCTGAGCCCTGCCTCAAGTATCATTAAGGATATTACCAAGGAAGTGGGAAGCCATGTAAATGCTGGAGAACCCATTATTTTTCTGGATCCCTCACCTATCCAAATCGAGGTGGATAATATCAGGGATCAGCTGGAAATGAAGAACAATTCTCTCACAAAGAATAAATTGAATGCCCGAAGTACCAAGGTTGACCTTAGCTATAATGTACAGGTAAAGAATCTCAGAATAGCCTCTTTGAAGTCTGATCTTACCGACCAGGAGCAATTGCTGGAGGTAGGGGGAATCTCCCCTGCGAAGTTTGAAAAGACCAAGCAGGAGCTGGAACTTGCCGAGCAGGATTTGGAAATGCTCAAGGAGAAAAACTCAATAAAGCTTCAGCAACTTGAAGCTGATGAGGAAGGATTGCGCCTGCAAATTGAAATGCAGGAGAAAATACTGGCAGCGCAGGAAGATGCGCTAAGCAAGATGATTATTCGTGCACCCTCTGCAGGTATTATTCTTTCAATACAGGGAAAGGTGGGGGAGAAGGTTAAAACGGATCAGCTGCTTATCGAGATGTCCGATCTAACAAATTTCAAGATCAGGGGCAGTGTGGAAGATGATTTTGCCGAAAATATTAAGACCGGAACCAGTGTCTATGTGGGGATTGACAACATGAAATTGAAGGGTATGGTTGGAACGGTGGACCCGGTAATCAGGGATCGCAAAATTGGTTTTGATGTGAACCTTCATGAAAGCAATCATTATAAACTGCGTCCCAACCGCTCTGTGAGCCTGGAGATTGTCTATGCCGAAAGAGATAGTGTTTTGAGACTGCCTAACGGCCCTGTATTTGGCAAGGGGAAGGAACATGAATTGTTTGTCCTCTCACCTGGTGGGGCCAGGGTAGTGGAGGTCAGAACCGGGCTGGAAACTCCTGAATATGTTGAAATTATTGAGGGTCTGGCTGAAGGTGACCGTGTGGTTATATCTGTAGTATCTTCCATCGAAGATCTGAAGGAGATGGAGATCAAGTGAAGTAAGTGAAGTAAGTGAAGTTATGTATAGAATATTATATTCATTCTTAATCCTGATTGGCGCTGGAAGTTTAATGGCCCAGGATACCATTGTATATTCTCTGAGTCTTACAAATGTGGTTGACCTGGCTATCTCTCAGTCTTCAGCTGTAAAATATGTGCAGAACCAGGATGTGAACTATTATTGGCGATGGAAGAACCATCAGACCAGGTTCAGGCCCCAGCTCACCCTGTCTGGCGCCCTCCCCGATTTTGAAAACCAGACCAAACCCATTGTTCAGCCCGACGGAAGTATCGTTTTTAGCCAGGTTACCCAGTTGGAAACCTCGGCTCAGCTGGCCATTAATCAACCCATTCCCCAGTTGGGTGCAACAGTTTATGCAGCCTCGGGGGTTACCCGTTTGCAGGATTTTAATAACAGCACGGTGGGTTTCTCTGGATACCCGGTTAGCGTGGGTATCTATCAACCCCTCTTTGCTTATAACTGGATGAAATGGACCCGTATGACCGAACCCCTGGTGTACGAGGAGGCTCAGAAGCGCTTTACCGAGAGTATCGAGGAAATCTCATACAATGCAGCATCCCGTTTTTTCAATTACCTGAAGATTCAGACCAACTTTTCCCTTGCGGAGAGTAACCTGAAGAACAGCAGGGATAACCTGAAAATTGCACAGGTAAAACGGGAGTTGGGGAATATTTCTGACAATGATTATTCACGGATACAGCTATCTGTTTTTAATGCACAAAAAGCCTTGAATAATGCGCGTATAGATCTTAAGAATGCGGATTACGAATTGAAAAAATACATTGGACTGGATCAAAAACAGGCCATCTCACTGATTATCCCCCTGGATATGATCCTCTGGGAGGTGGATCCGGATAAGGCCCTTGAGGAGTCGCTCGATAACCGCAAGGAGACCCCCCAGTTTGAGCGGAGGCTCATCCAGGCTGACCGGGACCTGACCCAGGCCAAACGAAATGCCGGTGTGAATGCAAACCTGAATATGAGTTATGGAGTATCCAATAGTGCAGATGCTTTTGGAGGGGTCTATGAGAATCCTGAGCAGCAGCAAAACATACGGCTCTCACTGAGTGTCCCTATTCTTGACTGGGGCCGGTCCGAGTCGCAGGTGAAACTGGCCGAGTCGCAGCGCGAGCTGGTGCTTTATGATGTGGACCAGGACCGGCAGGATTTTGAAAGGCGGGTGGTGGTTATGGTTGAACAGTTCAACCTTATAAAATCGCAGATTGAGACCGCCGAGGCTGCCGATAAAGTGGCAGCTGAAGGTTACCTTATTGCACTTAAAAAATTTCAGAATGGGGAGATCAGCATTACGGACCTGAATATCTCACTTGCAGAAAGGGAGGGGGCTAAAAGGGATTATATCCGATCATTGGAGAATTACTGGGAGTCGTACTATTTGCTTCGGGAAGTGACACTGTATGATTTTGAGTTCCAGCAGAAAATTTCTTATTCCAATCCGATGCTCAGTACTCAATGAGTCGGTCAAGTCGGTCAAGTCTGTAAAGTCCTTAAAGTCTGTAAAGTCCTTAAAGTCTGTAAAGTCCTTAAAGTTTGTAAAGTTTGTAAAGTTTGTAAAGTAGTAGGGGAAAATATAATGTTAAAATGATATGTTAGCGATGAGAAAGATTACACTGATTTTGATGATGGTGATGGCTACAGCCATTACAATGAATGCCCAGCAGTGGGTGGATTTGTTTAACGGGAAGAATTTCAAGGGCTGGGAAAAGCTCGACGGGAATGCCGAGTACCGGGTTGAGAATGGGGCGGTGATCGGAACTTCCAAGAGTGGCACTCCCAATACCTTTATGGCTAC
>CAZRPW010000120.1:0-13979 GCA_964601975.1 uncultured Bacteroides sp.
ATTGATTCATTTTGTTTCGTTTCTTTTAATATCGTAAACTAACGACAGACTTTACGGACTTTACAGACTTTACAGACTTTACAAACTTTACAGACTTTACAGACTTTACAGACTTAATAGACTATTCATAGTGAAGCGCCATCGCCGGGTTGATCCTTGCCGCCCTGAGGGTTGTAAACGTCACCGTAACCATGGCTATAATGATGGCCAGAAGGGCTGCGGCAAGGAAGAGAATGGGTTGAAATCCCACATTGTAAGGGAAGCCCCTCAGCCAGTCCTGCATCATAAAATAGGCCACAGGCATGGCAATCAGGATGGAGATTCCCACTGCATATCCCACGCTTTTAGAAATCACAGAGATAATATTGCCCTCGGTGGCACCCATTACCTTCCGGATTCCTATCTCCCGGATTCGTTTCTGGGAATTATAAAGGGTAAGACCAAACAATCCCAGTGAGGCAATGAAAATTGCAAGGATGGAAAAGATCATGGTTACTGCACCAGTCCGTTTTTCTTCAGCATAGTATTTTTCAAGTTCATTGTCCAGAAAGAAATACTGGAAGGGTTCATCCCCGGCAAACTCTCGCCATTTACTTTCCATGTGCTTCAATCCGGCTTCAATGTTCTCTTTCCCCGGGGCGAGTCTGACTGTAAGATAACCGGCCCAGTTCCACTCGGGGCGTTTCAGCATCAGGATCTGTGCTCCAATTTCATCTTTCAAGGTCAGGAAATGGTGGTCGCTCAGCACGCCGATGATCCTCATCTCATCCTCCGCACTTGCAAGAATTGACTGGTTCAGCGGATCCTCGATGTTAAATTTCCTGACGGCAGCCTCGTTGACAAGGCACGCCGATGAATCGCTTGCAAATTCTTCAGAGAAGAACCTGCTTTCGGGCGTTGCCAGGCCGAATTTATAGGTCTCCATAAAGTCCTCGTCTGTCCAGAAAGTATACATGATTACAGCTTCCTCCGGCGGGCGCCCCTTTATCGCATGTGCATTGTTATTATTTGGAGCACCCAGGTAAGCCGTTGAATTGGTGGCTGACAGGATGGAAGAATGGGAAGTCAGCTCGTCCTTAAAGGTTTGTATTTGCTGGTCAAGTGGATAAATCCGGTCCATTACCACCAGCTGTTCCTTGTCAAAGCCCAGGTCCTTGTTGGTCATATATTTAAACTGCCAGTAGATCACAAGGGTACCGGCGATTATAATGATCGAGATGGAAAACTGAATAATCACCAGTGCATTTCTTAACCAGGTGGTACCGTTTTTCGTACTGGCATTTCCCTTGAGTGCAAATATAGGCTTGAATGAGGCCAGAACAATGGAGGGATAGCTACCGCTTAAAAGGCCCACAAGGATCGCCAGTAAGATAAATGAGGGTACCATGTACCAGCGGAATATATCACCATACTCCAGGCTAAGTCCAACGAGCCTGTTGAAAGGATTCAAAAGGATGATCACCAGCGCCAGTGCAATCACCAGGGATAGCAGGCTCAGGAAAACGCTTTCAAACAGAAACTGCCTGATCAATTGCTTCCTCCCGGAACCCACTACTTTCCGCAAGCTTACTTCCTTTGCCCGGCTCAGTGATCTCGCCGTACTCAGATTCATGAAATTGATTGAGGCGATCACCAGCACAAAGCAGGCAATAATTCCGAAAATCACCAGGTAGGTCCGGTTCCCGATGGGACGGAAACAAACATCCCCGGCTGCTTCAATATCCGCATCCAGGTGAATTTCAGTTAATTTTTGGGTAAATACCCCGTATTTACCGCCCGACTCCATAAATTCTTCCGGGGATATCCCCATGAACTCCTTAAGCTGGGACCTGATATTCTCGATGAGTGAGGCATTGATCTTGTCATCAAGTGCGTGCTGATCGGCTCCCGGCCGAATCAGGATATAGGTCTGCATATGGTTGTTGAACCAGCCCGTTCGCCGGCTCCTTTCAGTGCTCGAATAGGAAACAAGAAAATCGTAATAGAAATGGGAGGTCCGGGGAGCATCTTCCACGATCCCCGTAACCGTGAACAGGGTAGAGTCATCGTTCATGGCAATGGATTTACCAATGGGATTTCCTTCGGGAAAATACTGCTTTGCCTTTGACTCGGCTACGAGGATTGTATTGGGCTCATCCAGGCAGGTAGCAGGATCCCCTTCAAGCAATTTGAGGGAAAACACCTCGAAGAAAGATGAATCCACATACAGGATATTGTTTTCCAGGTATTTGTTAGCCGGATCAACCCACATTAACAAATTATTCCGGGTCCAGAACCTGCAGTAGTTTTCGATTTCGGGGATTTCTTCATGAAAAGTGGGTCCGAAAATGGGACTGTTCCAGGCTCCTGTAAATTCCTCCCCGGCCATCTTACCCTCAAGGTATAGCCTGTAGATGTCGGCCGAGCGTTCATGGAACTTATCGTAACTGGTTTCGCTTACTATGTAAAGGATTATGAAAATGGCGCTTGCAAGGCCGATGGCCAGACCTGCGATGTTGATTGCATTAAATGCCTTATTCTTGCTGATGCTCCGGATGGTAACCCGGACAAAGTTTTTCCACATGGGTTTCAGGTTTTCATTTAGTTTTCAAATACTGAGCCAGATGTAATATCTCACTGATTACTAAAACCTTAAAAAGATATGGCCCTGGACCGTATAGTACGTTAGCGTACATGGGTGTACGGATACGTTCATACGCAACTATCAACTAGACGTGCAGGAGTAGGATATGTTACAGTGAAAAGGAGGTGATCAGGATTTCTTAAAGCCCTTTCGCTCCATCTTACCCCAGCTGTTCCGCTTGAGAAGCTTATCGATGTTCCCTTTGATGGACATGAGCATGACCAGGGGATGGTAGAAAACTGGTTCCAGGAAGGCGGTACCAATCAGGCGCATTACATCCCTTCGTCTTTCGTATTTATGAAAGGTAATCTCCTCAAAGAGGACCGACCAGACGGAGAGAGAGACTGCAAAAAAGTAAACAAAACCAGTGAGGAGGAAGAAAAAAGGCCAGTTAAGCCTGCCGCTTATGGCAAGGAAGATGAACCATAAAATTCCAAGGAATTCAACGATGGGTGCCAGGTACTCAAACAAAAGCCAGTAGGGATAGCCCAGCATCCCCAATTTACCATATTTCCTGTTGAACATCAGCTTTCGGTGTGCCCAGAGTGTTTCCATAGTACCGCGGGTCCACCTGCTTCGCTGCCGGGCCAGTACTCTCAGGCTGTCGGGAACTTCTGTCCAGCAGAGGGGATCGGGAATATAAACCACATCATAATCCAGTTTGTTATCGGCCATGTATCTTCTGATCCGGACGACCATCTCCATGTCTTCACCCACGGTATTGGTTTTGTAACCTCCAGCCTGGATCACAATTTCCCGGTCGAACATGCCCAGGGCTCCCGAAATCAACAGAAGGCCGTCCAGTTCGCTCCAGGCCATCCGGCCCATCAGGAAAGCCCGGGTATACTCCATGACCTGTGCCCTGGGTAAAAATTGCTTGGGAAGATTGATTTTGTTGATATGCCCGCCGGAGATCTCACATGAATTCGCAATACGTATCACTCCTCCGGCTCCAATGACTCTTTTCTCCTTCGCCTCCATAAAAGGCTTTACCATTTTCAGCAAGGCATCCTGTTCCATTATAGAATCGGCATCAATACTTACCACCAGGTCGTTCCGGCACACATTCAGACCAGCATTCAGGGAATCGGCCTTCCCCCCATTGGCCTTATCAATCACTGTAAGCTTCTTAAAGGATCGATTCTCTGATTTATAGACGCCACGTATTCGCTTGCAGGGCAGACGGTAGTCAAAATAGTAGTTGACCTTCTCCAGCTGGTAATGCTCAATCATCCGCTCCAGGGAGTCGTCTGTACTTCCGTCATTCACCACCACGACTTCATAGTTATTGTAATAGAGCGACAGGAGGGTCCTGATGTTATCTATAATGGTGCGGCTCTCATTATAAGCAGGAGCAATTACCGAAAGAGAAGGTGCAAGCGGTGAGGATACAATGGAATTGTAATCCACATAAGAGTTCTTTCGAAGGTATTTTCGAAGCGAGATGGCCGAAAAGACAGTCAGCATCAGGTAAGTGCTGAATATCAATATGGTAATTATGAATACCCCATTCAGCACAAAAAACATCAATATGTCGAGGAATTTATCCATGGCTAATAAATACGGCCATCAAGCACATGCCTTATGATGATCTGGTAATTCTTATATTCCGATTTTGATTTCATCAGCTTGATCAGCATTGAGATTCCCGGCTCATCCGTATTCTCTATGGCCTTGGTAGCCTGGATCTGTAGCTGTACATCATCCTCAGTATCCAGCACGTTCTTAAGAAATTTCAAATTTTTCTCCTCAGGAATCCTGGCAAATGCCTTCAGAATCTCAAGTCTGTTATTTATGGGCTCCCCTTCATAGACCTTTTTCATGGCTGGTAGTGAGCTCTTTAACCTAATCTCTCCGCATACCCTGAAAGCGGTATTTCGCACCTGCTCATTTTCGTGGGTGAAAAGGTCGATCACCTCTTTGGTAACACCTGTTTGCTTGAACCAAGCCACCATCTCAAGGGCATAAATCAGGATGCTGATATTCTCTGTATGAAACCATTGCTTAAAGGCAGGCACTTTCATGTTGTGCTGTATCAGTAATTCGTGCAGAGTTATCTGCTCCCATACTGAAAGAGGCTTTTCAAGCAGGTGGAGAAATTCATATGGATTATCCTCCGACAACCTGACCATGGCAATCTGGGCTTCCATCCTCAGGATTTCATTGTTGGAATTCAGGCTGTCTATTATCTTTTCATTCGCATCCCGGATATTCATATATGCCAGTTCCCTGAAGCCCTTCACATTCTTATGCCACTTTTTACTATGTGCTTTCCTCAGGGAGTCCTCTTTCAGTTTCAGCCTGAGGTATAATTCCTTAATTTTGTCTTTGATCTCACCTTTCAGGTTAATACTTAAATCGATCATCTGGTCGATGAGAATCTGACGGTTCACATTGTTATTGGCAATCCGTCTCAAATTGCGAAAGGCCTGATCCTTTTTTTCCTCTTCAAAGAGGTAGTCCATGAGCATCTGTTGAAACTGCTCCATCAGGTATTCCTTGTTTTTCTGCTCCCGTTCCATCCTTCTCCTGTTCAGCAGAATAATTATAAGCAGGGTAATCAGGGTAACAATTGAGTATAGGATCACCACGTAAAGGATGGTAATCAGCAGGGGCGATTTCTGGAAATTTTCAAGTACCCATCCTGCATAATAACCCAGTTGTTTCTCTTCTTCCCCGGTCCCGATTCCATATACAGGCAGCAGCCCAGTGAAGAAAAGGATCATGAGCAGAAATAAGAGGCGGTATATGATGGATTTTATCATTTCTTTATGCGGAAATAACATGCCAGTTTCATATCAATTCGATTTCGGTATCCCTGGTCCACATACTCCTCATATCCATAGCCCAGCCCGGCAACCATTCTGAGCACTGGATTGATTCGTTTTGAATATTCGATACGGCAGGAAAGCGCATTCAGCCGGTCCAGGTCTGACACTACCACCAGCGGTTCGTCAGGCGCGGTACCATATCCCAGGGTAAGTGTCAGGTGATCATATTTAGAAGCAAAATACCTTCTCCCGGCCAGGTAATAGGATCCTGAAACTCCAAGCTCTTTAAAAAAGAGGTAGTTTCTGAAGGAGAACCAGTAATTCCCGGCATACTTCTCAGCTGAAAATGTAAGAAATGTAAAGTGCTGGTCCCAGTAAAAATAACGGAGTCCGGCCGACACTCCAAAACCCCTGGGTAGGACCTGCCATATCTCCGCAGCAGCACGGTGTACCGGGAGGAAATTGACATCGCCGTTGGGTGAAAAACCATATCCAAGCAGCGCATAATTCTTTTTCCCCAGGGTAAAATAGGCATCCAGATTAAGCTGTACATCGGTAGCAGTGCTGGTGCCGGCATGATACCCACCGTTTATATAGGGAATCAATGTACCGTATTTGAAGGGGAGTTGTCCACCTGCAGTAAGCATGTGCCAATTCCGCGCATAGGGCACAGAAAAATGATCATAGGTATATTGCAGGAATAGTTCGGGCTGCTCCAGTTGGGAAGGGGAAGACTGATTTGCCAGCTTCAGCTTTTCAAGAATGCCCTCCGATCCCGGCTCCAGCGCCAATGCTTTCTCTGCACATTCTTCGAGCCTGCCCTGGTTATTCTCCCAGTAGGCCAGATCCACACAGGTCTGGTAGGCTTCAAAAAGCTCCGGTGCATTTAAAATAACCTCGTCCAGTACCAGGTAGGCCGAATCGTAAGCCGACTCCCAGCCGTGGATCCTGGCCAGGTAAAGGGCTACATCGTAATAATCTTCCTTGTCTTCCAGAATCTTGTATCCGATCTCTTTAGCCCTGCTGTAATTGCCTTCGGTGGCAAGTTGACGCATGCGATCAAATCCCTGTTCGGGATTGGCATAATCCGACACTTCCTGGGCCTGTAGTATAAAACAGAAAAATGTACTTAAAATAATGGAAAGGGAAAGCTTCTGCATAAAAGCAATTATTTTTTTTCAAGCTGGGATTTAACTGTTTTCACCAGCACAGCCAGGTCAAGGGGTTTTGTCAGAAAACCAACAGCACCCAGCTCCATGGCATGTTCGCGGGTCTCTTCAAGGGTGATTCCTGTTACTATGATCACAGGGATTTTCTTTTTCCTGTCGGTATTGACATGACGAACCAGTTCCAACCCCTTAGTATAAGGCATATTAATATCTGTAATCACCAGGTCTACTTCCTGCTCATCGAGGATTCGTATTCCCTGGTCTCCGTCAATTGCCATAAGCACTTCGAAACCAGCATTTTTTAACACGTACTCCATCGACCTCAGGGTCAGTGAATTATCTTCGCATACAAGAATTCTCATGCCACCGGAATTATTCTGCAATATTAATAAATTATCACCTGATGTTGTTCAACTTTCTCATCAATCCGAAGATTAAAGAGATATATCCCTGGCGACAGATGTTCAAGCCCGACCCAGGTAGTAGCATCCATTAATTCCATGTCACTTATTTCGCGGCCCATTATATCATATACATAAAGATAGGCCTTTTGAAAAGACTGGGATACTTTTATGCAGAATCTGCCCTCTCCCGGATTGGGGAAAACGGAACTAAGACCTTGTGTAAAAGCCACATCAGAACTTAATGGATATCCAACCTTCAGATAAACAGGTACAAGGGAAGAAAATGCCCTGTCATCATCCAGGTAGTACATAAAAAAGTCCTCCCCCTTAAATCCGGGATCGGGGCTATAGTAGAAACTGCCATCGGGATGCAGATAAAGGCTGCCATTGGAAGTTCCGTTTCCAAAAGAAAGCACGGCCTTCATTTCATTTCCGTCGATATCAAAATCATTACTGAGCAAACCCTCGCGGGCCGAAACCTCCAGGGTACTGCCCGGCCATACATCGAAGCTGTCGGCCCAGGCAATGGGCGAAGAATTGAAAAATGGGAGCATTCGCTTCAGGTAGTGGAATGACTGCTTTTTCCGCTCCAGTGGAGGATTGGCAGCGATCTTTTCATAATCCCAGGGCGACCAGCTGTATCTTTCAGACTGATATAACTCATTCTGCAGAGAGAGGGAAAGTGCGATCCCATCGGACAGGGAATCCTGTTGATCGATGACAATATCCGGACCTTCAGCATGGGCAATGTAGTGCATCACCCTCCCAACCGTAGGAGCATAAAAATTAATCAGCGTCCAGGGCAGTCTTATATCAAGGCTGTCATTATATACAGTTACTGCATTCAGAAACTGGTAAGGATCTTCGGAGCTTGATATATTCAGCTTCCCAACATACTGAGTTTTGTTATAATAGTAATTGGTCTTCCATCTGACCCTGTTCCATACACCGGCATCACTAGCTGTGGAAACAATCGTATCAAGGCTGGGCATTCGCTTCACTCCGAAAATATCATAGTCGGGAATGACAAATAGCTCGGCCACATCTCCGCCGATGGGAATCCCCATGGCAAATTCGGCCCTCAGTGTATCTGAGCCCAGGCCAATAGAAGTACCATCGGGCAAAATCGACTCTCCCAGCGAAGATTCGTAGGTATCCAGTGCAACCCATAGCGTATCATTTGAAAACGCCTCCGTATTCATATGGACCCTCACTCTGAAAAAGGTATAGTCGGAATGCACCTCAATCCCCGTAATGCTTTTCCCGGGGTAAGTCCCCGTTTTAGTAAAAGGAGCAGGAGGGGGAGCGTAGGAAAGGATTCCGAAATTCTGTTCCGGAGCTGCAATGTTATGCCAAAAATGACGGTATTGTCTGTCGGAATAGGGGTTGGTGATCCAGGTCTGCTTAAACCACTCGTCGATCAGGGAGAACTGGAATCCACCCGCGCAGCCCGATTCCCGGATATTATCCAGTATCCTGATGGCATACTCCCCTGCTTGCTCTTCAGATAATCCTCCGTGGTGCATTCCGGTGGGTGAAAGGTGACCGCTCCCCCAGCTGGAGGGGACCCCAAATTCGGCGATCAGCAGGGGTATATGATTGTAATGCTCCTTCAGTGCGCGCAAATACCCAAGATAGCTATTCGGCCCTACTGAATCAGATTCGGTGTTGTAGTGTGGGTCCTGGATAATAAAATCAGGGTAATAGGGATAAGCATGATAGCCGATGAAGAAGCCCCCGGAAGAGTCCGTACTTACCATGTTTGCCAGATCTATTTGCTGATCATCTTCCTCGCTCTCCTGAACGTCTTGTTCGGTGGGATGTGTTAAGGGGTCCAGTGTGGGCCAGGATGAAAATCCGGCGGGACGCACCTCACCGTAGTGTTCATGCTCATAGATCATCAGGCTGTCGAGCCGCTGACTCAGCCATACTTCTATGGGATCCGCATCCGAGAGCTGGAAGTATGCTCCAATATAAGTATTTACCCCGGGGTTAGCTGCATTGGTCATGGCCACTTCACCGGGGAATATCTCCCTGCCGGGAAGGTAGGCGATCACCCAGGGTGAGATATCGGAAACAAACTTACCATATGCTTTCCCGAAACGGTGGTCGATCTCAATGTCGCCATGCACCGCACTTACCGCTTCCCTGATTTCCTGATTAAAGGAAACACTTTGCTCAAAAAGATCGCTGGCCGGAACATTCTCCTCCAGCCAGATTCCCTGGACCACGAGCAATGGATTCTGCGGATGCTCAAGGTTATATGCCTTTAGCTCATCATAGAACCTGGGATAATGCATCGTATAGAGGCGGATTGTATTATATCCTGCCTCTTTGATCAGGGAAAACCAGCGCCTGTAGTCTTCACTGCTGGCTGCCAGTTGTCCCGGCTGTGTTCCGGGAACCGCAATTCCCAGGTTAATTCCTTTGATAAAAACCGGCACATAGGCCGAACCGTTCCAAATGGCAAAGTGCTCATTCTTTATTGCAAAGCTTCCTGTGAACTCATCTTCAACTGCATTTTCGCTGAATGCCTGGCCAAAGCAGTTGCCAAAGCCAGCTAACAGGAAAAGAAAAATGGAAATAATACAGGGGAGCCAGACGGACTTTCTTCTATACATACAAGGGGAGAATATTTACAATTTTCCCCGCAAAAATACAACAAATTACCCGAGATCTCTGATTAACAGTTCGATATTATGTACGCCTCTCTGCTCCAGGATCAGTTCCTTGTTGATCATCACCCGATCGATGGTGCTCTGATCAAAATAACGAATGGTAACCAGCTCCAGCCCAGTCTGGTAAGAAACCTTATAGTGTTTCTCAAGTTCATCCACCACAGCCCTCAGCTTTCGCTTGTCGTTATTCACGATCATTTTAAAGCTGATGGCCGAATTTTGCATCAGATTTATCTTTAATCCATTCTTGCTGAATATCCCAAAAATCTCCTCCAGGTTATTTTCATTAATAAAGGAAAAATCCAGGGGCGAGGTACGGATCAGCACCTGGTCCATTTTAAAAATAAATGAAGGGATCAGCTTGTCATAGCTGAGATTGCCCACCAGTGTTCCTTCAGCTTCAGGGTCCAGGAAGGATTTCACATGGAGGTTGATGTGCTTGTTCTGGAGCGGTTTAATGGTCTTGGGATGAATCACACCCGTTCCGAAATAAGCCAGTTCAATGGCATCCAGGTAGGAAAGCTTCTCCAGTAAAACGGTGTCATCAAAATATTTGGGATCGGCATTTAATACACCCGGGACATCCTTCCATATGGTAAGGCTTTCAGCTTTCAGCATATAGGCCAGGATCGCTGCGGTATAGTCGGACCCCTCCCTCCCCAGGCTTGTGGTCTGGTCGTTAATAGTCGATGCAAGAAATCCCTGGGTAACCAGGATCCTTTCACCATTAAAACTGAAGTGCTTATTTACCAGCCGGGTTGAAAGCTCCCAATCGACCCGTGCCTCTCTCCATGTATTGTCCGATTTAAGCGAACGCCTGATATCCATCCAGCGGCTCAGGATCCCTGCATGATTCAGGTACTGACTGATGATGGTGGTGGACAGGAGCTCTCCAAAGCAGATAAGCTGATCATAATCATAGTCGAAATTCAGGGTGGGGTCCTTCTGAAGGCGCAGGTTCAACTCATCCATCAGGCTCTTCACTAAATCGTAAGCCTCATGGGGTTCATCTCCAAACAGTCCTTTCAGAATATCCTCATGGTAAGACTTCACAAAGTTGAATTCCTTTTCAATAACATCCCTCTCTCCACCTGTGTATGCTTCAATAATCCTTTCAAGGGCATTGGTGGTCTTACCCATGGCCGAGACCACCACCACAATGTTCTCATTACTGTATTTATCGAGAATGGAAACAATGTTCCTGACTGCATCTGCACTCTTAACCGAGGCACCTCCAAATTTAAAGACAAGCATCACTTAAAGATTAATTCTGAAATTGAGCTCAAAATTAGCAATCACTCTGAATCTATAAAACATCATGAAGTTTATTATCACTTTTGCCAAATACGCGGAAAAACCGGATTAAATCCTGATATCCAGGAAGCGGGCGATCCTTTCACCTGTATTTTCCAATAGAGAAGGTGCATTTTCAATGGCATAGGCCAGGTTGGAAGGCCGCTCCAGGATCGGCATCACCACAGAGAATCCAAAATCGTAGAGGGCCTGGTATCCCTGATCGACCGTCCCAGCCACTCCAATTAAGGGCTTCCCGTTTTTCAATGCAAGCTGAGCCACCCCAAAAGGTGTTTTCCCAAAACGAGTCTGGCTGTCGAGTTTCCCTTCACCGGTAATCACCAGGTCGGCTTCTGCAATGGCCTTTTCCAGGGAAACACTTTCGGCCACCATGTCAAAACCCTTCACAAGTCTTCCATCCAGGAAAGCCATCAATCCGGCTCCCAGTCCGCCGGCAGCACCTGCACCCGGGACGCGCTCAATCTCCCGCCCCAGTTGCATTCTGATCAGGCCGGCAAAATAAGCCAGATTTGCATCCAGTTTCTTCACCATAGCTTTGTCCGCTCCCTTCTGCGCACCGTAAACATAAGAGGCTCCATCGGGTCCGGTCAGAGGATTGCTTACATCGCAGGCCACCTGGATCTCGGCCTCCCTTACCCTTGGATCAAGACCCTCCATCCTGATCTGCCTGACTTCTTTCAGGGCTCCTCCCCCATGGGCTACCGGATTCCCCTTAACATCCAGGAACTCCACTCCAAGGGCCCGGGCCATGCCCATTCCGCAGTCGTTGGTAGCACTTCCCCCTATACCCAGCAAGATTTTCCGGCAACCCTGATCCAGGGCAAGCGCAATCAACTCCCCTGTTCCGTAAGTGGAGGTAAGCCATGGATTTCTTTCCTCCTGCTTAAGAAGTTCCAAACCGGATGCAGCAGCCATCTCGATCACCGCTGTGGAGCCATCGCCCGTTTTTCCATAAAAAGAATCGATCTCCCTCATAAGGGGATCTTTTACAACCACCCTTTCTATCTGTCCGCCGGTAGCATCAATCAACGACTCGACAGTACCTTCTCCACCGTCTGCCATGGGCAGGAGCCTGATGCAGGCATGTGGATACACTTTCAGAATTCCCCGGGAAAGAGCCTCTGCCACCTTAAGTGCCCCCATACAATCTTTAAAGCTGTCCGGTGCAATGAGTATATTCATATTCGCTGAGCTTGGTCAATAAAAGTAATAATAAGATCTTGTTCTGAGATATTTTAAATATTTTCATCGCTCAAACCAAGTAAACTATATTATGTCCACCGGAATCCTCGCCCTGCTGGCTGCTCTGCCCATCGTAGCAATATTTGTGTTAATGGTCGGGTTTCGCTGGCCGGCCACCAAGGCAATGCCCTTTGCCTTTGTGATTGCCCTCCTGCTGGGTCTCTTTGTCTGGCAGATGGATGGACAGTGGCTCATGGCCTCCACCATTCATGGCCTGATTACTGCCTTTAAGATCCTATTCATTGTATTTGGAGCCCTGCTGGTTCTGTTCACCATGCGGGAAAGTGGAGCCATTGAGGCCATAAACAGGGGTTTTTCCAATATATCGCCGGATAAAAGAGTACAGGCCATCATCATTGCATGGATGTTCGGGGCCTTTATTGAAGGTTCAGCCGGATTCGGGACACCTGCTGCCCTTGCTGCACCTCTTTTACTTTCACTGGGCTTCCCGGCCCTTGCAGCAGTTATGGTGGCCCTGATTGCCAATGTTACCCCGGTTTCATTTGGATCAGCAGGAACTCCAACCCTGCTGGGAATCCAGAGCTCACTGGGAGGGCCTGAACTTCAGTCCATACTCACAGAGCAGGGTATCACCTACAGCCAGTATATCGAACAGATCGGTGTATGGACAGCGATCCAGCATGCCATTCCTGGACTTATTCTTCCGCTGATTATGGTAGCCATGCTCACCCGCTTCTTCGGCGAAAAGCGTAGCATTCGTGATGGACTGGCGATCTGGCCATATGCCCTCTTTGCAGCCCTGTGTTTTGTGGGGCCCTACCTTCTCCTGGCCATTTTCCTGGGACCTGAGTTCCCGAGCCTTGTAGGTGGACTGGTGGGCCTTGCCATTCTGATCCCTGCCACAAAAGCCGGATTTCTGACTCCAAAAAAACCGTGGAATTTCCCGGGAAAGGAAAACTGGGAAGAAAACTGGAACGGATCCATTAGCATGGATAGTAGCTCAGGCTCGGTAAAAATGTCTGTAATGAAAGCATGGATCCCCTATGTGATCATCGGCCTGATTCTTGTCCTTACCCGGATGCGGTCTCTCCCCATACGGGAATGGATTGCTTTAACAAATATTCCCTATTCCAACCTGTTTGGGACTAGCCTTGGAGGCAATATTGACTTCCTGAATAACCCCGGCATTATGCCCTTCATCCTGGTAGCCCTGCTTTGCATTCCTATTTTCAGAATGAAAAAGAAGCAGGTGGGTGCTGCCTGGCACATGGCCGTCAAGCGCATAAAAAACCCACTGATTGCCATGGTCTTTGCTGTTCCAATGGTACAGATCATGATCCAGTCCGGCAAAGCCATGGATATTGACAGCATGCCCATTGCCATGGCCAATGCCATGGCCGGGATATTCCAGGGTTCCTGGCCCCTGGTGGATCCATTTATCGGAGCACTGGGATCCTTCATGTCAGGATCCAATACAGTGTCCAACATGCTGTTTTCCCAGTTCCAGTTTAATATTGCCCACGAACTGGGTATCTCCACAGTGCTCATTGTGAGCCTGCAGAACATTGGAGGAGCCATGGGGAATATGATCTGTGTGCACAATGTAATTGCAGCCTGTGCCACGGTTGGACTGGCAGGAATGGAAGGTCTGCTGATTAAAAGAAATCTATTGCCCATGACCATCGTAGGCTTGATCGTGGGGATTATCGGATTGATACTGGTTTATACGGTGGGTAGCGGGATGATGTAAAAAAAGTAAATGGTAAATGGTAAATGGTAAATGGTAAATAGTAAATGGGTAAATGGGTAAATGGGTA
>CAZRPW010000121.1:0-9735 GCA_964601975.1 uncultured Bacteroides sp.
AAGGATCCTTGTATCTTCTCCACTTACCCAGAGTTCAGTCCCAAATGCCGTGTTAGTAGGAGTGAAAAAGAGTTTGTCGTTGAAGATTACAAATCCCGGATCATCAATAAAGGCATCACCAGCTGGATTAATGTCCATGATCATACGGGTATTCTCTTCAGAACCATCTGTTTTCCATAGTTCTTTTCCATGGCTTCCGTCATCTGCAAGAAAATACAACTCATTCCTGACACATGTGAGATGTGTAGGGCAACTGCCTGAATCGGGATTAATATCCTTAACCAGGTCTTCATTGAAAAGAACGCTGCTCGTATCGGAAGGTTCCTTTTCGTTTAAAAAGTAACTGGCCAGGAAACTATCATAATTGGTGCCATTCTGAGAAAGCAGATATACGCCACTTCCCAGATCAAGGTCCATTGTACCGGAATATGTTCCTGCAAAAAGCAAGTTATCCTCCGGGTCAGAGCTTAAAGTTTGAATGGAAGCTCCGGATGGAGAGCGAAGGCTGTAAGCGGCCTGGTAATGTCCTTCAGAACTATACTTACCAAGGAAATTACTGCCAAGACCCATGACAGGCAAATATATGTCCTCCTCGCCCGGGTCCATATCAATGGCTGCCTGATAGCTTCCCGTGAGGATAATGTTATTCTCCTTGTCGATGACCATATCCTTCACATCATCGTAACTGCTGCCGCCAATGGTCTTGTTCCATTGCAGATATCCTGAGGTATCGTAGGCGACCATAAACACATCGATTTGCCCCTGTACTTTCACATAGTCAGTACCTCCAGCGGGATTAAAATTAACAGAATCCTGAAAGGTTCCAGTTACTATTATCTCCTGATCCTTCAATAGCCTTATCCTTTGAATATCATCGTTCTGGTCGTTGCCAATACTAAGTCCCCATTCAAACTGAAGTTCTTCGGTATACCGGGCCAGAAACCAATCTCGCATACCATTCGAACTAACCCTG
Organism: uncultured Bacteroides sp.; assembly: GCA_964601975.1. Taxonomy (GTDB): domain Bacteria; phylum Bacteroidota; class Bacteroidia; order Bacteroidales. The sequence goes on from CAZRPW010000121.1 coordinate 974, forward strand.
AAAGAGCCACCTCCCAAATCCAGATCGGCACTTTCATGGTAAGTTCCAGCCAGGTAGATATTACTCTGGCTGTCAATATCAACATCATTTATATTTGCCCCATAGATACTACCAGCAAAGAGATACTGGCCGTCAGAAGTGTATTTGGCAATGTAGCCGGTAGTTCCAGAGGTAGGAAGCATGGCCGCACCGGGTCGCGGATCAAAATCCAGGGATCCCTGGACAAAGCCTGTGATGTAAGTATTATTATCCCGGTCCAGCGTCAGGGAGCTTACATCATCGGAATTAAAGCTTCCGGTGATCACAAAAGCCCAAGACAGCCGGCACAGGGAGTCGTATCTCGCTACAAAAATATCCGTATTAAATCCCCCGGAGAGCAAATACTCCTCATCTGTGGGATCAAAATCAATAGTTTCGCGGATGGTTCCTACAAGGTAAATATTGCCCGAATCATCGACCTCAATGGAATTTGCTACCGAATACCCATCAACACATTGAAGCGCCTTGGCCCATATCACCTCTCCGGTTTTACTGTATTTTGAGATAAAGACAGCAGTAGTACCAGCAGCCTCAAGCAGGAGAGTATCTTCCCCTCCATCAAAATCGGTATTTCCCAGAAAAGTGCCGGTGGCATAAACATTCCCGTCCTTATCCGTGGTAATATCCTCCACCCTGTCCCTATCCAGTCCGCCAATACCAATTGCGAAATTAAATTGTTGTGCGGAGAGATTGAGAGAACAGAACAGATTAAGTGCTATAATGCGCAAAATGATTCCAGAGGAAGAAATAGGGTGTTGCATAATTGTTGGTGTTATAAAGTGATCACAGAGATAGCGATAATTCAGCCTCACATGACCTCTAATACTAGCTTGTGCTTTTATCCTGGTATCTAGGATGCCAATATAATCAATTCCTGAATTACCGAACGGGGACGCAGAACGGTGGAGCTGAGCCGCCGAGGAACGAGGTCGGTTCCAGCGATTTGTTCTGTACCGGTTTTGCGTTCTACAATGGTTTCGGAAACTAATATAGAGCATCACTCAAATTGGAAAATAGACTCAGTTGAGAAGCTCACCAAGTTTGGAGATTAACTCTTCCCCCCGAAGATCCTTAGCGATAATAATCCCATTTTTATCAAGCAAAAAATTCTGCGATACCTGCCTCAATGCATATTTTGCAACAACCTCGTTGTCTCCCCATTTCTCTAATGAACAGACATTCTTCCAGATTAGTTCATCCTTCTCTATTGCTTGAATCCATTGTTCTTTCCTGACGTCCGTAGAGACCCCGAGGATTTCAAGTCCCTTACCCTGGTATTGTTTATAAGCCTTTCGGATATTTGCATTTTCAATACGACACGGACCACATGTTGATGCCCAAAAATCTATCAGAAGTAGTTCTGAATTAGGATACAAATCTGATAGCCTAATGGGATTGCCGTTCCTGTCATCCATCTCAAAATCCGGAGCTTTTACATCTATCTCAACCAGCCTCATCCTCTCCACGCAATCTAACAAGTATATTGCCTCGTCAAATTTAAGCAAGGAGGAGTCTAGGAGTCCCAGGTATTCATCATATTCAGATGCTGAGCTGAAACTCCAATCGATCTCTGAAATAATCCCTAAGCATAAATAAGATGATGGATTTTGTTTGACAAATAACTTCTGGGTCTCAACTTGCCGTAGTTCAGTTTGCTCATAATTCTCCTCTAATTGAGCCTTCCTTTCAGGATCAGCTGTTTCGTACTCTCTTCCTATTTTAGCCTATTCCGCTTCAAACTTGTCCATCAATGCTTGATAGGCAATCCTTTCTTCTTCCGTTTTTGAACCTGAAACTTTTAAATACTCCAAAGAGTCAATATGTCCAATAATGTTAATATCAGAGTTCTCAATATAAAACTTCCTTGAACTGCCGATTCCCTCAAATATTAGTCTACCAAGAACTGGTTCACGGACGTTGCCTGAGAAAAGGAATTCCCCATTCTCAATAATTAGTGTGTCTATGTGTCCTAAATGGTCTAGAAAAACTCTCGCATTATTCAGACCATTAATCTCACCATTTATTCTATACATTGGCTCCTCTGGTCTTTTTGTACAGGAGATAATAAGTGGTATAAATACTACATACAGGAGAATTCGCATCATTTAGGTTTTTTTGAGTTTTATGTGGAGTATATGCATATGGTTTTTTAACTATCGTACTACTCTATTCTGTGGATAGGTACAGAACGTCGGAGGTAAGCCGCCGAGGTCACGAGGTCGGCTATACCGTTTTGTTCTATATCCCATACGTAATGATGGTTTTCCTAGATTCAAATCTTACTTTCCACCCTCTGTACTCAACTTATTTGACCTTGGGTTTATGTATGGTCCACATTCTTATTCCCAATTGGTTTAATTCTTGGCCTTTCAGTAAGAGTTTTAACAGTCCAAAATGAATACACACATTGTTATTAGCTGGTTCTTTCATAGTCCATTTTGAAACCTTCAGATTCAAGTTGCTTCTTCACATAATCCTTTGTTGCGCTAAAACGGAAATCAAACCAATTCTTGCGGTATGCTGAAAACTCAACCACCTGCTTGAAGTGAGCGAATGGGCGCTTCCTTTCCAAGGCCCTGGCCAAATTCTGCTGCAAATCTTTGTCAAGAATCTCTTTCACAAAGTTTTCCATTACTCGGTACGATTCTCTTGACTCCATCTTAGTAATTACCGCAAAATTTGTCCATTCTTTTTCAATGGCCTCCTGCTCCTCTTCCCATTCTTCTGTATCCCCAAATGAATCTTCCCAATCAAAAATTGTTTTGATTTCGTAGGTTTTACGATTTATATAAACCTTCATGCCTGCCTCAATCTCTTGAGCAATCTCGTCTATTTGTTTGGAAGTGAATATCATGCTTTATTATCTGCACTTGCGGTCCGAGCATACGATTTGTGCCTAGCCATATGTAGTTTCCTTATTACACGCTGGCTTTCTTACTTTTTAATTCATTTAGACGTAGTTTGTCGACGTAATGTGTTGAGTAGGTTTTCTCAATATCCACCTTTTGAGATTTGCTGAAGATCAGTCTTCTCTTCTCCTTAACGCCATATTGGTTGTATCCAGTCCATGAGCTCTCAAGTTGCATTTCGCCAGCAAATCTTTTTATTGTACTATTAATGAAAGATAATGTAGCCAGATTTACTTCGCAAACTTTTTCCAAGTACTGAACTTTCCCATACCGCCAATCTTTATAGTTCTTTTCGGATAAGTAACCAAGCCTAATCAGAACATCCACGGAGCAGACATAGCCCTTTTCATATCGAAGTGAATGCACCGATTTCTTTAATTCTTTTTCTAATTCCTTTCGGTTCATTCCATTAGTCCTCTTTTGGCAGCCAAAACTTTGGTGACATAGCTTTCTCGAAGCTATGATTTTTAAGCTTGCGCGTAACTCATAGATATAATACCTCTTTGTTTCTCAGGTTATGGATTTCATGGTGTATAGAACGTTGGAGTTAAGCCGCCGAGGCACGAGGTCGGCTTTACTGAATTGTTACATACCTATCCCTGTCTAAACATCAGCGCGTGGACGAGAAGAGTAGGACGCATGAAATTTGTACAGCCTTAGGCACTAGGAATAATTCGTTTCTTCGGCCTATTCTCGCGGAAATAACTCAAAATTTCAGAAGTTGATTTATCAGCTATCTCTTCTGAAATCTTCGCTCTCTCAGCACGCATAAATCTGACTGCTCGAAAGCCCTCTATATGATCCTTAGTCTTCATATTTAGTAAATTCTCTTGGTGATCTTATATCGATTGTTGAGTATCCTAATTTGATATTAACAGAATTATACCCACGGATACGCTCTACATTTACGATGTGCTTGAAATTCCAACTCACAAGGTAGTCCGCCTTATGAATGGTTGCAAGAGCAATATGCAAACAATCGTCAAGGCTAGTTTTGCCCACGACTTTTTCGGCAATATATGCTTGGGCTAAAACAACAGCCTCCTCATTCAATTCAACAAAATCAACTACCTCGCTAGGTAAGCCGCGGATGAGATCTTTCACTCTCTCTGGCGCATTTATCAACTCTTTTTCTGTTACTTCAGAATAGATGATGCGCAACTCTGACTCTCTAATCTGATGAAATAAAGGCACTGTGTATTCAGCGAATTCGACATCGTAGAATCCGCCAACTACTGAAGTATCTATATATATCCTCTGCTTCATGCTCAGCCTTTGTACAAAGATAGTTGATTTTGAGGAAGCTTACATATTTTCTAGGAACCGGCCTTAACGGTATGTAACGGTGGAATTAAAGCCGCCGCGACAGCGGTCGGCTTTAATGAATTGTTCTATACCTGATAGTTAAAACTGCTATTGAGACTTAAGATGCTATTAGCCAATGGAAAGGTTAACCTTTTTCCCGAAACCAACCTCCACTAAACGATATAGTGTGGACAGCTGAATATCGCTATGTCCATTTTCAATTCTGGAAATGAAGCTTTTACGTGTCCCTGTTTTTCTCGCTAGCTCCTCTTGAGTCATCTTTGCATCCTTACGTGCTTCGCGTAAGATTTCCCCAATGGCGAAAGCCTTTGCTTTTATCTCAAAATTAGTACGTTTTTCGGTGCCAATTTTGCCATATTCCTCATTCAAATGTTCGTCAAATGTCTTAATATCTTTCATTTTGACTTCCCTTTCTTCTTGTATTCAAAGTATTCGTTCATTATTCGCGCTGCTTTATCCAATTCTTTTTTTGGAGTCTTTTGTGTCTTCTTTTGAAAACCATTGAAAAGCACTACCAAATTACCCTCATCAAAGCAGCAGAAAATCCTATAAATGTTGCTACTATATTCAATCCTTATCTCAAATAAACCATCATAACCTTTAATCTTATCAAAGAACTTCCTTGGGATTTTCTCTGCAACAGTTATCAGATATAGTACTTGGTCAATCTTATCCTTAACCTTCCTAGGCTGCTTGTTAAAGAACGCCCAATAGTAATTCCTGAAGTAAATTAACTGACGCTGCTTATTCACGCTACAAAGTTAACGAATAATGGAACAATAATCAATAGAACGATTTAGTTGGTGTATAGAACGGTGGAGCTAAGCCGCCGAGGTCACGAGGTCGGTTCCAGCGAATTGTTCTACCTCCTGATTAAGTGAATGCTTGCTAGCGGAATTTATTGATTTATTCTTATTAGAATTTCCTCAATTTTTGCTTTTAGGACTGGTATGTCTTTTCGAATTATTTCCCAGACGATTGTGTCGTCTACTCCAAAATATTCGTGGACAAAGACATTTCTCAGTCCTATGATCTGAGCCCATTCAACTGATGAGAATTCAGACTTTACCTCATCAGACACATGGTTACTTGCCTCGCTAATAATCTCCATTTGCTTAATGCACGCAAAACGCATCATGGAGTTTTCTAGAAATTTTCGAATTCAACATCAGCCAGATATGACTCAATTTCTTGAATAGCCTCAAGTATATGTTGCAGACGGACTTTATCTCCCAACTTACTGCGCATATATTAGCTGCTTTTCATTTTCAATAGTTGGCTTGATGTACTTTGATAGACCATTTGATGAAACAAGATCAACTTTTTGATTAAGGAGCTTTTCCAAATCAAGTTTCATCTGGATGAACTGGAGACCGATTCGTTGCGAGTAATCAAGATCAACTAATATATCGATATCACTCTCACTATCTGCTTCACCTCGAACATACGAACCGAATAGATATGCTTTCAGTACCGGCCTGGTACTGAAATACCTTTTGATTTCTTCTAGTTGGTTTCTATCCAGTTTCATATAACAAATATAAGGTTTTTCGACACACATTTGTTTTATTCCGCTTTCACTCTGCCCATGGAAATTAGCACCCAAGGTTTAGCCGTAATGCTTAAGGAAGGTAGAACAGTGGAAGTAAGCCGCCGAGGAACGAGGTCGGTTCTAGCGATTTGTTCTGTTGGGATTTACTCCCTGATACGCCTTTTCAAGTCCATACGCTCGTGCAGAAATCTGGCAATCTCAACGAGATCCTCATTAATCTGCCGATAGAAGATAATGTGCTTACCAGTCTTAATCCCAAGTAAGCCAGAATAGATACCCTCATACGGTTTGCCATTTACCTTTCCGTCTGCAATATCTTGACAACTGTTCAAAAGCATTCGGTAGTACTGGTCTGCTTGATTCTCAGACCAGGTATCGACAGTATAATTCCAGATTTTCCCTAGATCCTTAGTGGCCTTTTTTGTGAGCTCATATTTAGCCATTTGAGGACCTTTGAGCCTTTAGGTTCTTAAGGAATTGCTCTGGTTCAAAATCTTCTGCGATTCCACTGTCTATTCCCTCTTGGATCGCATGTCTCAAGGCTGTGACCTTATCCTCTTCTTCCTCCAATAATCTAAGCCCTGCGCGAATTACTTCACTCGTGTTTTTATATCTCCCGGCAGAGATTCGATTTTGGACGAAATCTTCGAAATGATTTCCTAATGTTATCGATGTGTTCTTGCTCATGGCTAAAGGCTTTTCACAAAGGTACCCAAAATTGGTATAATTATCAATTACGGGAATCACATACTCGACAGAACGGTGGGACTGAGCCGCCGCGCAGCGGTCGGTTCTAGTGATTTGTTCCACTGCGTTGTCGGAACAGGAAAAACGCTATACAAGAATTAGACGATTCCAGGCTTATAGAACATTCGTTAAATCTTGGCGTCCCACAATTGCCATTATTTCAACTATATCATTAACAATCCTGTAGTAAATGCTATCAGGTCCACAGGCACATCGCCTATATCCATTGCGGATATGATTTACAGACTCGAAGGAAAATGGTTGTTGTGCGATTATATCGAAATGCTTAAAAAACGAATTGAAGTATTTATCAGCTTGCGCCATTCCGAACTTCTCAACTCCGTACTTATGAATTCGTATTAAGTCTTCTTTTGCCTCATTGCTTAGCTTATAATTAGCCATTTAGTGAAGACTTAGATTGAGCCAAGATTTGTTCTTTTGTTTCGTCTGTAAATCCGCTTTTTTCAGCTCTTTCCAATTTTGCTCGAATCCAATCAATTTGGGCTTGTTGCTGCCTAGCCTGTCTGATGAGATCGTTAACAAGTTCGCTTTTGCTAGAATATTCCTCAGTGTTAACTTGAGCCTTTAACCACTCGTCATTAGGCTTGGTGAAAGAAATACTTTGTCTGGCCATAATATCTATTTAGGTGTAAATATACACCAATTACGAATCAAATGCAAGTAGAGACAAAATGTTAACTGCAAAGAATCAGGTAAATGCCAGTGTCTTTGATACGCTGTGGAACGGTGGAGCTGAGCCGCCGAGGTTACGAGGTCGGTTCCAGCGAATTGTTCTACAGCGTTGTCGGTAATTGATTCACGCTATGGAGGCAATTGAGGGCATTCTACTCAATGTTGATTCCAAGCTGAAATGTCAATGCTTCTTGTACCTCTCTCTGGACTTTCTTTGAGCCTATATTGCCATAAAGTTTCGAAAGGCGCTTTTTATCTATTGTCCTTATTTGGTGACATAGGGCAATTGATTCTACATCGATTCCTGTTTTTGAAGCTGAGATTAAAACCTCATTTGGATATACTTCTCTTCCAGGCTTCCTTGAAGTGATTGGAATGATATTAACAGCATTAAGAAGTTCGTTGATATCGTTCTCGCTGATAATAATTACCGGCCTTGATTTTCCCTGCTCAGAACCAACTACTGGATCAAGATTTGCACGCCAGATACTCCACTTCTTATATTTCATAGAGACTCTTTGTCAGTATATTGGAAGTCTTCCTGAATCTCCTGAACATCTGAAAGAAAAAGCGGATCATTCGCAGCCCTTTTCAAATATTCCAATTTTGACTGTTTGTCTTCATCAACATCTTCAATAATGACCCGAACCCGCTTCTTGGATCTAAATTTGTCAGGCAGACTAATTATTAGTTGCTTGCCATCTTTTATCTCATATGTTCTTTCGAAGGTCATATAAATATGTTTATTCAAAGATACAAAAATCTGCTATTCTGGTGGTTGCTTTCTTAATAACTGCTGAGTAGGCGGATGGTACCATCCTTTTGTCTTTAAGCTGGCCAAAGGGATTATGCTTAACTGCCCCCTGCCATGAAAACGGTTACTAAAGGTGACAAAACATTCATGCTTTGTGCCCATTTATATCGCTGAAAAGTAAAGGCTTGCTTTGAGTCTGTAGAACGGTGGAGCTGAGCCGCCGAGGTCACGAGGTCGGTTCCAGCGTATGGTTCTATATCCCATACGTAATGATGGTTTACCAAGAGTCTAATCTTACTTCAATCCCTATTGGCAACAACGGTCCGAGAAAAAATACTCTTACCACTGGCACGATCTTTTGCTATGTGTTGCTTTTTTATTCTTAGTGTGCCCTGGTCCGTAAAAGGCGTGACTGCGGTATGGAATTTACTCGCTGTTACAGCCAGCTTTACCCTCCTCCGTTAATTTTCAATTCAAATAGCTGGCCCGTTTCAATATTATACTGAACTGTCCAATACCTGCTGCACCCATCAAGAACATCTACAATTTTCTCATCCCAATCTTCAAATTCCCCCTTTTGTGGGAGGAAACAATTTACAAATAGGATTTTTTCTCCCTCACCATTTACATATCCTACATATTGCTTTTTATACTTGCGGATTTTTTTATGAATGAATGGACAACGACAGGTTCCGTGCTGGTTAATTATCGGAGAATTGAGGTTTTCTAGTTCATTCCAGAT
>CAZRPW010000121.1:9745-10170 GCA_964601975.1 uncultured Bacteroides sp.
CCTGAAGAATGTTAAATTCAACAGTTGAGCTTTGTAATACATTTTGCTCAGGATCGACAACACACCTGTATCCACTTAGTTCTCCTGCTTTTTCCATTTGACGCTCAAAGTTGGAGTGAATCTTTCCGAGCTCCCAACCATGGCGAAAGTCTCCCTTGGGAATATCGCACAATGGCACCCTTTAATCTTATGAATAAAAGCCCCCTGACCAATTATGGCGAATGGCAGAGCAAACAATAGGATCATCGTTGAAATGGCAAGTTTCATATAATTGACTTTAACGGTCCGGATAAATTATCGTACGACTGGCGCAGATTTTGCTTTTTTTGCAAAAGGTGTGACAGGAAGTATGGAGTTTATTAGCACTCGTTATTTTACTAAATATGTTTCCTCAAATTCGTGTTTTATCACACTTCCATTCTGCA
>CAZRPW010000121.1:10180-13589 GCA_964601975.1 uncultured Bacteroides sp.
TATCTCGCCTTTATAGGTTTTTCTTCCAGAAATGTTTGTTGTTGCTTTATAAACACCGAAACCATCAAGGAATTCCAAGTCTAAACTATCAATCCTAAATACCGGAATGGCTGTGGAGTCATATGCTATTAAGCCTATTTTCGCAGTATATGTATCACCGGGTGAGACAATATTTGATGATTCGATGATAATTGGTTTCAGTACGTTAACATTCACGTCCCATTTTTCAACTTGATAGACCAGCTCATCAATAATATCTAATACACATAGACGAATATCTATTGCAAGAATACCGCTGTGGAATCTCTCAGTTTCAACTGATGCCCAATAGGCAAGCTTTTCTTCTAGCTTCTCATTCAAAGCCTGATTACTAATTTCTAGACGCTTGATCACTTGACTAAACTCAGCTAATACTACTTCAATATCATCTGATGAGAATTCTTCAGAATGTATTGTCGCAAGAAGGCTTTCATAAGCAGTAGCAATTGACCTGATTTTATTATGTTGGTATTCCCATTTTTCTTCATTGAGAATATGCTGGATTTCGGCGTATGTGAGCTTATCAGCTACACTCGATGAGACAGAAGATTCAATGATTTCCAAGTCCATTGAAAGCTTACTAGTTTCCGTTTCAATATTTTTGCAACTAGCTGTTGCAAGAACAAATAACAAAAGGATGAAAGAGTTCTTCATAAGATTCTAATGAGTGCTAACTTATAAATATAATACCCCTCACTTTTTCAGGTGATGGTTTTCATGGTGTATAGAACGGCGGAGGTAAGCCGCCGAGGTCACGAGGTCGGCTTTACCGTTTTGTTCCATAGTGTTGTAGTCTGTTACCTAAAAATGCATTTGTATTGATCTATTGTGATGTGAGCTCCAACAAGAACTAGTCTGATAAGTCTTCTCCTCGATGTTTTACTAGTATTTGACTCGGTATTCATATTAACGCTCTAAAGTGCAGGAGATGAGTTAATTATTTCTATTGATTAGATTCACAATAACTTTGGTCATTATTTCCTTTTCATCCGGTTTGCTTACAGCAATCATCAAGGTCAATGCGACCAATGTATTATCTGCAATTCTTTTGTTTCCATTGGTATCAAATAAAATTCCATTTCTTTCTAAGAAGTACAGAAACATGAATGCCGCAATGCGTTTATTTCCATCTGAAAACGAATGATTCTTCGTAATGAAATACAATAGATTTGCCGCTTTTTCCTCAATGCTAGGATACAATTCTTTGCCATCGAATGTCTGAAATATTGTGGCTATTGAGCTTTGAAAAGAATTGTCCTTCTCATGTCCAAATAAATCACTATTACCATAAGCCTTTTTTGCTACATGTATTTGATCCATTGCTTCTTCATAGGTCAACTGATATGTTCCTTTTCCTGAAGTATTCTTAATTTCCAGCCGTTGGTAGTCATATTGGTCTAAAATATCTAAAGCATAAGCATAATCAGAAATGATTTTCAATAGTCCAATACTCTCATCGTTTGTTAATGTCTTGAAATTTAGAACTTCTCCTAAAATTTTTACTGATTGCTTTAGCTCATTTAACTGTTCATTTTGCGCCTTTAACTTCCTTTCATTGATAGCATAGCCTTTTACCAAGTAGTCGCTTAAAACACTATTTGCCCATACCCGAAATTGTCTGCCTCTTTCTGAATTAACCCTATAACCTACAGATAGAATGACATCTAGATTATAGATGCCAATTTGTCGAGTTACTGATCGCTTCCCTTCTTTCCGAACATGTGCAATTTTTGCACTAGTTGAATGTTCATTAAGTTCGTTGGTCTTGAATATGTTCGATATATGACGTCCTATAGAAGTTCTATCTGTTAAAAACAAATCTGAGATCTGGTATTGGTTTAGCCAAACAGTTTCTTTATCGATCCGAACCTCAATTACAGTTGACCCATCGTCACTTTTGAATATTTCAATCTGCTTATTCTCCATGATTTAAATGTACAAAATCAGATTTAATGCCAAATGTTATAGGGTTGGTGTTTATGCATGGTAAATAGTGCATATATGCAATCTCTTGTTAACCTCGTACACATCGGAATCTATGGAACGGTGGAACTGAGCCGCCGCGCAGCGGTCGGTTCCAGTGTATTGTTCTGTAGTATGCTAAACAGGGATTAAATCCTCACTTTCAGGGAAAATTCAAATTATAATTTGTACTTCTTCCACCTTCTCCTGAATCAGATAAAATACCTTTAACAATCAAATCTTGAATATCTCTACGAGCTGTATCTCTATGCACTTTAGTCATTTTTGCCCATTTTGATGAGTGAAGCTTCCCCACAAAATCCCCCAAAAGAGCATTGATCATTTTAATCTGCCTTTCATTTAATTGAGTAGCTGAATGCTTCTCCCAAAACCGCGCTTTGACTAGAACTTTTGATAAAGAATTGTCAGTAGCATCCAGGGCGTCAGTCAAGCGATTAAAATACCAAACCAACCATTGGCTAATATCCAGGCTTCCTTTCTGTGTTGACTCCAGTATGTCGTAGTATTCTTTTTTGGATTTCATTATTTGCGCCGACATACTGTAGAACCTTTGGCTTGTTCTATCTGCTCTGGCTAATTGCATATCAGCAATTGCTCTGGCAATTCTGCCATTTCCATCATCGAATGGGTGAATGCTAACAAACCATAAATGGGCAAGGGCAGATTTTATTACCGGTTCTATCCTGGTTTCGGAATTATACCATGAGAAGTACCTATTCATTTCAGTTTCTAGCCTTTCAGCTTCAGGGGCAACATAATGTATCTTTTCTCGCCCCATTGGGCCTGATACAACTTGCATGGGGCCTTGATCATCTTTTCTCCAGTCCCCAACAGTAATGCGATACATACCACTTCTGCCAGTAGGGAACAGTGCAGCATGCCAGCCACACAATCGGTCTTTTGTTAAAGGAACTTCAAACTTTTGTGTGGCATCAAGCATCATTTCAACCAATCCATCTATATCTCTACTTGATTCAGGCAATCCGGAAATCTCTAGCCCTAACCTTTTGGCTACTGATGATCTAACCTCATCAGGATTCAGGAGTTCACCCTCTATTTCGCTGGTCTTAACAATATCTTCAGTTAGTGTCTCTAAGACGGCTTCATTCCGAAGCTCGAAGCCTAAACCTTCCATTCTTCCAATTAACCTCCCTTGAAGATCACGCACCTTACTGACATAAGATAGAAGCGTTTCATTATCCCATGTGAAATCTGGCCAGTTCCTATGTTGATAAAGGTACATTAGAAGTGTAAATGACGTAATATATACGTCAAATATAGGCTAAATTCGCCGTATTCTGAAATATAAGACGAACTTATTGCGTCATTACTATGGGTTATTCGCAGCATATATTCAAATGTAAGATCTGTAATATCTACAGAACGG
>CAZRPW010000122.1:0-13469 GCA_964601975.1 uncultured Bacteroides sp.
TGATCTGCATTCCCAGTACCTTCACAAACAGGTAGGCCAGGGAATCTCCAGCAGCCAGAAAGCAATGAAGTTGATCCAGATGGGTGTGGCTGTATCGCCCGCCCCGTTAATGGCGTTAATCATCACCATTCCTATGGCGTAGACCAGGAAGCCGAAGCTTACCAGGCGAAGAACAGTAGTCCCGCTTTGAGTTACTACTGGTTCATCGACAGGATCCACAAAAAAACCGATAAAAGCATCCGGAAAGGCAATAAAAATCACGGAAACCAGGCCCAGTAAAACCATGTTGGCAATTCCTACAAGCCAGGCAGCCCGTTCGGCCCGATCGGGTTGACCGGCACCCAGGTTCTGACCAACCAGGGTGGCAGCAGCATTGGCCATACCCCAGGCAGGTAGCAAAATGAAAATAATCACGCGTATGGCTATTGTATATCCTGCCACGACTTCTTCGCCCAGGCCTGTAGCCACCCATACCAGGAAAATCCACGAAGAAGTTGCAATGATGTTCTGACCGATTGCGCCTATGGAGAGTCTCAGCAGTTTAATCACCTCCTTGATTCGGATCACCAGCTGTTTTGCCTGGATCTTTACCCGGTACTTTCCGCGGGTCAGCAGATAGAGCTGGTAGAGCACCGCCACTCCGCGCCCGATGTTGGTGGCTACTGCCGCACCCTGAACACCAAGTTCAGGGAAAGGACCTATTCCAAATATAAACAGGGGATCGAGAATGATGTTCAGGATATTTGCAAACCACAGCACCCGCATGGAGATCGCTGCATCGCCACTACTCCGGAAAACAGCATTAATTATAAATAGCAGCATAATAACAACGTTCCCGCCGAGCATAATTGCAGGATACATATAGCCAGTCTCCACGGTAGTTTCGGAAGCGCCCATAAGGCGAAGCAGGTCTTTGGAAAAGAAAATACCCACTGCCGAAAATAGCAGGGAAACTGTCACCCCGGCAAAAATGGCCTGAACAGCCGATACGGCAGCCTCCTCGGGACGCTTCTCCCCGATGCGTCGGGAGACCAGGGCCGTGGTACCCACACTTAAACCAATGCCGATGGCATAAACAATGGTCATCAGTGACTCGGTGATTCCCACAGTGGCGACAGCTTCGGCCCCCAGCCGGGAGACGAAGAATATATCCACCAGGGCAAATACCGATTCCATGATCATTTCCAGCACCATGGGGATGCTGAGCAATATGATGGCTTTGCTCAGGGGAATCTTTGTAAAATCTCGCTCAGAGCCCCCAATGGCTTCACGCAGGTCACTTAAAAATTCCCGTAATGCGGATTTTGATAATCTTGATTTTAAACTGAATTGTAACATTGAAGAAAAATTACTGGTTGGAAAAGAGATAATTTGCCGTGCCCGCTTACGAAAAAAGCGGATTGGTATTCACGGTCATATTTCCAGTAATTCTCATGTTTTCTGAATAATAAGCTTCAAAAGTAAGCCCTTCCTGACAAAAAACAAAATATGATGGCCTAATTATTTAAATTTTTAGCCACACTCCACTTCCTGCAGCTGCAGTATATCTTCAGATTTTTCAGTGTTTTTCATCTTTCCCAGGGCTTTCCCAAAAACCCTGTAGGTCTTGTAAACCTCTCCCCCCATGTACTCCATTTCTGCCCTCACCTTGGTATTGGTCTCCATTTCCAGGTGGCTGTCAATATATTGCAGACCACCTTTTCTTGCCGACTCCAGCATGGCTGATCCCAATATCGTATCCAGTCCCCTGTTCTGGTATTCAGGGTGTACAGCCCCCAGCATAAGGTTCAGTTGCCTGGATCGCTTTCCGGATAGAATAATCTTAATAATTCCTAAAGGGAACAGGTATCCACGTGCCTGCTTGATCCCCTTGCTAAGGTCCGGCATCCCAATTACAAATGCCACAGCCTCATTCCCTTCATTAAGCACCACCTTGATGTAGCGTGGGTCCATGAGGAGGAGATAGCGATTGGCAAAGTCGTCCATCTCCTTCAGTGTAAAGGGCATAAAGCCATAGATATCTGTAAAAGTCTCATTGATCAGGGTGAAGATGGGCCTGACCCATGGTTTCAAATCCTTCCGCTTTGTAAACTCGAGAAGCTGAATGCCTGGATTGTTCCGTTCTGCTCTTTCGGCAACTTTTAGATAAAGATCCGGGGTCTGCTCGGGAATCCTGATTTTATATACCACCAGATCAATGTCCTTTGTATAACCAAGCGACTCCAGGTGTGTGACCAGGTATTCAAAATTACAGTGTGTAGCAAGGGAAATAGTTTCATTAAATCCGCTTATAAGGTAACCCTGGGGATCTTTGTCCGAAAATGCAAGGGGACCCACAATCTTTTCCATCCCCTTCTTCCTCGCCCAATCCTCCACATGCCTTAGAAGCACCTCAACCACCTCCCTGTCGTCCCAGGTCTCCAGGTAATTAAACCTGGCATGCTTTTCACGATGTTGTTCATTGTACTTCCGGTTAATGATCCCCATGATCCGCCCCACTAAATCCTCCCCACGGTATGCCAGCAGCATAATCACATCGCTGTATTCAAAGGATTTGTTCTTTTTCGAGGAGAAAAATTCCCAATCATCCGAGTATAGAGGTGGTATCCAATTGGGATGTTCCTTATGAATCTTTGCCGGTAAATGAATGAACTTTTTTAGATCCTGACGCTTACAAACAGGCTTAACAATAATCTCCATATCCTCTTTCTATCAAAACTGAGCCGCCAGATTTTTCAGGGTATCGCCGCTTACGCGGTTGACGATCCAGTCATCCAACATCTTCGCACCAAGTGACTTATAAAATTTAATGGAGGGTTCATTCCAGTCAAGCACCGCCCACTCGAGCCTTCCGTAATCCTTTGCTACAGCCACACTTGCCAGGTAGCTGAGTAAAGCTTTTCCAAATCCTAAGCCCCGCTGTTCCTTAAGCACAAAAAGGTCTTCAAGGTAAATCCCCGGCTTTGCCAGGAAGGTGGAGAAGCTATGAAAATATAAGGCAAATCCCACCGGCTGGTCCCGGAAGTATCCAATCACTACCTCGGCTGCTCTCTCTTCACCAAAAAGGTAACGTTCCAGATTCTCTTCGGTGGCCACCACTTCGTGGGTGAGATGCTCATATTCTGCCAGTTTCCTGATGAAATCAAGCACGATGGGTACATCTTTTTTTTCTGCCTTCCTGATCCGAAAGCCTTCGATCTTTGTCTCTATGGTCATTTCACTATGAATTATCGTAAGTGGGTATATAAGTAGGCTGAGCCAGAAATTGATTCTTTGCCTCAGCGGGTATATTTATAAAACGGACCCTGATATCGGCCATAAAAGTACCCAATACCCGGTGCAGGGGACCAAGATGGCCATATTTTCTGAAAATTTGATACAGTCCCGATTTTTGATCCATCATCAGCATGGCCAGGTACCTGCCCTTTCGCGCGAGCACAGCCTCCATGAGTTCGTAGAGGACTTTCTCATACCCGGGTTCACAGTATATCCCGTCGAAAGCAAGCATTTTCAGCTCATCGGAACCCACACGTGACCTTACCCAGGGAATTCTTGTAAGGACGCGCATAAGACTGTTTACCAAAACAGATCCGTAATCTACAATACGCCAGCTAACCGGGTACTCCTGTATTCCGGCCACTACCCTGCCTGATTCCCGGATTACGTAATAACCCTGGTTCTTAAAAAGGGGGTTTGAATAAAACAGATTGTAATCACTGTAAAACTCCTTAAGTAGCAAAACCATTTCACCCTTATCCGAATCGGGAAGCTGTTCCAAGCGCTCCGACCGCCTGGGCTTCAGACGGCTGAAACTGAAATTAGCCACCTCCCCAACAGTCTCCATTCCCATCTGGGCACTGAAGTTCATACTCCGAAGGTTCTTCTGATCAATGAGGGCATAAACAATGGAGGGTTTCTCTGCATCCTCCTCACCTCTCAGTTGAGATGGATGTGCAAAAACGGGTTGAATAAACCTGCCCAACACCGTCGTCCGCTTGTTCTCATCCCTTAGATCGGCTTTCTCTTTTCTCTTTTTGGGAACTGCGCGCAGGGGCGCCTTGATGGAGAAGTAGCGGATCATCCAGCTATCGTGCTTCACTCCTCCGCTCTGAGAATGCCTGCCCACAAAACCCACGGACCCCATCATTTTCCCATTTTTGCGAAGAAACATGAAATAATTCTCCCCCGGTGCATGAAGCCGGTCCACCAGGTCCACATGCTGATACCTGAAACTACCCGGCTGTCCCAGGGTTGTTCCATGAATATGATCTAAAAGTTCACGGGGCGGGGTTGTTTCCACCTCCACGGTAAGATCATGGTATGTTAAAAGTACCCTGGAATTACTCATCCATTTGATTTGATCCTTCAAAGAAAATAAAATTCCCGAAGAAACGAATACTACCAGAGATGATGAACCTGTTCTTTGATCAGCCGGCTGTAGATACCGGAAATCGCGTCCATCTGTTCAGTTTTTAGATTTTCTTCATCGAGGACTCCGAGATTAGAGCTTAACTGCCCAACAGAAGATGCCCCGGGAATCACACAACTTACCTCCCTGAACATCAGGATCCATTTGAGAGCCAGCGTTACCAGGTTTTCCCGACCCGGAAAAAGGCTCCTGATCTCCTCAACCGCCTCAAGGCCCTTCTGATAATCCACTCCCGAAAATGTCTCTCCCTTGTCAAACATGGCTCCATCCCGGTTAAAATTCCGGTGATCGTCGGGTCCGAACCGGGTGTCGCTGGTATACAGTCCGGTGAGCAAACCACTGGCAAGAGGAACCCTTACAATAATACCCACATCTTTTGCCGCGGCTTCCCTGAAAAAGGCTTCCGCAGGTTTATGCCTGAACATATTGAAAATAATCTGAACGCTGGTGACATTGGGGTACCCGATAGCCATCATAGCCTCCTCCACCTTCTCCACACTCACCCCCATATTCAGGATCTTCCCCTCCTCCTTCAGCCGTTCAAACAGCCCGAAAATCTCCGGCCTCCTGTATACTTCTGACGGCGGACAGTGTAATTGAATCAGGTCGAGCACCTCCAATCCGGAATTTCTAAGGCTGTCCTCCACAAACTGCCGCAGCGCCTCCGGAGTATAGGCCGCATTGTTGTGCGGATTAAGCCTCCTGCCACACTTGGTAGCCACAAAAACTTTTTCTTTTCGGCTTCGAACCACCTCTCCGACCATCTTTTCACTGAGTCCTTCCCCATAGACATCTGCAGTGTCAATGAAATTAATGCCCGCGTCGATGGCGCCGTTCAGTATAGCTTCAGCATTGGTCTTGCTGAATGCTTTGCCCCAGCGGCCTCCAACCTGCCAGGTCCCAAGGCTGATCTCTGAGATCTCCATGCCTGTCTTTCCCAATTTCCTGTAAAGCATCAATAAGTTAACATTTCCAGGGTTGTTGGGGCAAAATTGCCAATACGGTCCCTGCTTCCCGCTGTTATAAATATCGCACCCACGCACATAAAGGCCTGGGTTCCTGTCCTTCCACTTTCAAGACTATCCCATATTTCCCATGCTCCACGTTCCACATCATAGGCCTCAACCGTCTTATAGGCATCTTCCTGGTCAAAGTTTTCTCCCCCGATCACCAGAACATGATCCAAAATGGTCACCGTAGCACAGGAAGCCCTTGGGGTAGGGAGATTCTGTTCGGCAGGAAGGGTATTCCATTTCCCCGACTTAATATCGAATACATCTACCTCAGATAAGGGCCGTCCAGGCGTTCCTATGCGCTTTCCGGTTGGATTACTTCCACCGGCTGCATAGATTTTCCCTCTGCAAATCCCGGCATGAAAATGTCCCCTGCTCCTGGGGGCATCTGCCAGCTTTTTCCATTTGCCGGTTTTTGTATCAAAGCGATCTACCCAGCTTTTAGTTTCAGGATTATGCAAATCGGCCGTACCGCATACCAGGTAGATATTCTCACGATAAACAGCCACCCCGGCAGAGCCTCTGAGCCTGTCAGTAGGAATCCGGGCACCCCTCCTCCACTCATCACAAGCTGTGTTATAAATGTAGATATATTCAACCGGCTTTTCATTGGGAAATTCGCCGGTAAAAGCCCCAACAATCCAGATCTCATCCTCGATACGTGCCGCCTGAAAATGGTGCAGATCAATTGGGGGCACAGCACCTTCGGTCCATGTTCCTTCCGAGGGATCATAAATGCCAACTGGCCGAAGTCCATGACCCCCAAGCAAGTAGAACTTCCCCTTGCAGGACATGAATCCATTGTCCGACCTTTCCTCAAGTTTTCCTGAAGTATCAAGGGTATGCCACTCCTGAGCGCTCACTGAAAGCACAGAAAGAGCCATTAGAGCAGAGAAAAATAATTGTCGGAAGTATATATTCAAAGTCCTCATTTCATGATGATGCAGACGCATCCCAAGATAATGATTGCAGGCAAAATCTTTAAACAATTAGGAAAAAATTAACAACCAGGCCATAAGGGTTAAAGTCCGTTTTTAGTCTCAAAAACCACGACTCCATTTGCCCCTCGTGCACCATATATGGCAGTGGCACCATCCTTCAACACGTCCACCGATACAATATCGCAGGGATTGAGCCAGGCGATGGTTCCTGATACAGTTCCGTCGACCACGTATAGCGCTTCGCTACTAAGGTTTAGTGAATTGGTACCCCCGCGCACGTAAACAACATTACCACTCACGGCAACACCAGAGAACCGTCCTTGCAAAAGATCATATACACTGCTATAGCTGCAGAAATCATTATTCTCCTGCTCCAGGTGGCTCGCGGCAAAGGTGAGGTCGGCCTCACTAATGTATCCGTAGCCCGTGGCAATCTCACGATTGGCCTGTGTATCTATGAAAATAAGATTGATGAAAAGAGAATCTGTATCCTTATTAATCTTCCTCGACACCGTTTTGAAAACCTTTGTGTTAATCTTAATCACATCCTTCTCACTGCAAACTATTGAAAACATGCCCAATGAATCGGTCTTCACTGCTGACTTGCTCTTTTTAGAAAGCACCTCGACATTTTGAATGGGATACTGATTGTAGGCTGTAATTTTCCCGTAAACCACGTGCTCCTGTGCTTCAGTCACCTGGAAAATGCTTACGAGAATGATGCTTAAAACAAATATTGAAATTCTCATTTTTCCTCAAAATTTGATTTCGTTTCTATCACCACAACCCCATTGGCACCCCTTGCTCCGTACATGGCTGCAGCCCCGTCTTTCAGGATATCGATACTGGTTATATGACAGGGAATCACGAAAGAAACATCATTCACAATTACTCCGTCAATCACATACAAAGCCTCCGTTTCCCCCTGCAAGGATTTTTGTCCGCGTACATATACCCCCTGTCCACCCGAGGGTGTATTTTTAACCTCCACACCGGGGAACTTACCCTTGACCAGACTGAAAAAATCAGTAAAGTTGCAGAAATCGTTGTTCTCCGACTCCAAATGGGTAAGCGCATAGGTGAGATTATCTGGATTAAGAATTCCCTGTCCGGTGGCAATCTCGCGGTTCTTAGGTGAATCCCTGAAAATCAGGTTGGCCTTCACATAATCCGTCTTTTTCCCAATCCTCAGGTTCAGGGGCGTAAAAACCTTGCTTTTCACCATAAGGAAGTCCTTCTCATTGCAGACAATCTGAAACCTCCCAAGCGAATCGGTGGTCACCGTTGACTTTGCCTTTTTTGAAAAAACTTTTACATTGGCAACCGGGTAACGGTTAAATGCTGTCAGCTCTCCCCTGAGTACCCTGGTCTGGCAGAAGACCTGCGAGGTAAAGAGTAAGATCGCACTCATGAACAGAATCGATTTCATTGGGTCTTAGTTTTAAGTTAAAGGAAGGCCTGTTTAACGCAGATGCATTAAAACACTTTTTCCCTATGCACCGAGGCCTAAAATTTTAACAATATACCGGATATGCTCGGGTGTTGTACCGCAGCAGCCTCCCACAATATTGGCACCGGCGGCCACCAGGTCTTTCATCTGGGAAGCCATTTCGGCGGGAGACTCCGGAAAGATGGTCTCCCCATCCCTGTACTCGGGCAATCCTGCATTTGCATGTACAAGCACCGGAATATGAGGATCGATTGCCCTGATCTCCTTTACAATTTCAATCATCCCTGCTGTTCCGTTTCCGCAATTAGCACCCACTACATCAACCCCGGACGCGGAGGTCATTTCCAGAAACTCGGGAACCCCTGCTCCCATCATGGTCCGGTATTCTCCGGTCTGTGTCTTTGAAAAAGTAAATGTGCAGGCCACATCCAGGTCTGCTACACTTTTAATGGCCTCTATGGTAATACGGGCCTCCTCAAGATCCGACATGGTCTCCACAACTATCCCATCCACTCCGCCGGCCACCAGTCCACGAGCCTGCTGCTTCATCCCTTCCAGCAACTCCTCTTCCGGGATCTCCCCCATCATCACCATTTTCCCGGTTGGACCCATGGAACCCAGTACCAGGGCACGGTCCCCGGCTGCTCTCTTTGATATCTCTGCTGCTGCCTGATTTAATTCAAAGGTCTTATCCTGCAGTCCGTATGCAGCCAGTTTAAAAGGGCTTCCCCCAAAACTATTTGTAAGCACAAAATCAGCTCCCGCATCCACATAACTCCTGGCAATCTCTTCCACATCTGCGGGCCGTTCAGTATTCCACGACTCGGGACACTCCTGGACCTTCAGTCCTTTCTTATGCAAAAAAGTCCCCCAGGCTCCGTCCGATATCAGCACCCTTCCCCCGGCAATCCTATCAGTAATCTTTCCCATTTTCAACTAAGTTCTTAGCTTATTTACTGTACTCTACCAAAAGTACATCATAAAAATCGATTCCTTCAATCCTGACTGTAAGTTTTCCATCCTCCATATTGCTGATTGGAACCGTTTTGCCAGCTCCAAGTAAACGGATACTCTCAACCTCCTTTAAAGGAGTGAATGAGATGTTAAAGCCGGGCAGAGGAAGAGGTTCATAAAAACCATTTCCCATTTGTCCGCAATGGTTTATAAGCCCGAACCATTCGCTTTCTCCATCATCACTCACCTGGTGGCTCATCTCCAGGAATACTGAGGCATCCGTGCTCATATCCGGACTGTAGTCAAGCAGGGTGAAAATAGCCGACTCCATCAATGCCCTGTGTCCGTAGTGTCTCGTATGCGCATAGTGGGTACCTATGGGGAAAGTAATAAAGCCTGATTTGCCCTTTCCATAGCTCATGGAAATCATCCCGGGGATATTGCTTACCTCGGTGTAATAACACTTCTCGGGCGGACCAATCATGGCCGGTGGTATGTACCCGAGATTTACTTCTGCCCCCGATCTGGCCTTACAAAGCGCAATATCCTCCCAAACATAAACCAGGTCAAGGTACTGAAGTGTAGGGTTCTGCAGGGCATCCTTATCTTCATTAAATATCCGAAAATAGGTCCCCTGCGTCTTCGGGAATCTTTCAAATTCGGGCTCAACTCCCAGGCTAAGCAGCCTGAACCGATTCAGTGGATTCCCAATCTCATCAGCTGTGGAAGTAAAGCCGGTGGCCAGTATCTTTCCTCCCCCGGCCACATATTTGTCCACCAGGGTGCAGGCCTCCTGGCTCATGCGTTCAATATCCGGAAGAATCACCATCTCATATTCAGAAAGTTGCCTCGGTAAATCATCATCCGTAATCCGCCAATGCTCCATCACATCAAACAGAATGTGACGCTCAGTCAAAAATTCAAAGAGACCATTATACTCACCCTCCGAATGCTCGTCATGCAGAAGAAGCACACTGGCATTTGAATGGGTCTTGTACAACCAGGTCTCATTGCTCTTGTGAAAGTTAAATACCCGCTTCACATTCTCCAGCACCAGCCGATCCTCCAGGTTATCGAGCCGGCCAATACAATAGAAGTCCAGGCCGGCCCCGTGCATGATGTTCTGGGCCAGTCTCTTTTCAGTAAAAAAGCGTGCATCGGCCGCATGCCTGGCAGGATAATCGATGAAATGTACAGTCGCATTACTAACCTGCATGTTCTTCCACGAACCCAGGGCGCTTTTTACATTGTGGGAAGCAGAGTAATCCCAGGCCGGCTTTTCACTAAACAGACTGGAGTGAGACTCCTTCCTGTAAAGATCAATTCCCGCATGGGTATAGGTGCAAAGTGCAATATGCTCGCCATAGGATTTAATGTGCTCACTGATGCGATAGAACAAATCCCGGGCCGATTCCTCTTTAAATTGCCTGTACTTCCTGAACACTGGATCTGCATCATCCTCCTCCACCGGAAGATCGAGTCCGCCGGACCACTGCCGAAAAGCTGAGCGGTCAGCATCCGACTGGTCAATTCCATGGTAATTGTTGCTATAATCCCTGGTCTGATAGCCAATCATATTAAAGAAAACGCCATCGAGGGGAAAACGTTCCAGGGCCTCGCTGAGGATCTTAAAAGCATACTCCTGCTGGTACCCACCATTTACGCTTGTGTGCACCTGGTGGTTGTAATTCACATACTCTCCCCGGATATTCACATAAAGCCAGTCGGGGTTTTTATCAGCCATTTCTTCATTCAGCTTGCTGAAGTCGAAACGTCCCATCACCCGAATCCCCGCATCATGTAATTTCGGGATGAGCTCTTCAATGAGATCAAATTTCAAATTTGGATTGCGATAGTGAAACTCCAGGTCGGTGTAGTAATTTGCCACAATACCCCCCACGTTGATCAGCACCGTATTGGCCCCCATGTCCTGCAGGGATTCCACATATACTTTCATGTCGAAATCGGCTGCGTCAATCTCACGAAGGTTGGTCTGCACCAGGCGATAGGGCTCATTCAGCCACCAATCGGCATCCTGGGCCGAAAGGGATATTGTCAACAGTAGAAACAAAGCCAGGATCACTGAGCTTAAATGCTTAATCATTGAGGGTTTAGTTTTAGTGAGTTTCAGAAATGCAAATACCTATGCAATATAGCATCTTAAAAAATTGAAAAAAACTGACTTCCGGCTTTGCGAGGGAATTTAATCCTCAAGACTGCATTATTTTAATAACCCTGCAGGTTCAGTCTTACTTTATCCAGGCTTTCATTGGAACCCACCATGGTTACAATATCTCCAAGCCTGAGACGGGTATAACCATGGGAAATAATAGGATGGTCGCCCCGGGTCACCGAAAGAATAATTACATCGGCAGGCAGTCGCAGATCACGTAGCGTGAGGCCATGGTAATCGGAATTTCTCAATTCGATATCGATGGAATCCTGGTTTTCATCCATTCCAAGCAATAGCGATGTGGCTATGGGTGCCCTAATAAGATGTTCAAGTAAAGAAACCATGGCTGTATTGGGATCCATCACCATCACGTCTATCTTGAGGAACTTCTTATAGAAACTACGATCATGTAGCCTGGTAATCAGATGATTGGTGCCAAAGTGCTCATAGGCTGTTTCGCAAATCGCATAATTTTCCTCGTCCGACATAAGGCAAACAATGGTATCGGCCTTTTCCGCACTGAATTTTCGCAAAGCCAGATGTCCGGTCCCAACTAAAAGGTGTTCCGTGTATTCTCGATTTCTTTCCCGCTCTTCGGATAGCTTGTTCACAACAAATTCTACCTTCCAATTCTGTTCGCTTAGCTGGTTTGCCAGAGCCAGGGATTGATTTTCCAAGCCAAAAATCAGTACTTTTCGTTCCACTTCGGGAGAACTATCCGATTTCACATGTTCCTCCCCGGCAAGGTGCAAAGCCCACCTGAATAAAAGCGGACCAAAAATCAGGTTCAGTACAATAACCGAGATCATTAATGTTGCAAAATCGCTACCCCAACCGGGATATTCAACAGCAATGATAGAGGCTAGTCCCATCGCAACTCCTGCCTGTGTCACATAGGCCATTCCGGATATTCTCCTGAACAAAGGGGGGTCGCCAACGATAGCACTGCCTAAATATCCCGCAAGAAAAAGGGAAACTAGCCTTATCCCAAACAAACTCAGGGTAACAAACCAGAGCGATGCAACAACATCAAGGGAGATTTTAGCCCCCGTAAGGGTAAAGAATACCACATAAACGACAGGGCCCAGCTCTTTCACAATCATCAGCAAATCGCTGCGGTAAACAGAATAATTTGTGATTAGAAATCCTCCTATTATACAAATCATTAATGGCTCGATATGCAGTTCCAGTCCCAGATAAAATCCGGAGTGTTCAGCTGCAATATGGGTAAACTGATAAACCAGGAATCCTATGAATAATACCATTACTTTTTTAAAATGAAACCTCCCCTTGAGAGATAAAACCATTCTGAGAAGGATCCAAACAATAAATCCTAATCCAAAGGCAAGGGTTAGTTCAGCAAGGACCTGGACTATAAATATCATTCTGAACTCTGCTTCCTGAATCAGTGATTTGGAGAGTGTGAAAATGACTGCAAAAAAAATGATCACTCCAAAATCTTTCACAACCACAACTCCAATGGATGTTTGTGTAAAAGGGCCTCTCGCCCGAAGTTCATTAATGACAGCAATGGCCGATGCAGGTGATCGGGCAGCAGCAATTGTTCCAGCCATCATTGAAATAGCAATTTTTGCAGCCAATTTTAGTCCATCAAAAAAAGGTATTATATCTGTTAACAGATACATTGTGAAGCCTACCAAAAAAAATGGAATATATATTTGTGTAATGGTCATAGAAATGATGCTCTTCATTCTGCTTCTCAGATCTTTCAGAAAAAGCTCGGACCCTACAGCCATTGCAATAAATGCAAGTGCAATATCATTCAGGAAATTAAGTTTAGGGAGAGCTTCTACCTCAATCAATCCAAGAATTTCAGGCCCAGAGATTAATCCGATTAACAGGAACCCGGTAATCAATGGCAGTTTTAGTTTCTGGAACATCCTGGCAATCGTTCCAGCAGATACTGCAACAATTGCAAAGACACTCAAATAGATAATGATTTGTGTGATTCCCATAGTAAAATGATTCCAGTGCAGCTTCCTCTAATATACAAAAACACATCGAATCAGCGAAGGTTCAAAACCCTTTGCTGTAATCCAAAAAGTTTATATATTTGCAGCCCGAAAGCGCAGATGCGCATCGATGTTCTTCAAAAAATGGCGAGGTAGCTCAGATGGTTAGAGCGCATGATTCATAATCATGAGGTCGGCAGTTCAATTCTGCCTCTCGCTACTACCAGGAACCCGGTTCGAAAACGAACCGGGTTTTTTATTTCCAGAGCATCAGGAGCTTGCTTCTGTAAGCGAAGGGAATAAAAAAACTGAAACGAGCGGAGCGAGTATGGGTTTCTGGTAGTAAAGCACCCCCTATTTGGACTCGTGAAGCCGAAGGCTGAACAACACTACCCCCACTACTAAAGATGACTCCTCATCCGCCTGGGCGGATGCGAAGTCCTATTTTTATGTCCTTCTTTACATTCCAGTAAAGCGGTTAACCAAGAAAAGAATGTTGAATTAGAAGTTGGATTTTCTCCGTGCCGATTGATACT
>CAZRPW010000123.1:0-12874 GCA_964601975.1 uncultured Bacteroides sp.
GCCGGCATCCTTCAGCGCCTTGTTCAGGGCTACGTTGAGCTCACTTTCTGTTTCCAGCCTGAAGTCGAGGATGGTCCATGCCAGCAGCCTGAAATCCAGCGAGCTGTCACCAAAACCTATAAAATAGGCTCGGGGCGGGGGTGTTTTATCGACCATCTTATGGCCTTGGGCCAGCTCCTCCATGATGGCCAGAACCGTTTCGGGATTGGTACCGTAGGCCACACCGATGCGGATGTCCATACGCCGGTTCGAATCCGACTTGGTCCAGTTGATCATCTGGTCGGAGATCAGGTTCCCGTTGGGTACAATCACCTCTGCTCCATCAAAACTTCTTACCGTGCTCGAACGCAAACCGATGCTCAGCACGGTGCCTGTAAGTTCACCCACCTGCACAATATCTCCCACCTTAATGGGCCTTTCAAAAGCAAGGATCAGTCCGGATACCATATTATTAAAGATGTTCTGCAGACCAAAACCGATACCCACCGAGAAAGCACCCAGCACAATTGAAAGATTGGTAAGCGCCATGCCCGCAGCCTTTGCTGCAAAGAAAAACCCTCCCGAAATCAGAACGATCTTCATCAGGAGAATGATGGTGCTCGGGACCCCCTTCCCCATCTTCACCCTTGTGAATACATCCTTCTCCAGGATCTGGCTAAGCATCCGCGTGATCATAATGGAAAGCCAGATCACAAATACGAATATGAGAACATTGCCGAGGGTAATATCCACTTCCCCAATCTTAATCCCATTTGTAAACACACCCCTGCCCCACTCAAATACGACATCCCTGATGCGAAAGATTCTAAGGGCAGCACTGAAAAAGAAGAACCAGAATATGATATCGACAAGTCCCCCCATTTTCTTGTAAATCACCTGGAAGCCATCCCTGATTACATTGAATTTTTGCAGGTAATTGGTGGCAAGCAGGAGAAAAATCATCGTGTCCAGAACCCTGATAATCACTTGTATAACAACCGCAAGTATGGCGATCTGAATAGGCAGGAGGGTGAAGAACTCGGCCAGACTGCTTGCTCCGATGAGGTTGGCAATGATGGCAATGAAGAGCATGACAGAGAACCCTGTGAGGATGATCCTGAAAATCCGGTATATACGCTCACTGCTGAACAGGCCTTCGAGGGGCTTCTTCCTGTAAAGCCATAAAAACAGTACCAGTCCTAATACAGAAAACCCAAGAAGGAACAGACGCTGGAGGATGTCCGGGTAATAGTATAAATCGTATATAAGGGTAAGCGAAAACAGCATCACCAGCAAAAGGATCCATTGCATTACATGCCTGCCAAAAAGCCTGACCACAAGAATCATCAGGGGTACCATCATGAGCAACAGGTTGAAGGCTGCAAAGCTTCGGGGCAGATCATGATGAATAAATCTGATCATAATTACAAAGATGAAAACGGCAGTCACCAGGGGCGAGGAAATCAGGGCTAGCTGCATCTTCGAGAGCTCGAACTTTTTTTCCGACATCTGACTGTCGTAATGCCTTCTATACCAGACAAAGAAGGCCAGTAAGCCCAAAGAGAATAAGAAGAGAAAGACCATGCTCGAAAGGAAGTCCGATCTCAGGACGGCAAAATCGGTCCGAAACTCCTTTTTCATCTGGGTGCTGTGTTTTTTAAGGAGACCCGGATCACCCAGGTGGGAAAGCCCGCTAAACAATCCGGCGGCATCTCTCCTGAACAACTGTTCTCCAAGGTGCTCTTTCTGATTCTTTACCGCGTCTTTAACTTGTTCAAGCTCAAATATTTTGTCCGACACCCTGTCCTGCTGCCTCACCAGCTGTCCAAGATCAAGCTGAAGCAGGCTGTGCACCGAATCGAGCCTGAAAACGAGCCTGTCGATACGTAAGAGGCGTTCCTCATTGAATTCTCCATTTGTATAATATTCCCTGGTCAGCTTCCAGCGCTTCTGATCGAGAAGTAATTTTGCAAGGGCATTCCTGATGGTCTTGCTATCGCTGAGAATACGGTCCTGAAAACGCCTAAGCTCTCCCTGGAAGTACTCGGTGCGCTGTTCAATCTGACTCAACTCCCTTAGTACCAACCCCTCCAGGCTGTAAGTAATGCTGTCTCCCAGGAACTGATCCACCTCTGCAAACAGGGTGTCAGTCTTACTTTTGTAGGCTTCAACGATTGCATCGCTAAGCTGCAGATTCTCCGATTCGGCAATCAGGATGTTCGACTTATTGAAAGCATCGGTGATGGCACTCAGCTTATAGGGAATGAGCTGCAAACTATCTAAAACCTGGTCCGGCTCATCAGACTCTTCCTTTAAAACCAAACCCTGACCACTCAGAGAGGACCACAAAACAATTAGTAGAACTGCTATGGAAAGCCTTGGGAGAGTACCTGTTTTCATTTCTCTTTGGTTTTGTATAAAACTACAAATTATCTATTTAATTATTCGTTGGAATTCCAACTACAGGCATATCTTCGCACGATGAAGACCCATCAGGAAAACGATATCCGATCTGTATAAATGCGAAAGAGAAATAAGAACCTGACAGAGGGGAAGATAAAGCAGCAGCTTTTTTCGCTGGCATGGCCCATGTTAATGGGAATGATGGGGATGGTGGTTTTTAACCTGGTCGACACCTTTTATGTGGGCAAGCTTGGGGTAGAGCCACTGGCCGCCATGAGCTTTAGTTTTCCTGTTATCATGTTCATCAACAGCCTGTCCCAGGGCGTGGGCATCGGTACAAGTTCTTTGATTTCAAGAAATATAATTCACACCGAGCGAGGGGAAGTGAAGATGATGGCAAGTAGGGCCATTTTACTGGGACTGATTGTCGTCTTGCTTTTTGTGATCGCGGGCATTCAAACCATTGGTCCGGTTTTCAAGTCGCTGGGGGCAAAAGGTGATGTGCTTAATTATGTGCACGACTATATGAGTATCTGGTACTTTGGGGTTCCTTTTGTGGTGATCCCCATGATTGGCAACAATATTATCCGCGCAACCGGCGACACCTTCACCCCGGGCATGATCATGCTTGCCATTGCCATTGCAAATGCGATCCTCGATCCCATCCTGATTTTTGGCTTCGGTCCCATTGCTGAAATGGGAATCAGGGGGGCGGCCCTGGCCACCGTTATTTCCCGGGGCATTGGTCTCATCGTCATATTATTCATCCTTATAAAAAAGACAAAGCTCCTGAGCATTCATCTCGGGAAACTCAAAAGCATTCTTTCTACCTGGAAAAACGTGCTCTACATTGCCGGTCCCGCTTCATTAAGCATGCTTATTCCCCCGATTTCGGTAGGACTCATCACAAAAATACTTGCCGGGTTTGGCAAAGAAGCTGTTGCTGCCTTTGGGGTGGCTTCGAGGGTGGAGATGTTTGCCCTGATGGTGATTGCAGCCCTGGGTTCTGTATTAATTATATTCATAGGCCAGAATTTCAGCAAGCAGAAGTTTAAACGCATCACGGGCGCTTTGAACATCTCCTTCAAATTTTCAATTGTTTGGGGACTCGTGGTATTCATTCTGCTGCTGATTTTTGCCCGGGGCATTGCTTCACTTTTCACCGGCGATCCGCTTGTAATCGAAATCGCCAGGAAATATTTTTACATAATTGGCGCCAGTTACGGATTCCAGGGACTTGTAATGTTAAGCACGGCAAGCTTTAACGGCCTCAACAAACCCTACCCCTCCACCCTGTTTTCCCTTATAAGGATGTTCGTCCTGTACGTCCCCCTTGCATGGATCGGCGCCCGCTTGTTCGATATTAACGGGGTCTTTTGGGCCGGACTCATTGCAAACGTCATTGTAGGAACACTTTCTGCCACCTACCTGTTCAAAACTGTCCGAAACCTCAAAAAAACGCAGCCCTGACAGACTTTACAGACTTTACGGACTTTACGGACTTTACGGACTTTACGGACTTTACGGACTTTACGGACTTTACAGACTTTACAGACTTTACAGTCAGACTTTACAGACTAAAACTGCCCCGCAATTCCAATCATCCCCGCCACCGCCATCGCAATTGTAAACAGCAATACCAAACCGAAGGATATATTGGACTTCACACCCAGGGTATGGTCACCCATAATCGACTTCTTATTGTATATATAAAGCATCAATGCCAGTACCACCGGTGTTACAATGGCGGCCATGGCCTGGGAGATAATCATCACCAGCACCGGGCGTCCCCCAAAAACAGGAACCACCAGTCCGAGCAGCACCCCAAAGAGCACGAGCAGGCGAGAGCTGGTTGATCTCATGTTCCTGGGTTTGTTGTTAAAATCGGCAAACAACCAGGGTGCCAGCAGCACAATCGGAAACAGCGATGAGAGTCCGGCCGCGACAATTCCCCCCACGAAAATGGAGATGGCAAAACGACCAGCCAGCGGTTCCATCAGCTTCACCATGTCGATGGCATTATCCACTTTTAATCCGGCCGGGTGCAGGGTTCCTGCCGCGGCACCCATCACTGCCACACTCAGGAGGAACATCATGGAGACCGATACAATGGCATCGCGCCGCTCGGTCTTCAGGTCACCACTCCCCCAACCCTTCTCCTGTACCAGGATGGAGCGAACCACGTAGAGGATTGCACCCATGGTAGTGCCCACCATTCCTGCCATAATCAACATGGCATCCGAGTCTTTCGGGACACTGGGAACCAGTCCGCGCAGCACCTCCTCCGGATCGGGAATCACCATAAAGGCGGTCATCACAAAGGACAAACCCATGATCCCCACGAAAACGGCAAGTACCTTCTCGAAGACTTTGTGCTGACCGTTCCAGAAAAGGTAGTAGAGCAAGGCACCAAAGATGAGGGCTGTAATAATGGGACTAAAGCCATTGCCCGATTTGGTAAGGGGTCTTGACCACTCCTGCACCACCTGGGTGACCACACCCATCACCCCCATACAGCTGACCCACTCGCTCACAAGCAGGGAGATGAGCACAAAAGCGGCAATCCCCACTCCGAAATACTTGCGGAAAGTGGTTAGGATGGTCATGCCGGTAAGCGAAGTATAACGCCCGAAAAGCATGATCAGAAAGTAGGTAAACACGCAGGAGAGCAGCAGCGGCCATATCATGGTAAGGCCATAAGCAGCCCCCGACGAAGCCATGGTTGTAATACTGCCGGTCCCGATGTTATACCCGATCAGGAAGAGACCGGGTGCGATGGAGGCCAGGAAAAGGCCAATTTTC
Source organism: uncultured Bacteroides sp. (assembly GCA_964601975.1). Classification (GTDB taxonomy): domain Bacteria; phylum Bacteroidota; class Bacteroidia; order Bacteroidales. The sequence goes on from CAZRPW010000123.1 coordinate 5,185, forward strand.
TTTGTAAAGCTCAATTCAGTTGTTTTTCAGGTTGATTCATATTTATATAGGCGCCAGAGATCATCACATCCTCCATCTCCACATGCTCCACATGCTCCACCTCAAGTTCTTTGCCTGCTGATCCGATTGTAACGTCACTTATAAAAATCGAATCCAGGTGAACCTGGGGGGAGCCCCTCAGAAAGATTCCGTGATCGGTAGCGTAAGTAGCTGTGATATTTTTGATGTAAATGTTTTTAAAGGCCGGCGGACAACAGGTGCCCTGGTTCTTGTAGTTTGAATCGATGATAATGGTCGATCGGGTGGTGTCGAGGGCTATGTTGCGGACATGGATGTTTTGCACCAACCCTCCCCGGTCGCGATTCCCTTTCAGGTAAATACCATAGATGACCCTCCCGGCATAGGTGCAATCTTCCACAAACACATCGTGCACTCCGCCCGACATCTCGCTGCCTATGGCGATGGCATTGTGCCCACTGAAAAGGCAATTTCGCACCACTATATTTTTGGAGGAAATGCCCAGGGTCCGGGCCTCAAGGTCGCGGCCGGACTTGATGGCAATATTATCGTCGCCATTCCCGAAAAGCACATTTTCGATCAGGATGTTCTCGCTCGATTCGGGATCGATTCCGTCATTGTTAAAGTTGTAAGCTTCATAACTAAGGCCCCTGACGGTAATATTTTTTGAATACACAAAGTGGAGGCACCAGAAGGGTGAGTCTGTGATTTTCACATCCTCCACAAGGATATTTTCACTTTCATAAAACTGTATAAGCTGCGGACGAAGGTAGTACCCTTCCCCGAACAGGCGTTCCGACAGGGGAACGGCCTCATTATTCATGCTCCTGATTAGTTTCTTGCCCGGGTCCTGCAGCTCTTTCCACTTATTCCAGGGATCCGAACCCTCCCCGTCGATTTCACCCTTCCCCGTGATGGCCACATTCTTTGCCCGAAAGGCATAGATGAAAGGTGAATAATTGTAACAGCGGGTTCCCTCCCAGCTGGTGAGTACCATCGGCAGGTAAAAGGCAGGATCTCCGCCAAAAAACAGCCTGGCCCCCTCCTCCAGGTGAAGATTCATATTGCTTTTCAGGTGAATGGGTCCGTTCACCAGCCAGTTTCCAGACTCCACGATAATGGTTCCGCCACCGGCCTCCCGACACAGATCAATCACCCTGTCAAAAGCAGCCTTATTGTCTGTAATACCATCTCCCTTTGCCCCGTTTGCAGACATTGAAAAAACCCGCTCCGGAATTTCCGGCAACTGGATCTGCCTGACAATTTCATCGGCCTTTGACCAGCGTTTTTCAGACCTGGTATGATCCCCGTTTCCACACCCGCTAAGAATTACGAGAGAAAGTATAAGAAAAAAAATACCGCTTTTTGAAAACTGGGATCTGGACATCAGGATGAAAACTGGATTAAAAAGGGCCCTGCATCATCGCAGGGCCCCTTTTCACTAATGTAACTATGATGATTATTTCTTGAGGAACTTGGTGGTTTTGCTTCCACCCTTCGCATTGATGCTAATGAAATAGATTCCTTCTGAAAGGTCTTCCACTGAAACAGTGGCATTATTTACCCCCTGGAACTGAACTGCTTTTACAGTTTTTCCCAGAACATCCATAATGGTGACATCATTAATACCTTCTGCCTGAACAGTCAGTTGATCAACAGCAGGGTTGGGATATACCATAAGGCTCATGGCTTCACGGTTTTTAATACCAACAGGCTTGGTGATGATCTGAATATCATCCAGGTAAGAAAGGGATCCGGCAGTCCTTTCACTGGGGAAATCGGGGAAGAAAACCAGCTTGGTAAAGGTCTGTCCGATGGCAGCTGAGAAATCAAAGGTAAGCAGCTCCCACTGACCGGTTACAGTATTGGTAACATGTACTTCAATCGGATCTACTGTACCATCTTCCAATTTCAATGCACAGCTGCTGATCACATCCTTGTATACAAGCATGCTCATATGATGCATCTCCTCCGTGAACTCCATGGTTCCGTTTGCGGTCGACCAGGCACCTGCCCATGGGTCTGCACCAGGCAGGACATTATACATCATCACCCCATCGGAAGTATTAATTCCTGATTTATCCGGATTCATAACAATGTCCATATCCTCTGGATTATCTCCGTCATTTGCAAAGAGTCCCCATAGCGGACGGTCAGCTGGATCTTCAAAATCTACAACGCCCATCACATCGCGGTCGGCCATCCACCTGCGGTCACCCAACTGTTTCCAGTCCTGGGCAGCCACAAAAGCTCTTGAATGCACATATCCGAAATCATAATATACATCCAGGTGGTAGATGTCATTTCCGCCTGCAGGAACTTCGGGAACAAACCAAGCGGGTGTATTGGCAATATCAAGATCAGGATCTGTCATATAAATCAGAATGGAATCATTAAAAGGAGGTCCATCTGTAAACTCAATACTAAAATTAAAATTCGGATCATCTGAGTCTTCCAGAATTGCCTCCAGAGTGGGATTCATTAAGGGAGTGATAATGGTAGTATCTGTAAGATAGCCAACCATTTTCGCTGTATCCATATAGGCCGAGTTGTTGGATATGGTCACCACAGGCGCCACACCACCAATTGAGTCAACACCCAGCACATACCACTCCTCATTATCTATATCCTTGGGAATAAATCCTGCATTGATCATCAGGTTGTTTTTCATTTCAACCGTTCCGACCGGACCAAAAGTAATACCCATCTGGCCAATGTTGGCAAAGGTGTTGCCATTCAGCCTGGCATAGGTGAGTGTTCCGCCATCGTCACGAATCACACGACTTGTCAGGTTGAACCATGTGGAATTCTCAATGATAATGGTATCAATATCATTTCCACGGTCATCAATCCCACGGCCGTTATCCGCACTCTTGGGCTGACCAATATTACTTACAACACAGTTGGTTATAAAAAAGCTCTGACCGGGATCATCTACACGGATTAATGACGTGAGTTCCTGGTCGAACCAACAATCATCAAGTGTAACCCTGATATCTTCTGCAGAGCACCTGATCATTCTTTCGTTCAATCCTCCAAGCTGGTCAAGGTTGGTAACATGCAGTCCCTTCAGGGTAATATCGCCTTTCGGCCTGAAAGCCCTTGATGAACCATCTCCCTCATCGCGGGGCTGAAGAAAAGGCTTTGCACCGTCTCCATCGGCAGCTACGATGGTAAGAGGATAGCCGCTGTTGGAAATGGAACCGGTAAGTCCGTAGTATGCCTCATTTCCACGCTGCAGCTCATAAATCGTATTCTCATCCACACGCTCGCCCGTGGCAGTAGTATCGCCGTTGATGGCAGTGTTCAGGGTACCGACCCCGGGAGCCACCTGCACAACTCGTTGCGCGCTTGTTTCCATGGCCATAAAAGCCACAAAAAGCAAAATTAAACCAAATGCATAGTAGTTTTTCTTCATCATTGTAATTTTTAGTTAAATAATAGTATTTATGTTCTCATCAATTAAAACTTGTATGTCACACCCACATCGATGGTCATGCCGTAAACAAAACTACTGGTCATCAGTCGCTTGACCGACCCGGCAAGGAAGGTCTGTTCTTTCACATTGGTAAAATTGTTTACATAAAGGAAAACCTGGAAATCCTTGATTTTCTGCTTCACCACCAGGTCCCATCGTGTGGACGAACCCACATAGTTATCCTTATCGGGAGTTGCCCCGATGCTTGTGACCAGGCTGCCCATGTCGGCTTCCTCATCCACGAATAGACTTTCACCCTGGTAAACCATAGAAACGCGGGCACTGAAGCCCTTTCGTTCATAACCAATAGAGAGGTTAACCAGGTCGTCTACCTGACCCGGCATTTTTCCGCTTCTGACCGTATCCCGAACCGTCGAATTGAATGGAAATACATCCTCGGTTTCAATGATGGATATGGGGTAAAGGGTTTCCGACGTCAGATGGGTGTAGTTCGCAGAAACCACAATCCCATTAAAAGGTGATGGGAGGAACCTGAAATTGGATTGCAGGTCAACCTCAAAACCAAGGATGGTGGAGATTCCCTCAGCGTTGACCGGACGGGTCAGGGAGAGGCCATATAGCGGATCCTCCTTGTCAAAGATCCGGGAAGTGAGTGTGTAGTCTGTGTTCTCTATCTCTTTGTAAAAACCACCAAAGGTGAAGAGACCGAACTTCCCGTACAGCGAGAGTATGGCATCATAGTTCCACGCACTCATGTGCTGCAGGTTCGGCTCCCCTCTTTCGGCGTAACCCTCCGACCAGTTCACCCTCTCCCAGGGTACCAGGCTGAAAAAGTTTGGTCTGTTCAGCGATTTGGTGGCCGCCAGCCTCAGGTTGGCCCAATCCAACAGGTCAAACTTCAAATGAAACATGGGCAGCCACTGGTCCAGCACCCGGTTCCCCACCGTATCCACAAGGCCTGTTAGATTCTGTATATTCCCATCTTCGTCCACTATTGGCGAGCCGAAAACGCTGCGATACGAGTTTCGGGTTTCTTCATATCTTACCCCGGCAATCAGGTCAATACGGTCAAAAAAGTTAAAACTTGCCATTCCGTATCCCGCTGTTATTGCTTCTCCGGCCTCGTAATCGCTCAGGTCCTTGGTAGGATCTACAACATAGTAATCAGCGTAGTTTGTTTTGAATGCATCCACCTTGGCAGCATCCAGGTAGGGTCCGTTTACCTGCTCTGGTCCGGGACCCATATAGTACCGGTCTTCAAAAAACCTTCCAAAATCATCTGCATAGTAGTCCCCCTGGAAACTACTCATCAATATCCATTTGTTGGTATAATCAATGTCCCAGTCATCCTGCTCTCTGCCGTCATCGAGGATCTCCTGGCCTACAAAATGCTGGGTCCAGGTCCTGTTGATATCGTTGATCCTGTTTTTATGACTGTACTTACCACCTGCCTTTACATATCCACTTACCTGGCCCCCCATACTGAATGGAAATTTCAAATTGGCCTGAACCGCGTAATTGTCATCTTTGGTACTATAGTCGTCGGAATAGACGTCCTTCAGCCAGGTGGCATCGAGTTTGTTTTTTGCCGAGTTGACAATGTCCTGGTAGGTGAGTTCGGGACTCAGGTTATAGGCTCCAATTTCCCTGAAACGCATGGTGCTCACATAGGGTCTTATGTTCCTGGAGGCGGAGTAGGAACCTGACCAGTCGAACTCCAAACGATCAAAGAAGAGGTGTTCCCCGTTCAGCCGGTTTGAAATGACCATGTTTTCGGAATGCCGCTCCCTCAGGTCATGTTCCTGGTAAGAGGCATCTACCCTGTATCGGCGCCGGGTTCGAATCTCCTCCCGGTTGGTCTGACCATAATTGGTGCTGAATACAATGGAGCCATTGTTGAGCCGGTAATCAATTGTTGCATTTGCATTATAACGGTAGCGAACCTCGTTGTTATCAGTCAGGTTAAATTTGCTTACATTAAAGACGGTATTGCCATCTGCATCTGTGCCTGCTTCGGTGACAAAATCTCCGGTAAATCCTTCCGAGCTTCTTTCTGCCCGCTGCATTCCCCCTCCAACGATAACACCCAGTTTGTCATCAAAAAACCGGTTCTCAAAAGAGGCTGAACCCTTGTACTGTCCAAAGCTTTTCGAAAGGTGATTGTACCCGGTCTGCATCCTGACATTGCCGTGGAAGCCACCCGATGCAGTCCTGGATGTAAAATTGATCTGGCCGCCAATGGCATCACCATCCATATCCGGAAGCAATGCCTTATAAAACTCTATTCCTGACAGCGCATCGGTTGAGAACATACTCAGGTCGACCGAACGGTCCTGTTCAGATGTGGATGGGATCTTTTGTCCGTCGATGGTAATGGAATTAAACCTGGGAGCCATTCCGCGAAGGGTCACCTTGGTGCCTTCGCCCCCATCCCTGACCAGGGAAACGCCCGACAAGCGGCCCACGGTTTCAGCTGCATTCTGATCGGGAAGCTCCATGATCTTCTCTTTGGAAACCACGTTGACAATGGTATTGGAGTTTACCTGCTGACTGATCGCAGCGGTCTGGCCGCGCATCATGGCAGTTACCACTGCTTCCTCACCCATAATCGATTCCACCTGTAAAGAAGCATTTACTTCTTTCACCTCTCCGTCTACAATTACAATCTCCTGCTCGATGTCCTTATAAGAAATATAGCTGAACATCAGGGTATAGGTACCCGGTATAATATTCAGCAACTGGTAATTCCCCTCATCATCGGTGACGGTTCCCGAGGTAGTTCCCAGCAGCGCCACATTGGCATACATAAGGGGCTCTCCACTCAATGCATCCTTTAAGGTACCCTTCACACCTCCCCTGCCCTGCGCATTCACCTGGGCCGATGCTGCAAATGCCAGAATCAGCACCACCGAGGCAAACAAATATTTTATTCTATTCAACATACAATATTTTATCAAAACCAAAATTATTCTCTTCGTACCCCGTTTTTCCCTGCCAGATCAAGCGAAATACAAAACAAATATATGACAAATTTTGCTCCAAGCAAAGAAAATGTGTGTGCGGACACACTATTTGTTAAATCAGAGATTTTGTCTAATTTAGCAAGGGCGAAATCCCAACATTTCCCATACAAAGAAAATAACACACAAAACAGTGGCCCGGGAAAACGGATCTCATATAAGAATCAAAGACATTGCTGCCAGGGCAGGCTGTTCCATTGGGACAGTCGACAGGGTGATCCATAAGCGGGGAAAGGTTTCAGAGGAGGTACAGAAGCGGATCCTTCAGATCATGAAGGAACTGAATTACAAACCCGACCCCAGCGCCAGGGCACTGGCCAGCAAACGGACGCTGACACTGGGAATTCTACTTCCCTCCTTTCGCAGAGGAGAATTCTGGGAGCTGCCAAATCTGGGGATCAATGAAGCCATAGAACATTACAGCGAACAGGGCTTTGACATCCATACAATCAAACACAAGTACAATAACAAGGAGCAGTTTTACCGCGAAGGAATGAAAATGATTACCGAGCCCACCGACGGGATCATCCTGAGTCCTTCATCTTACCGGGAAAGTGTGCGACTGGCGCGCTCCTATTTCCAGCACAACAAGCCCTTCATTCTTATCGACTCCGATATCGAAGGAATCCCTGCGCTCTCTTTCATAGGAAAAAACCCTATACAGTCGGGACAAACCGTTGCCAGGCTCATACACCAGGTAACACGTCATATCCCGGGACGAAAAACTGTGTGGACGCTTAATATTTCCAAAAACCTGAACCAGATGTATTCTTTCCTGGCCCGGGAAAGCGGCTTCATGAGTTATTTTGCAGAGAAACACCTTCAGGACGAATTCGGATTCCGAACCATTGAAATGGAGGATAACGGAACACAGAAGGAGATCGAAAACCAGATGGCTGTTTTACTTGAGAATTCCCAGCCTCATGCCATTTATGTTACCGGCTCCCGGGTGCACAAGATCGCCGCTGCACTGAAGAGGCTGAAGCCCGAAAAAAAACCCCTGCTAATCGGTCACGACCTGATTGAAGCAAACAGGGAAAGGGTCATGGATGAGACCATCGACTTTCTTATAGAAGAAGAAGGACGCAGACAGGGCGCCATGGCCATTGAAACCATGGTTCGCCACATCATTTATAAGGAAAAACCCGAAAGTAAGCATGAAGAAGTTATTGCAAAATAATATAAATAGATTGTCGCAGTTGTACATTTTTTA
>CAZRPW010000124.1:0-12839 GCA_964601975.1 uncultured Bacteroides sp.
TATCGCTATATTTCTCCTGCTCATCATCAACTTTTTTTTTACTTTACAGACTTTACAGACTTTAAGGACTTTACAGACTTTACAGACTTTATTGACTTATTGACTTCCCCGCCCACCAGACTTTCTGGTAGTAATCATCTCCGCCAATCCTTTCAACCACCTCTTTATAGTTGTCGGGATTCAGATCTGCTTCATCATCGGGATAGGGTAATCTGCCGGGAAGATAATCCATGGGAACATCTACCCACTCGGCGCTGATTACCCTGATGCCATCCAGTTCCAGGTCCCACTTTTTCAGCTGGGGAAATCCGGTCCTGCGATACTCGGCAAAGGCCTCATATCCGTTCAGGTACAGGGCAATCCACTTCTGTGTGATTATCTGTTCCAGGGTGTTGTCAAAGGCTCCGTCGCCTGCAATAAAAAGGTCCGCATCTTCTTCTGAAATACCGTAGTAGGTGATGGCGTTTTTAACACCCTTCTCATACCACTCCCGGGCATTTTCCGGAGTCCAGCCCCTGAAGGCCGCTTCGGCCCTGAGAAAACAGACTTCTGCATAGCTTAACAGCTGTTTTGTATATGTAATGTTTTCGTAAAACCAGGTGCCTATGTAAGAAGTTGTATATACCCCGACTCCCATGGCCTGGTTTTCCTTGAGGATCGAATTCATAAGGTTAGGGACGCCCCTGTAGGTGGTGTTATCTGCCTCCATGGGCTTGGCGTAGATTGCAAGCCTTGGATCATTTTTTAAGCCTAGTTCCCGGATCATCAGTTCGCTGATCTTGGGAGTAGAGGTTCCTGCATTTTCAGGGGCAGACTGGTTAATCGAGCCGCGATGCATCTCATAGTATGGGTTCCACCACTCCTGGTTATCGATATAGCTGAACCGGGCACTGTTTTCGTTGGACTCAATCAGGTTGTTTTCAGCAATGAGTTCTGCAACCATCTCCTGATTTCCGCTTCTCATGGCCAGTCTCAGCCGGAGCGAATTGGCAAATTTGATCCACAGGTCCAGGTCCCCGTCAAAGATCATATCGTTTGCGTAAAATACGCCCGACGGATCAATGAGACTTGCGGCCTCCTTCAGGATGGCCAGCAGGTCGGTATAGATGTCCTCCTGGGTGTCATAGCTCGGTTTACTGGTGGCTTCGCTATATTCATTCCGAAGTTTCCATGCATCCGAATAGGGCACATCCCCCCAGAGGTCTGTGACCCGGTGGAAACAATAGGCCTTCCAGATCCTGGCAACCTGGTGCTTGTTCAAATCTTCAGGATCCTCGGCGGTCAGATCTTCCAGGATGGTACAGTTTAGCAACAGGTTGGAGTAATAATAGGCCCACAGGTTCTGAATCCGGTACTGGTCAAAGAGGGAATAGGGAGGCATGGTTGAGTTTCCGTAAACTGCTGCAGTTTGCATCACCCAGCGCTGGATGTAAGTGATATCGTAGGAGCTTTGAAATCCATATTCGCCGGCACCCTCTTTGGTAACGTAGGAAAATACATATTCCTCGTCGGTGGTATCCGGGTTGTTTGGATTTGTATTGATATCCTCGAAATTTTTGGTACATGCGGAAAGCAGAATACCTGTCAGCACGAATATGTATATGGTTTTTGTTCTGATCATGGTCTGCAGGATTAAAAGACAAGTTTCAGGTTAAATCCAAGGGAACGCGTGTTGGGCATGGACGCGTACTCCTGTCCCAGTCCGTTGTTGTTGGAGGTGAAGGATGATTCGGGATCGATATTGGGAACCCCGCTGTAAATCAGCCAGAGGTTTCTACCCACAAGCGCAAATGAGGCACTTTTAAGGAAGCCTTCTCCAAACCACCTGGCGGGGAAATCATAGTTAATTGTAACATCCCGTAATTTCACATAGGAGGCATCATAGACATCCAATTCTGCGATTCCTCCCCACTTGCGCTGGTGCCAGTAGAACTGGGGATCGATCCCTTTCATATTCTCTGTTCCGTCGGCCAGTAAGCCCTCAGCCACATATCCTACCGGATCTGAGCCGTTTGGATCAAACATTTGATTGTTTTCTTCATCCAGCTGGGGAGTGCCATCGCTGTTGTAGAGTCCTCTACGGCCCATATCCCTTTCGGCTGTGGTGGCTGCATACCAGGATTCCCGCCCTTCCAGTGTTTCTTCGAACTGACCATTGTCCAGTCCGTATTTGTTGGTTTTTGAAAAGATGCTTCCTCCCCTTGAAAAACCGACAGAGAAGGCGAGCGAAATCCCTTTGTAGGTGAGTGCACTGCTAACACCGCCGCTCCAGTCTGGAGTTACATTCCCGATCACACCACGGTCCTCCATGACGTAGTAACCATCATCGCCGATGAGTGGCTTTCCGTTTATGCGTGCAAGCCTTGTTCCGATTATTTCACCGTAAGGCCTGCCGGGAATGGCAACCACATCCATCTGACTTTCGTTGGTGATCATCAGCTGTGTGAGTCCATTTGCCAGTGAGAGTACGGTATTCTTATTTTTCGCGAAATTCACAGAAATATCCCATCTCAGGTCTGCACTCTGCACAGGTACCAGGTTGAGCTGTAGCTCAATCCCCTTATTCTCAATCTCACCACCGTTTGTAATCACCCTGGAGAAACCCGATGCATTGGAGATCTCCGCATTCACGATCTGGTCAAAGGTGGTTTCATTGTACCACGTGGCATCAATGGTTAGTCGATTCATAAAAAAGCGAAGGTCTGTTCCCACTTCCCAGGCACGGGTCCGCTCGGGTCTCAGATCCGGATTCCCCCGCTCACTGGAAAGATAAACAGCTGGAAGCTCTCCGTATTGCTGACTATAGTAGGCAGATGACAGCCTGTAGGGATCCGTGTCATTTCCAACCTGGGCCCAGGAAAGACGAAGCTTTCCGAAGCTGAATATATTTTTATCCATCTCCAGCAGTTCGGTAAACACGAAACTGGTATTTACAGAGGGGTAGAAGTACGAATTATTATGGGCTGGCAGGGTGGAGGACCAGTCATTTCTGGCTGTGAATTCAGCATAGAGCCATGATTTGTAGTTCAGGGAGGCACTACCGTAAAAGGACTGTATTACCTTCTCCCGTTTGTTGCTTCCGGCCGAGGTTTCATCGGGGTGAAGGGGATTGTTCAATGAGAAAAAATTGGGTACTGCCAGTCCAACGATCGAAGTGGACTGGTAATCTGCAAAGTAGCTGTAATAGTTCCCGCCGGCATTTACAAGCAGTTGCAGGTTCTTGCCCAGCTGTTTATCAGCACTCAGCAGGAAGTCGTGATTCAGTGAACGGTAGTTGATCCATTTTTCTGTATACGATCCCTCTCCTTTCGCGCGAAATGCATTATTGGCAACCCGGAGGTAGCGCTTGGATACATAGGTGTCCATGCTGGTTCGCACAAAAGCATTTAACCAGGGAGTAAGTTGTGCATCGATTTTTACAAATCCGTTGAATTGATCTTTGTGGTCGTTGTTGTAGTTTTCATAGGCTTCCCAGTAGGGGTTTGTATGCCAGTCGTCCGAATAATACCAGTTCTGTTCGTAGCCATTCGGACTCTTATAATCTTCCTCAAGGGTTTTGATGTCGATGCTACGTGGCATCCAGATAAAGGTTCTGGCCCCTGTACGTGAATCGCCCTGTCCCACCCTGTTAAAGGCATCTTCGCGAATGTAATTGGCCTTAAAGCTGGCAGAGAAAACATCATTCAGTTTCGAATTCATATTGAAGTTCACCGTTCTCCGGGTATAGTCGCTGTTGGGCTTTAAACCCTTATTTTCCAGGTCACTTGCCGAAAGTCTCCAGTTGTACTTTTCACTCCCTTTTTCAACTGCCACCGAGTTTGTGAAAGTGTAACCATGTTGGAAGTAATCCTTCACATTGTCGGGCTGGGGCGTAAGATAGGAGAACTCATTGTTCCAGTTGAGCACCTCCAGGGTGCCATCCATCTTGGGTCCCCAGCTTCGGTAGGAATGATAAAAATATGCAGAGTCCATTCCATGTTGGGCTTTCTGCGCTTCACTAAGCTCCTGGTACTGTATGCTCCCTCCAAAACCCGCACCGTATTCGTTCTGGTATTTGGCCACGATGTAAGCCCTGTCGAACATAAAATTGGAGTTGAAAGTCACCTGCAGCCTGTCTTTTAATGTTCCCTTCCGGGTGGTAATCAGTATCACACCCATGGCAGCCCTGGAGCCATATAGTGCCGCTGCGTTGGGGCCTTTGAGTACCGACATGCTTTCAATATCATCGGGCGAGATCCCCATGAGGCTGTTCCCGTAATCGATTCCGCCCAGCCATGAGGCACCGTCGGATCCGTTATCCATAGGTACACCGTCTACCACGATCAGCGGCTGACTCTCGGTGGAGAGCGATTTTACACCCCTGATAATGATCCGTGATGAGGTTCCGGCCCCACCGGCTGTCTGGGTGATATTCACACCCGCCACCTTGTTGCTGATAGAGTTGATGAAGTTAATGTCACGGTTGGTTGTAAGTGATTCACCATCCACATCAGAAAATGCATATCCCAGTGCTTTTTTCTCTTTTTTAATCCCCAGGGCAGTGATCACCACCTCTTCCAGTTGTTCACTGGAGAGGGACAGGCTTACCTCGATACGGTTAAGTCCGCTTACATCGGCGGTCTGACTCTCATAACCGATGTAGGATATCAAAAGGGTGTTGGAACCTGTAGGCATTTCAAGGGTGAAATTCCCTTCAAAATTGCTTGTGGTTCCATTCTGGGAGGCTCCCGAGGATGACTGGGCAACCACCGTGGCGCCGATCAATGGATCACCGTTCTCGTCAAACACCTTTCCCTGAACAGTTCTTTCCTGTCCCAGGAGAGACAGGGTCAAAAACAGCGCAACAACGACCAGGATAATCTTATTCATGTCAGATCTACTTTCAATTAATTATTGGGTTAATAGCAATGTCTCAAAGGAGCCTGTTTTATTCTTCACTTTAAGAATCAAAGCGTTTGCTCCTCTTGCTCCTGATTCGAGGGAGATGGATGATTCTCCGGGCAATAGTATGCCGCTTTGCAGCATCTTACCTGAAAGGCTGAACAGGGCATAATCAGAGTATAACTGTGGCAATCCTGAAATCCGGATCTCTGAGTTTTTAATGGGATTTGGATAAACTGAGATTCCTTCCAGTTGGGGATTCTCAACATCTACCGTGCTACCCGGTTGGTGAAGCACATCGAATATAAGGTCACCCATGTTCACCGTGTCATTTTCTCTGATGAGCTTCAGATAGGTAATGGCTGTAGCACCCTCTGGAATTTCAATGCTGCGGTAAGCCCATCCGGCAAAATCAATACTGCCAAGCTCTACCTCGCTTCCGTCATTAAAACCCATAACCATATGATGTCCGCTCAACTCTCCCCAGATCCATATTCCGGTATGGCTGAGTCTTGGATCCAGCGCTATCGCTTCCTCGGGCTTGAAGCTGCAAATTGCATCCAGGGAAAGGAAGTTATACCTCAGAAGCATTGAAGCGTTTCCTGAGATTAAAGTTTTTTTCCATCTGTACAGGAAGGTCAAATCATCAATTCCCTGACTGCTGGCCATGTCAATGCTCCATTGATCGGTATCTTCCATTTCGTCAAGGATGGTGATTACCCCTGGATCATTCATTGTATGGAAACTGATTTCATATTTTTCAACCATGGGGATGTTCGTCTCATCCTTTATGGAGCCCTCCAGAATAAGCGTGTAATCGGTATCATAGGCCAGGTCTTCCGAGGCTGAAAAATAGTAGTGACCTTTATCATCCACGGTGCTTATATCTGCGCCTTTGGTACTCAGTAATGTTCCATCTGCAGCTTTAATGGAGACAGCCCCGATCAATGAGGTATTGTTCACCGGTGTTTCGAAGATTACCCTGAACTGGGGATAGGGACTGACCGCGCTTTCTGATTCAGCCGGATAGGTGGATTCGACCAGGTAGCGGTTGCGCTTGTCGGTTGTGAAAGAGAAGCTCAGACTGCTATCCAGTTTTACGCCCCACTGGTGAGTGGCGGTAGAATCCAGCTCAACCGTATAGCGCGTTTCTGTCTCGTAGGGAAGGTCGGGCTGGAAGCTTACATTCAGGTGTTTCTTATCCCAGCTGAAGGAGCCGGGGATTTCAGGATTGATGCTGAAAGCCTCTGCCACAGAGGCGGAATCCATGTTCATGTTGAACCTGAGTGTGACCGGATCGAAACATGGAGTGGGGTTTGTGTCGGCCGGACCATAGCCCAGGATTTTTGGAGGCATGGTTTTATCCGCTTCCATCCACTGATTTACATAACTGAACTGGTGTGCTGTGACTGTTACATTCACAGTATCATTGAAATAGCCTGAGGCCGAAAAAACCAGGTGATAGTCTCCCGGCACAATACTGTCGAACATATAGAAGCCGGTATTCAGTGAATCGACCCTGTAGATTTCCCCGTTTTCGAGCAGCTCAACCACTGCGCCGTTTACATTTTCATATGCATCGGCAGCATCGGGGAGTGAGAAGAAATCCTTCTCAAGAAGAGAGTCCCGTACAATCCCGGAGATATTTCCGTGGGTCTCCGTTCCTTCGATGTTAAAATAAGTGATCAGGGCGTATAGCATATTCCAGGCTTCCTGTTTGCGGTAGTCCAGGTTCAGCAGCCGGTCCATTTCCGGCTGGTAGTCATGAAAACTGCCTTCAGAAATAATGCCACATATTTTTGATTTGTTGAGGGGCACAAGCACCCCGTATCCGGTAGTCCAGGTTGGATTCAGTGTAAGATCTCCAATGGCTTTTCCCTCGCTGGTCCAGTAGGTTCCCTGGTTGGTTTTCAATTGTTCCCAGAGCACAACAGCCCAGTCTTTCGAAGCCGGAACTGTGGGTGAGGCAGTTTTTCCGTTGAAAATGGTCATGGGGTAATTGGAAACCTGGTTGCCTGCGTTTGAATGGATGGACAAAAACATGTCAGCTCCATTTTCAATGGCGATCTGGGGCCTTGCCGAAAGACTGGGATCATCCACTTCTTCTTCACTGTTCCCGTAGCGTGTCAAGAGCACTTCACATCCGCGCTCTTCCAGCAGGGCTGCAAGCCACAGGGCTTTAGTGAGATTACTTTCTGATTCCCAGAATCCGTTAGGCATACCACGGTCGTCGGATTCGTGTCCGCCATGACCCGGATCAATAACCAGTTTAATACCGCTAAAGTCGGGTGTCTGGGCACTCGCTGCAAGAAAAGTAACAGCAAGTAATAGTATGCTTGTGGGCAGGTGTAATTTGATCATAGGGCTTTGCTTATTCCTTAATCTTGATTTTCATTGTGAATATTTCACCCTTCCCGTTCTGGAATACAATTCTGTCTCCTGCGGGAGAAACCTTGGGGTAGAGGGCAATTTCATCCGTCCCTTCGCTTAGTTGCATCCGGATTCCACTGGGTGTGTGTACCGATAAAATTTCTGATGAAGTGACCTGGTGACCATCATCCTTGTCGTCCATGCCCAGCACCCATTTCTCATCGATCCAGGCGGGAGCATTTAGCTTACCCAGGTCAACCAGGATATTCCCTTCCAGGTCTGAAATAAAGCTTCCTTTCCCCACCGCGTTAAATAATAGCCGTTTTCCGTCGGGCGATAGCGAAATCCAGATGTAATAGTATTCTCCCACGGGTGCTATGGTTCTGGTACCCCCCTCAGGCGTGCTTATTTCAATTTTTCTTCCGGCTGCTTTTGCCCGGACCTGCTTGCCTGTCTGAATGATTGAGGCCTCAGGCTTTGTTTCCGGTTCCGGCATTAATTTCAAACGGCGCAACCGCGTATTGTATTGGGAAACGGATTGTCCCTCCGGTCCTGTCAAAATAATTTTGTGACTCTTTTCTCCAAAAGAGTAGTCTTGTACTGCCTTCTCAATCGGTATTTTTTTAATGGATTTTACTTTGATGTCCTGCGCTTCAGCAGGCATGAATAGTACAATAACAAAGCTCAGTAGGATGAATCGCTTCATAACAGGAAAATTACGGAATGTGATTTTTTAAATATAATGAAGGGCAGACAATGATGCCTGCCCTTCATTGATAAGAGGTTTATTGTGCTTTTACAACACGAAGTATTTCACTCTGGCCTTCTGCACCGCTAAGTTTCAGGAAGTAAACCCCATTTTGGAATCCTTCCATGTTTAGCTCAACACTGCTTTCTCCAAGTGTTTTCACCTGCTGCTGCTCTCTGCCTGTAATATCGATTACTGTAATGGCTTCGAACGATGCACAGTTCTCAACGGTCAGAACACTTGTAAATGGATTGGGATAAACATCCACCACAGCTGCATGATCTGTTTCAATTCCCACACCACGAACAGCAACAAAGGCCGACAGGGCAGGTTCTCCAACCAGGTAGTCTGCACCTCCGGTAGCTGAAACCGGGATCACTTCAAAGGCTACAAATTTGCCTGTCATATCAGCAGTTACTGTATAGGTAAGGCTGGATTCGCCAAGAAGTTTCAGGGGACTGGTTCCCGCTGCGTCGGTCGATTCGTACCACTGGTATTTACTTTCTCCTTCAAGGTCACCGTCAGGATCGGTAAAGACATAAGTTCCGGTGAGAACCTCATCGGGTTGAGCATTCCCGGTTACCACTACGTCAGTAGCAACTGGAACTTCTGATCCCACGATATTCTCAACAGCTTCAGGTCCGAATGCACCAAGCGGCAATCCGTTGAAGGAAGCAATCGTTCCGGTTCCGTCATAGGCGATGCTGACAACGTCTCCCTCTGCGATGGCTGTTGCAAGGTCGAAGCTGACACCTTCCTCATTGTTATAGATCGAATCAATAACCAGGCTTGTTTCACCGGCCATAATGGTCCACGGTTCAGCATCGGTGAGTTCGATATCTGCCATAGCCTTGTCAAAGTAGGCAAATACCTTGTCTCCCTCGAAGCTGGTAATTGCGGATGTAAATTCCGGTAATTCGAGCGTGCCCTTATATGCGGCAAGCGCATGCTTGGCTTGCAACATATATGCATAATAGAATTCTCCATCGGTGGTTACATCAACCTCTCCAAGGTATCCATCCCAGGACATACTGTTGGATATGTACTCGGTCGTATCAACGATCTGGTAGGGTGGAGCGGTGATATCGGCTACGATAATTCTTGCCCCCAGGGGCTCCTGTCTCATGGCCTGGAAGAAGGCAGCCA
This sequence comes from uncultured Bacteroides sp., assembly GCA_964601975.1. Lineage (GTDB taxonomy): Bacteria > Bacteroidota > Bacteroidia > Bacteroidales. The sequence goes on from CAZRPW010000124.1 coordinate 9,146, forward strand.
TTGTACGTCCCTTGTACTGGAATACATTGGGCGAATTGGACTGAATCTTGTAGGCGGCATAATTGTCAACCATTTCAACCGTTCCAAGGATATTCCCATCCTTGTCAAAGACCATTGGTGCAATCCCTTTTGCATCAATCAGGAAATTGGCATCTGCATCTACAGAGAAGGGTGCAACAGCAGGAGCGGTCTCCAGTGAAGTTACATTAGCAAGTACGATCTCTTCAGCGTCTCCTGCAATACCTCCTGTAACCATCCATCGATAAAGAATGTTGCTGCCATTTCGGGCGGCGTAAATTACAGCCTCGGCAGACAGGTCACCTGTCACAGTGAATTTATCACCAAAGCGGCCTTCGCCAGGGGATACGGTCAGCCATTTTTCGGGCTTTGAAAGTTCGTCTGCCCACTTGTAAACCCAGAAATCAGTTCCATCAATCAGCGGAACACCCAGGATCTGACCATCATCCGAAACTTCTACGTCAGCCAGGGCGTAGATACCACCTTCAATACCTTCCATGTCCAGGTCACCCACATATGATCCGTCTTCCTTGTCAACGATCATAACCCTGTCCCTGCTGGCAATGTAGATGTGCTCATCGCCAACAGCCATTCCACGCTCTTTGGTCACAGCATGATCAAGATACCATGGTGAAGCACCGTTGGTAACAGATCCGTTCCACAGCCTTTCGAGGCCGAAAGTCTGGGTGGAAGCAACAGCAGCTGAAGCAGTGGGAGCTGATTGCACAGGATCGCCCTGAAGTAAGCCTCCTGATTGGGCTACCGGGGTGATTTCGAAAATGAAGTGTTTTCCGATTTGAGACTCATTTACAATGTAAGTCTGCTTATCAGCACCATCAATGAGGGTTGCGTTGGTGCCTGCGGCATCGTCGGCAACATACCATTTGTAGATGGATTCCCCTTCGGGGTCTCCAACGATGGTGTCCTCATATACATAAGCTCCGCTCATGAGAACTCCGACTTCGGGGACTGCTGTAAGCGTCACGTCTTTTGCCCTGGGAGCATACTCTATGGGTTCGGCCTGGATGGTGTCAGTGGCCACATTCACTACAAGGCCGGTATCGTGACCTGCGGTAGGTACAGAGATCGGGGTTACTTCAAAAATTATAACCTTTCCTTCGTCCATAGCATCCACTGTGTATGTGTCAGTAGCTTCGGCAACCATCACGGAATTGTCTCCCTCAGCATTGTCGGCACGGTACCACTTCAGGATACTTCCAGCTTCATCGTCTCCATTCAGGTCAACAAATGTGTAGCTCCCTTCAAGCACGGCTGCCACATCTTCACGTCCGGCAATGGCCAGATCCTCAGCAGAAGGAGGCATGGGCGGGAACAGGATGGCTTCAGCAGTCGCAGCTGTATCACTTTCTCCCATGAGGGGCCAGCCAGTTAAAGAAACCGGGGTGACAACAAAGAGAATGAATTTTGCATCATCTTCCCCGGTTGTAATGTAAGTAAGACTTTCCGAGGCTACCTCTACGGCATTGCTTCCGTCAGCATCGTCTGCGCGGTACCACATAAGGATTGACTCACCTTCCAGGTCTCCGCCAGCATCGCTGAAATCGTAGGTAGCTGTAAGGGTTTCTCCCACAATGTTAATTCCTGTGATGGCCGCGTTGGCCGCAACAGGAGCTGTCTCTTCAGCAAGGATAGGGCCGAAGTGAGCAGACATAATTGTATTGGCTGCATCAGATACAGTTCCGCTTGCGGCTACAGGCATAAGGCTGAAATAGATGTATTTTCCAGCATCTGCAGCGTCAAGTGTATAAGTTGTGTTCCCTGAGTTGGCAACAATTTCAGTCCCGGCACTCATGTTATCATCGGCCATGAACCACTTTATTTCGGAGCTGCCCTCAGCATCACCGTTGAAATCGATATATTGATATGCTACGCTTATAACTTCATCTGCAACAGGTGATCCTAAAATCATGGCACTGCTTGCCATGGGAGCAGCTTCGTCAGAAAGTGCTTTCACATAGCTACCTCCTGAAAGGGAGTATATCGCAAAGTCACCGGCGGGTGAGCTAATCACGGCCTGCTCCTGACCGGGTCCCAGAACGGATGGCCATCCTGATCCGTCAGTGGCCAGTGTACCATCTACAGAAGCAACAACGTCAGCAGCAGTAACATCTGAAAGGTCGGCCGCTTTGCCGGTAATATCAACTGTTACGACTTTTCCGCCATCAGACACAACAAGATAGTCTTTGCCTCCTGCACTGAAGGGTTTTACATCCCCGTTCAAAGAAGTTGTGAAAACTTCGGCGGGTAGGGAAGCCACTATATTTCCGGTCCCGTCAAATTTTACGGGTCCGGCCAAACTTACGTCATTGTACCAGAACCCATCACTGATCTTGGTACCACAAGCCGTTACACAGGGCGTTTTGCCATGCGTGATTCCAGTCAGGTCCAGCACCTGTACTCCGGTTCCTTCACCATCCACAATTTCGTTATAATAGATCTTGGCTATGTTCGTAAAAGGAATCATGATCAGGGCATCTTCATTCAGGCTCCCGTATACACTAAAACCTGATCCAAAATCATCAGCAGTCCCAGACTCATCCTTCCACAGGAGTTCGGGCTCTGCAGTCTCACTCTCCCAGTAATAGAGCTGAACAGGGTTAAACTGGTTGGTGGTTGCGATAGAGGCGTAAATTCCACCATCCATATCCACTTCTACGTCGCGGATACCCCAGCCCCAGTCTGCACCCATGGCAGATGCTGGAGAGATCGTGGAAAGCACGTTTCCTGTAGCTGCATCCAGAATCTGGATTTTGTTTGCATCCACGGTAGTACCTGCAGGATCACCTACATAAGAACCTTCAAGTCCCGCAACATAGAGGTGATTATTCATTACATTATAGGCAATACCCCTGTAATAAGTGCCCGTATTCCAGGTGTGTGCCTGGTTCCAGACCTCGGTCTGTGCCGTTGCCGGGTTGATCCCCACAAGGAGAAAGGCAGCAAACAACATCATTAGAAATGTAAATGGTTTCTTCATTTGTAGCATGTTTTAGTTAGACAAGTTATTTGATTATCAATTTTCCAATGTTGATTTCATTATTGTAAACCACCTGGTATATGTACTGACCTGAAGCCAGTTCAGAGGTGTTGATAAGCATTTCCTGCGTTCCTCCGGAGGCTTTGTCGGCTGTGATCCCCATAAAACGGCCCGACATATCATAGAGTTTCACTGCCACAGCGCCCCGGGCATCCTGTGGAAGGGTGAAACTGATATTGGCAAACTCGGTGGCCGGGTTTGGATAGACCGAAACCTGGAAGTTTTCACTGATTCGGTTTTCAACCGATACATGGTTGACCCCTTCAATCCGGTAGCAGGCTATCCCGTTCGATGGTGCACAGACAAATACGTGCAACTGCTCATCCAGGATGCCAAACTCAACGGCACCTTCACCGTAGGCGTTGTCAAAGCGCGTACCGAAGGTGGGGGTATATCCGATCACATCCACATCGGTGACGTTTTCTCCGTTTTTGGTGATGTCAAATATAAACGCGCTCTGGTCACCACTGAACATGGCCATGTAGTTCCTTCCTCCGAATGTGATGGTCCTGCCGGCAATCACTGAAGAAGGCATCTCCGCAACGTTAATGGCCACCTGGCTAAGGTTAACCCCTTCGGTTGTAAAAAGGGTAGGCATAAATCCCTTTCCGCTCACAT
>CAZRPW010000125.1:0-10995 GCA_964601975.1 uncultured Bacteroides sp.
TTATTAATAATTTATTAGCTTATTTCGCTCCTGCCGGCAGGTTATTCAGCCAGTAGGCCGCCATGGTCTGGCGGTGATGATAAGTGGTGTTCTCCCTTTCGCTGATGCTATGAGAGCGCATGGGATAAGCCATCATGCTGAAAAGTTTATTCTGTTTTATGAGCTCATTGGCGAGCATTTCAAAACTTTGATAATGCACATTATCATCGGCTGTTCCATGCATAATCATCAGCTTTCCCTGCAGATTGTGCGCATGGGTGATGGGTGAGCCCTCACGGTACCCCTCCGGGTTATCCTGGGGTGTGGACATATACCTTTCCTGGTAGAGGGTGTCATACAATTTTTGATTCGAAACAAAGGAGACGGCAATCCCTGTTTTATATATTTCAGGATACCTGAACATACAGTTTAGGGTCATCTGGCCTCCACCGCTCCATCCCCATATTCCAATCCTGTTAGCATCCACGAAGGAGTAGGTGTCAATGATTTTCTTTACACCAGCAACATGGTCCTGCGGCGCTACGATCCCAATTTTCTTATAGATAATCTTTCGCCATTCGCGGCCCCGGGGAGTCTTGGTTCCCCGGGGATCGAGGCTCATGATCACATATCCCTGCTGGGCCATATACTGATGCCACAAATCGCCCCCTCCCCAATTATTCTGAACCGTTGATCCGGCAGGTTCTCCATAGATATAGAAAATCACCGGGTATTTTTTAGTGGGATCAAAATCAATGGGTTTGATCATCCATCCATCCAGCTCAACATCTCCGATATCCACCCTGAAAAACTCCTTGGGATTCAGCCCCAGGCTTGCATACCTTGCCTTTGCTTCTTCATTTCCCACAAGCAGCCTGGTTTCGGTGTGACCGGGAAGGCTGATCAGCGAGATGGTATTGGGTGTTGTGACATTCTGGAAAGTGTGGATGGCCCATTTGGCATCGGCCGACATCTGGTAGGAATGCTGACCGGCCATATTCGCCGGACTGACTCTTTCAGCTTCACCCTTCCCATTCATCCGGCTTCGGTGGAGATAGCGTTCGGTCGGCTTATCAGGTGAGGCAATGTAATAGACATAGCCTCCTTTGGGATCAATACATGAAATACTTACAACATCAAATTCACCCCTGGTAATCAGATCCATTTCCTGTCCGTCCCTGGATACTTTGTAAAGGTGCATCCAGCCATCCTTCTCGCTGGTCCAGGTAAAGGATTGGTTATTATCCAGCCACATAATGTTGTCGTGTACATCTAAAAACGCATCGTCGGTATCAGTCATTATGTTTTTTACACTCATGTCGTCCACATCACCCACCCAAACCCTGTTTGTATTTTGAAAGCGGTTCAATTGCTGGATCATGACCTCATTGGATTCGGGTATGAAATCCATCCTGGCCAGGTAGTGGTTCCTGGGATCTCCGGGAATATCAAACCACTTTGACTCTCCGCCTGCGGCGGAAACTACGCCCACCTTCACGGCCGAATTCATAGTGCCGGCTTTGGGATAGGGCAGGGGAATAGGCACTGAGTATACAGAATCAATGTTATTGATCATATAGAAGGTGCCGGTTCCTTCAGTATCCGATTGCCAGTAGGCGATATTCCTGCCATCCGGACTCCAGCGGAATCCATCCCGGCAACTCAGTTCCTCTTCGTAAACCCAGTCGAAAGTGCCATTGATTATATTATCTCCACCGTCGAAGGTTAACTGGGTGATCTTTTCAGAAGCAAGGTCCTCTACATAGATATTCAGATTACTCACATATCCAACCTTAGCGCCATCCGGTGAAAATTTTGCAAACATCATGCTTGTGCGTTCAACACCTTTGCCCAATTGCTGTAATTTTCCTGATTCCAGGTTCAGAATCCAGTAATCTCCCCTTGTGTGATAGCGCCAAACACGCTGTGTATTGGTGAAAATAAGTAGCTTACTATTGTCTTCCGACCAGGTGTAATCTTTTATCTCCAGGGCTGTGGATTTTCCGGATGGGATCAGCTGTGTGGAGGATACAAGTACTGAATTTTTACCCGTACGAGCATCATAGCGGACAATATCCCTGCCCTGGGTTGCTTCATTGTATTCCAGGGTGGAATAGCCCTTATTATCCTTCATCCAGCGAACGGGTCCGTATCCTTCCTGCCCATAGACATGATCTTTATAGATATCTTCAAGCGACAGGCTTTTGCCGGTCTCCTGGGAAAGAAGTGGATTCATAAATGTGGATATCCCAATCAGCATGATAAGGCCAAAAAAGTGTGCTGCTTTCATTGTGAATTTATTAATTGTTTATAGGTGGCTGACAGCTGGTAACTGCCAGCTTCCAGTTCCAGTTCACCCGGGTAAGTGCCAGCCTGTTCAGAAGGTATTATTTTACCTGTACGTATATCAGTAATTGTAAGTTGTTCCAGATTTTCAGCCTGAAGTTTCACCATAGCGGTACTATTCTCGGGAATGGTGAAATCAAAGATTATCTGATCTTTACCTTCCTTCCTCCAGCTGGATTTAACCTCTCCAAAAGGCGAAATGTAGGAGCAATGTACCTCATTCAGATTTTCCGGTACACAGGGTGAAAGCTGAAACTTTGAAAAACCCGGATAGCCGGGATCGGGTCTTATCCCTCCTAAGTATCGGTAGAACCACTCGGAAACTGATCCGAACATGGGATGGCAGTTTGAAAAGGTATTGTCGCTCTCTTCCCAGGATTCCCATATGCTTGTGGCTCCCCTGTCCATCATAAATCCCCATCCGGGAAAGGAGGTGGAGTTCACAATTTCAAAAACCTGATTTGAAAGTCCGGCTCCGGAAAGGGCTTCCAGCGCATATTTGGTCCCGAAAATACCGGTTGAGAAATGTCCCGATGGTCCATTCTCCATGGCCATCAGCAGCGAATCTGCTGCTGCCTCTTTTTCATCTTCCGGTATAATATCGTGGTAGAGAAGGGTTGAGAAGAGGGTTTGTCGATTTATGTTACCCACAACCGGCTTCTCCCAGAACATGGCAGAAATTTTACCCTTTAACTGTTCGGCCAGATCGCGGTATAGGAGCGCACTCTTTTCATCTCCCATTGCCCGGGCGAATTCCTCCATAATACGTGCACATTGCAGGTAGTGGCATGTGCCGGTTAACTCCACAGGTACCGGTTGAAGTGATTCATGATCACTGAGTCCCTTATCAACGATTCCATTCGGGTGAATTCTCGCGACTTTTTCCATCCAGAGCTTGTCGGCCTCGTAAAATTCCCTGATGATTTCAATGTCCTTATAATACAGGTATAGATAATACTGTGTGGTCAGGAAGGCACTTTCCCAGCTTAATCCGCAGTAAGCAATCCCAACGAAGGGGGCTGTATCCACAAAAAGAGAGTCGTTCATGGCATCCAGCCAGTCGTAAACCGTTTTGCGGTAAAAGGACTGCATGTCAAAATTGTATATAAACGATTCGCTGGTGGCATTAAGATCACCACCATAGCCAAATTTTTCCCTGGCAGGACAATCGGACTGAACGCTTATCAGGTTCGAGAGGAAGGTCCTTTCTGTAGCTTCCTGGATTGCATTAATGAGTGGGGAGGAGCAGGTAAAACTATTTCGCTTCTCCACATGGGTGTTAAAAGCAATGCCCTGAATATCCGAAATCTCTGGCTTGCTTTCCAGACCGGAAATCTCCATATACCTGTAGGTGTGAAAAGTAAACTTGGGACTATAACTGGCCCGGGCACTGTCTCCTATGATATAGCTGTCGCTTTGCCATGCTATGTCGGGGGCTCCGGGTCCTCCCATCCCTGGGCGTTTGATCTGGCCACATACAGTGGTCATTGGATTGAGCTGACCATTGTCATAGATTCGTTCGCCGAAACGAAAGGTGATGGTATCGCTTTTTTGACCTTCCAGCTGAATATTGTACCCTCCGGTGAAGTTCACTCCCATATCAACCATGTAAATTCCGTCCCCTGGTGAGCTGATACTTACCGGTATCTTTATATCAGTGGCCCGAACAGGAGGGAAGAAGGATTTTTGAAGAACACCACCCGGGCCTTTGCTCAATGAGACTTGCTGCCATGCATTATCATTGAAGTCAGGCCGATCCCAACCTGGAATTTCTTTCCTGGCATCATATACTTCGCCCAGGTATACGCTGTTTCGGATGAGCGGACCATGGGTGTATTTCCAGGACTCGTCGGTTATAATTTCAAGGCGCTGTCCGTTCTTCATTGTAAGGACAAGTTTTGCGATGAAAACCGGATTGCCCACTGGAAGTGCTTCTCTCAGGTTAAGCCCACCCCACATGCGCATGGGAAGAGGGTTGTAAAATCCGTTTCCAAGTGTTACCCCGATGCAGTTTATGCCATTCTGTATCATGGAGCTAAGATCATATTCCGAGTAGTAGATTCTCTTGCTGTAGTCGGTCCATGCGGGATCAAGTATGGCTTTACCGATCCTTTTACCGTTTAAGCTGGCCTGATAGTAACCTGCTGCTGTAATATACAGGGTGGCCGATTCGATTTCAGCCTCTACCTGAAATTCTTTCCGGAAAAGGGGGGCCGGGTCATCTTTATAAAAAATGGAGTCGAACTCCGGTAGTAATTTCCCATCTCCAATCCACAAAGCAGAACCAAAGCTGTCGGAGGCTTTGCAGGGCAGCTCGGCCTGATGAGAATTGCATGAGCTAAAAAGCACAAACAATATCAGAATCAATGGATATCTCATTGTATAAAGCAAGAAAACTATCACGGAAATACTTTTTCTATTCCTGAAGAAAGATAACATCGTATATCAATAATTAAACTTCTTATCTAAGCCTTTGATAAGGCTTCGCTTTTTTATATAAATAGATTTTAAAAAGTGAACTATTAATTTCAAAGGTCACTAATAAAAAACAATACTAATAAAAAATTCGGAGCTGGTGTTTGGTGGGATATTGATCCCGATTTCTATGTGGCCGTATTTCTACTGACTGAAATGACTAATGATGCGTAGAATCAGATCTATGATCATACGAAAAAAAGGAGGATGGAATGTACTTTTGACTTGGCCGTTTGGACATTAGCTCCTATATTCGCAGCCGAAATCAGCGGTGTTCGTATGATCCTTGAAAGTGCTTAATTTGACCTTGTACAATGAATCGACTTAGAATAATTATTTTATCTGTATTTGTAAGTTTAGTTTTGTTCTCCTGTGGAAATCCGGTAGAAAAACCAGTAGCTATTAATCCGGACCTGATTGGGAATCAGCTCTTGCTGCTTGAAGAAAATACACGGAAACTGATCTCAGAATCACAGGGAGATTCGCTTGTCGTTCCCCGTACCATCAATGAAGTTGGTTCGCTCAGGGTTGTTACGGGTGGAGACTGGACCAGTGGATTCTTTCCGGGAACCCTTTGGTATATGTATGAGTTGAGTGGAGCGGAGCTCTGGAAGGAGAAAGCCATTGCCTATACTGCCACCCTTGAAAAAGAGCAGTACAATGCATCCAACCATGATGTGGGTTTCCGCATGTTTTGTAGCTATGGGAATGCACTAAGAATCAGTCAGGATGAAGCCTATATACCTGTGCTTGTTCAATCGGCAAAAACACTGATTTCACGTTACTATGAGGGTGTGGGATGTATACGGTCCTGGGACTTCAATGATTCTGTGTGGCAATGCCCGGTAATCATTGATAACATGATGAACCTGGAACTATTGTTCTGGGCCTCGGAACAGACCGGCGACTCGATTTACAGTGAAATTGCCATATCCCATGCGCTGACAACCCTGCAACATCATTTCAGGGATGACTTCAGCACGGTTCATGTAGTAGATTACGATACGATTACAGGCGAGGTACGTCAGAGGAATACCCACCAGGGATATTCAGATGAGTCCTCCTGGGCACGCGGCCAGGCCTGGGGTCTTTATGGCTATACCATGTGTTACCGTTTTACAAGGGATGAACGCTTTCTTGAGCAGGCCGAAAATATTGCCGGCTTTTTGCTGAATCATCCCAATCTGCCAGAAGATGGGGTTCCCTACTGGGATTTCAATGATCCGGGAATCCCCGATGTTCCGAGGGATGTATCTGCCGCAGCTATTATTGCCTCTGCCCTTTATGAGCTGAGTGCCTATTCCGAAAAGGGAGATATGTATGAATCTGAAGCCGACCGCATCCTCTCCAGTATATGGAGTAATTACCGTTCGGCAGAAGGCGATAACTATGGATTTATCCTGGACCACTCGACAGGGAATAAACCCGGCGGATCGGAGATTGATGTCCCTCTGAACTATGCCGATTATTATTTTCTGGAGGCCCTATTGAGGAAAAATAATCTTTAGGAATCTTATAGCAGCCAGGTAAATTTCATAAATTGGCTTTATGAAATTACCGGTCTTTTACCTGGGGATTGCATTAATTCTCTTGCCCTACGGATGTAAACAAGAACCATCTCTGCCGAATATCGTACTCATCAGTGTGGACGATATGGGTTGGTCAGACCTGGGATGCTATGGTAGTGAGATCCATACCCCTCATATCGACAGGCTTGCCGAATCGGGAATCCGCTTTACCCAGTTTCATAACACTTCCAAGTGCTTTCCCTCCAGGGCCTGTCTGCTCACCGGGGTCTACGCCCACCAGAATGGTTATGCCCAAACCTTTACAGGTCCGCTAAGAAATTCCCTTACCCTGGGAGAGCTCATGCGGGAGGCCGGATATATAACCCTCTGGTCAGGTAAGCATCATGGACTTGAAAATCCGGTTACCAGGGGCTTTGATCACTACTACGGATTGAAAGACGGGGCTTGTAACCACTTTAACCCAGGTGTTCAGAGACCGGGTGAGGGAGCTCCGGCCCGAAAGGGAAAGGATGGAAAGAAGAACGACAGGGCATGGTGCATCGATAGCCTGATGTATGTTCCATACACGCCCGAAGCCAGAGATTTCTACACTACCGATTACTTTACCAAATATGCCATACAGTGGTTGGAGATTTACAGGGATGATGATAGGCCTCTTTTCCTTTATATGGCCTACACGGCCCCTCATGACCCACTGATGGCCTGGCCTGAGGATATAGCAAAGTATGAAGGAATGTATGATGCAGGATACGCTGCCATTCGCAAAAGCAGGTATGAAAAGCAGTTGGAGATGGGGCTGATTGATGAAAATTACGGGCTTTCTGGGGCCACACATGCATTATGGGATACCCTGTCGGAGGAAATCAGAAAAGAGGAGATCAGGAAGATGGAGGTCTATGCTGCTATGATCGACCGGCTTGACCAGAATATTGGCTTACTGATTGAAGCCCTGGCTGAAACAGGCAGGGTGGATGATGTTTTAATCATGTTTGTATCGGACAACGGGGCTTCTGCCGAGATGGTTCACATTGAAGACGATTACGGTGAGATCGGGAGCATGACCCTCTGGTCTTCCCTGGGTCAGAACTGGGCCAACGTGGCTAATACTCCTTTCAGGTACTATAAGAATTTCAGCTATGAGGGTGGCATTAATACCCCTCTTATTGCCTGCTGGCCCGGAAAAATTGAGCAAGGAAGCATCAGCAGGTACCCCGGTCATTTCATTGATATGATGGCCACCCTGGTGGACTTAACAGGTGCTGAATACCCCGAGGAATTTAATGGTGAGAAAATTACCCCTTTGCAGGGTGAGAGCCTGCTGCCTGCTTTCACCGGGAAATCGGAGGATCGTCAGAAACCCCTCTTCTGGGAATGGCGCAGGGGACAGGCCGTCAGGCAGGGCGACTGGAAACTGGTACGTGAAGGCAAGGGGCAGGCATGGGATCTATATAATTTGAAGAATGATCCCACCGAGATGGAAAACATCGCTGCCGAATTTCCCGATAAAGTCAGGGAGATGGAAGCGCTATTTCTTACATGGAAAAAGGAAAGCTACCAGCTCCCTGCAAATCCGCCATAGGGCTGCAAACTGATGGTTAACAGGCCTTCTTCTGTTTTGAGTGTGGAAGACTGAAGATCCCGGGGGCCACTGCCATCCACAATCAATGTAAGTTCATCAGGTGTTTCGCCGGTTATTGAAAGGTCTATTGAAAGGTCCTTGGCCAGATTTTCTCCATTGATGGCACCGATGTACCAGCGATCCCCTTTTTTACGTGCAATCACCACGTCTTTTCCGGGATATCCGGCAAGATATTTAGTGTCGTCCCATGTTACAGGAATCTCCTTCAGGAAATCCACCGCATAGGAGGGGAGTCCCAGTGTCTGAGCCGGAGTGTCCATGTGGTGCATGATTCCCGATTCAATTACTACGGGCAGCGCCAGTTCAAATCCGAAAGTAGACAGATGGGGGAATTTGTTGTCGCTATATCCGCCAGGTGTGTAATCACAGGGTCCCACTGCATTTCGGGTGAACGGTACGATCGTCAGATGAGAAGGTGCTTTTTCAGGGAAGTCTTTGTCAAAGCGGTAACACTCACCTCCCCTTACTGCCTCCATGGAGAGCAGGTTGGGCCAGGTTCTTCTCCATCCTTTGGGTAAGGTACAACCATGACAATTTACCACAAGTCCGAATTCGGCGGCATCCTTGAGAATTTCAGGATACTGGGCGATAATTTCCTGCTTGTCAGACTGGAAAAAGTCTACTTTAATTCCCTTGATTCCCATCTTGCTTATTCTTTCAAACTCTTTTCTCCTGATCTTTGAGTTATCCATGAGATCGCGGGGTTCCGCTTGTACCACATTGTGCTTTCCTCCTGAATTATACCAGGCCAGCAGTTTCACGTTTTTACTGTCAGCATATTTTACAAGGTCCTCTAAATTCCCGTTTTTCATCAGGTTCCAGCCTGCATCTACAAGGTGGTATTCCCATCCCATTTCAGATGCCAGGTCAATAAAGGGGAGCATACGGTCATAGTCCCGGGGACTATCACTATCTGACCACCAGCTCCACGATGAGCGACCTGGCTTTATCCAGGACAGATCTTCCAACTCACAGGGGGCCGACAGATCGGTGGGAAGGGTAGTCTCCACGATACTGGCCGGACTTGCACCAATGGCAATAAACCTCCAGGCGGTATTCCAGGGAAGTGTCGAATGCGAGGTGTTTTCATAATAACCTTCTGCCTCCTCAGCTTCAGCAAATCTGATGTTGTATTCACCCATTTCACAATCCGGCTGAAGATGAGAAGCCCCATAGGATCCGTCAAAGCCGGCTTCAGATACCATCATCCAGGTATTTGCCGATTCCAGAAGGATGGGGAAGGCCCAGCCATTTTTATCCTTGGGTGCATCAGTTCCAACGGCTACCGGACCCTGGTAGTAAGTCTCATAGCCAGGACTCCAATTGGTGATTGCATCATATGGATGAGCCCAGAACTTCCCGTCTTTGAAGTTGAAGCCGGTGTGTTCGGCACTAACTCTGACGTTGTTTTCGCTTTCACCGGGGAAATGGTACCTGAGGGCAACACCTCCGTTGTAAGCCCTTAAATCCAGGGTAAGTTTCACCTTGTCCTGGTTTCTCAGGTTTAGCAGAAGGCAGTTATATGTACTGGAGCACTCCAGTTTCTTCCCACTTACCAGGGTGTATTGATCTTCTATCCCTTCCTGGTAAGATGCAGATACAAATTCCAGTCCTGAAACAAAAGAAGCATCCTCCCTTTCAATCCCCAGCGGAGAGGGATTCATGATTTCTGTCATGGATCCTTCTATCATTCGGCTGACAGTGTATTGTAGTTTGCCGGAGGCTTCAGGGCCACTCAGGGTAATCTCCATACGAATCAGATGATCAGGAGATTCCAGACTCCATGAGCCAGGGTTTTGCTGGCAGGAGAAAAGCAACATTGATAAGAATAAGAATGAGATGGATTTGATGGGTTTGCCAGTCATGAGTTGTTTTTTTTCCGTAGGGGTGTTTATTTTTTCCCGGTTTAAACCGAATACATAAAGGTAAAGATATGACTTGTGGACCAGGTTCTTTATTTTTCCAATAAAGTATGGTATTTTCAAGTAAAATATCAGACATATTTATTAATATGCCCGACTGAACTGGTTTTCGTGATAGCTACATTTACCTTCGTAATGAATAGGATACTGATTTTTTTGACTGCACTAAGCTTATGTCTGATGTCTTGTAACTCGGGAGAGGCGACCAAAAAAGCATCAATTATTTTTCTTGAGAATGATACCCTGAAGGCGGGTTTTCTTCCCGGGGTGGGTGGAAGACTGGTTTTTCTGTCAGGGAAGGATGGCGTAAATATCCTGAAATCGGATTCGGCGTTGTGGAATGAAGCTCCCCAGGAGCGTATTGAAGCATCCCCGGAAGCAGGGTGGAAAGCCTATCAAGGACACATTATCTGGACCGGTCCCCAGTCCGAGTGGTGGACCCGGCAGGACTTAAATTTGGAAAGGAAGAATGCGGGTGCAGCCTGGCCACCCGATCCCTACCTGGAATATTCCACATTCAGAGTACTTGAACAAAGCCCTGTTTCCCTGACCATGGAGGGTCCGCCGAGTCCGGTGAGTGGGATATCTCTGAAAAAAAGATATACACTCAGGGGCTCGAGTCTGGAAATAGAGGTAAGCATTACCAATACTTCTGAAAAGCCTGTTGCCAGGGATATCTGGTCGAATGCCAGGTTTGAAGCAAATACCATTTTTTTTGTGCCCGGATGTGAAAATGGGATTCTGAAGATATCAGGGGATAAATCAGGAAAAACAGGCGTGCTGAATGGTGTAATTGTGGAAAGTGCTTTTACCTTTGTTAGTCAGACCACCGAATCCGGAACAAAGAGGAGCTTTGCCAAGGCTTTTCTTCACCCCGACCAGGGAAAGATTGTAGCGGTTCAAAAGCAAAGCATGCTGGTAATGTCCTTTGAATATTTGGAGCGGGAACAGATCCATCCGGAACAGGGATTTGTGGAAGTTTATAAGTCTCTCAGCCCGGGAGGAAAGGAAGATTTGCTTGAGCTTGAACATCATTCGGCATATGTGAACCTTCAACCCGGAGAATCACATAAGCTTTGGATGAGATGGGATGTCTGTAATTATC
>CAZRPW010000125.1:11095-12836 GCA_964601975.1 uncultured Bacteroides sp.
AAATAGTAAATGGCAACCAATAACCAATTACCATTTGCTATTAACCAATAACCAATAACCAATAACCAATAACCAATTACCATTATTATGAAACCAATCTATTCGTTACTCCTTCTTGCACTTTTTATGCTGGGATGTGCCAGTAAGTCTGAAAAAATGTCTCCGCCCAACATTATTTTCATAATGTCGGACGATCATGCCTACCAGGCCATTTCTGCTTACAGTGATAAGCTGACGGAGACCCCCAATATTGACCGTATTGCGAAGGAGGGAATGCTCTTCAACAATGCCTGCGTGACCAACTCCATCTGTGCCCCTTCCAGGGCGGTTATCCTTACAGGTAAGCACAGCCACATCAATGGGAAAATCGATAATCGTTTTCCTTTCGATACCACCCAGGTGACCTTCCCCCAGATTTTCCAGGAGGCGGGATACCAGACTGCCATGTTTGGGAAACTCCATTTTGGGAACAATCCCAAGGGGCTGGATGAGTTTAAAATTCTGCCCGGACAGGGGAATTACTATAATCCGGATTTTGAAACTAACGAAGGGAGAATCCAGGTGGAAGGTTATACAACCGACATTATTACGGATATGACGATGGACTGGATGCAAAACCGCAGGGATCCAGATAAACCCTTCCTCCTTTTTTACCTGCACAAGGCCCCGCACAGGGAGTGGCTTCCTGCACCCCGACACTATCGCGAGTTTACAAAAAAGACTTTTCCCGAGCCACCCACATTGTTTGACGATTATGAAGGACGCGGATCTGCGGCGAGGGAGGCTGAGATGAATATTCTGACACACCAGAACTGGTCAGGTGACTCAAAGCTCAGACCGGAGGTGCTGGATGAACTGGGGATTGAGCCGTCTTCTGATTGGGATAAGAGGGCTATGCAACATAAGTATGATCGTTTCACCGAGGAGCAGCTGGCTTCCTGGAACGAGGTTTATGATCCCATCAACGAAGATTTTAAAAAACGTTATCCTACCATGTCGAAGGAGGATCAGATGAGGTGGAAGTACCAGCGCTACATGCAGGATTACCTGGGAAGTATTGCGGCTGTGGATGAGAGTGTGGGAACACTGCTCGACTACCTGGATGAGACCGGTCTGGACCAGAATACAATTGTGGTATATACCTCCGACCAGGGATTCTACCTGGGAGAACACGGCTGGTTCGACAAGCGGTTTATTTATGACGAGTCCTTCAAGACTCCCCTGCTTGTGCGCTGGCCAGGTGTTACCACTCCCGGAAGTGTGAACAATGAAATGGTACAGAACCTGGATTTCGCACAGACTTTCCTGGATGCTGCAGGCATTGAAGCTCCTTCTGATATGCAGGGTGAGAGCATCGTACCTCTGCTGAAAGGGGATGATGATGCATGGGACCGGGATGCAGTCTATTATCACTACTATGAATATCCTGCAGTGCACATGGTAAAGCGGCACTACGGTGTTGTGACCACAGAGTATAAACTGGCTCATTTCTATTATGATGTGGATGAATGGGAACTCTACGATCGTAAAAAGGATCCCCAGGAAATGAAGAACGAATATGACAATCCGGAGTATGCCGGAGTTGTTGCTGAACTGAAGGAGAAGCTTGCCGAACTAAGGGTGAAGTACAAGGATTCGGAGGAGCTGGATCAGAAGTTCATAGATATGTATGGTAAATAGTAAATGGTAAATGGTAAATGGTAAATGGTAAATGGTAAATGGTAAATGGGTAAATGGGTAA
>CAZRPW010000126.1:0-1934 GCA_964601975.1 uncultured Bacteroides sp.
TGTACCTTTCAGCGACTTGACCCTTGATCTAATATTATTTAATCCCATTCCATGGGTTTCATCCATTTTCTCAAAACCAATGCCATTGTCGTTGTATAAAAGTTCGAGTACATCACTTCTGTCGAGAAGATGCAAAGTAATCCTGCTGGCGCTTGCATGTTTCAATGTATTGTTTATGAGCTCGCAGCAGATGCGGTACAGTATAACCTCAAGGTTCAGATTATATCTTTTTTTTGCAATGTTACTTTCAATGGATAAATCTATGGAATCCTTCAGGTCTGTATTGCGCACAAAAGTCTCAACAGCTTTCTTCAGCCCGTAACGCTCCAGTACACTGGGGGTGAGATGATTTGAAATCTCCCTGATGGTGGTAATGGCGCATTCAACCATATTTTCAGCTTTATTGAGCATATTTTGGTCCTGCGTTTGCATCCGGGATCTGTCCATGGCTGAAAGCGTCATCTTTGCTGAAGAAAGCAGGGGCCCCAGGCCATCATGCAACTCCTTTGAAAAGTGTTTGCGTTCCTTTTCTTCAGTATTTATTACAGCCGATAGCATTTTTGCTTCATTTTCTTTACGTAATTGATGAATTCGATTCAGTACTTTAAAAATCTTCCGGATGTATATAGAGGATATTAGCATGAATGCTGAAATTATCACAGCCACCCAACTATTGAGTGTGGCGATTCCGTCAGAATCCGGGCCATACTGGAACACCAGCTCGAACAACCTTCGCAGCGCCATCAGCAGAAAGCCGATAGAAATACTGATCCAGGCAATGCTGAACTTTGTTTTAGGGATCAGACTCACCGTTATGAAAAAAGCGATAAACTGAGCAACTACCGAGATTATCAATGCAGCATTTAGGCCCATGGTGCAAAACTAAGATATTGAAAGTAAAACTGGTACGTTTTTAGTCGTACTTTTTCTAAGCCATCAATAAAAATGTCTGACTTATTGTGATACCTAATATGGGCTGGTTCATGAAAGACAGAAAACCAAAAGAGCCACATATTTGTTGCAATTCATCTAAGCAATTTTTTTGATGTTGACAGGCAATTTCCTGAATTATTGGGCAGACATAAATTCAAGTAATAGGCTAAAGTCCTGGTTTCAAATAATCAGAACATTTTTTATTTTATTACGGCGTTTTCATATGCCGCTTTACCACCCACAATGGGTAGGGTGAGGCTTGTTGAGTTCGGATCAATTGTGAGTTCGGTACCAGGCTCGGGCCAAAGTGTGAATTCTTTATCGCTTGAAAATATAATTAATCCGATTTGTTGGTCTTTGGGGATGATTTGATCATCCGGCATGAATTCAAACGAGACCTGGTAAAATTCTCCCGGAACAAGGGCTTCACCATGGGTAATGGAGCTGTGATTTTGAGGATCGGCCCAGGCACGGGTAATTATATTATCATATATTTTACTCCCTTTTCCTTTCTGCCAGGGTAGAGAAACCAGCCAGACCGAAAGATTGGCAGCTGGTTTATTGCAGGCAAGATTTACCGTAATACGGGCAACACCTGATAGTCGAATGTCTTTTTCTAGTACAGGTGTTACAAACAGTAGGCGGTGTGCTGCATTTTTTTCTTTGAGAAGGTCTTCTCCTTTAATAGCGTAATCATCTACAAGAGTTTTATTATTTTGGTTTTCAGGTTTTTCTGTGCACAACTGCCCTTTTTCGGCTTCATCATTTTTAAGATACAGTGTTACATCCGATGCATCAGTAGCTGGATAATCGTCATACGAAGTTGGATATTTATCTCGTTCACGAACAATCCGAACCGGAGGGTCATTTTCAACCCCGTTTTCAAGCCCATGCAAGTATCTTGTAAACCATCGGTTCATCATTGAAAGGGGAGGTTGGCCACCATGCCCTCCCTGGTGATAATAGAGCTGTGTGGGTAAACCTTTCTCCTTTGCGGCTTT
>CAZRPW010000126.1:2034-4660 GCA_964601975.1 uncultured Bacteroides sp.
GCGGCTTTCCCAAAAATCATTGTAATCGCCCGTGATTCTGTCTTGATTTTTTACGAGTATTTCATCTCTTATATTTTCATTATTGGATGCACGTTTTAATACATCTCCGCTATTAATAAAATCATATAAAACATCCACATCTTCACCTAAGTACCCACCGGGTGATCTTACAAGACCATTTGATCGATAGTAATTATAATATGAGGCAACAGGTGCGGTGGGGATAATGGCTTCCAAACCTTCAACACCGGTTGTGGCTGCTGCCAGGCAGAGTGTCCCATCGTAAGAAGTTCCTATCATTCCAACTTTTCCGCTACTCCAGTAGGCGTCTACCTTTTCATTCTCATACCGGCTTGTATATCCGGTTGCCCGTCCGCATAGCCAATCAATCACCGCTTTTGGAGCCAGTGATTCATTTTCTCCGCCGATGGTCGGGGCACCGTCGGATAGTCCGGTACCGGGCGAGGATGAATAAACCATGATGTAGCCTCTTGGAATCCATGTTCTTTCTAATGAGGGTGCCATAAATGGTCTTTTCTCCCGTGTTTTAATATTTGAATGCTTATGCGCTTTGGATGGTTCTCCTAATTCATGTTTTACATCCCAAAAATACTTTTTGGAAGATCCCCCAATCAGTGCCTTCAATTTCAACCCATAGTATGGGCTAGACATATAAATGACCGGGAGTTTCAGTTTTCCTGAGCTGGTTTGACTGGGTCTTGTAACAAAGACATGCATTCGGTCAAGCTTACCATCACCATCGGAATCAAAGCTTGATTCAACCCATAGTTCCTCTTTAATCCAGTCGTCTTTATCGCTAAATTCAGGAACTACCTGCGCCTCTCCATTTTTGAAAATCGGGCGGGGATCATCTGTAATAATGGAATCGCTTGCCTGGGAAATTGCATTTGAAAAAAATCCAATGAACAAGGAAAGCAAGATTTGTTGTTTGAAGGGGATGCTCATTTAAATGTTGGGGTTGATGGTACGGGCAATATAATGATTTCGCTCAATGTATATTTCCTTTTCAGAAGGTATTCAAATGACTACTGATTCTTTCTTTTAAGTCAACTCTTACTTCAGCTTCTTTAGCATATTTAGTCCAGGACTTGACTACAGAATTAATGTCTTCAATAATCTTCTTCCCCCTCTTGATATTGTTATCTCTGGCTATTGTAAGCAAATCATCTTTGGTAATTCCGAGTCTTTTTCCGTTGACACTTAAGGTTTGCTTGTTTACCCAATAATTGCTTGGGTCGAAAGAAAAACATAAGTCATAGGCCGGGGCCAGTTTCCAGGCCTCATCTTTTTTTAGAATAAAAGAAAAGTTTTTTGTGTGATCATCGTAGTTGGTTGCCAATACATTAAATACCATTCGTCGAAACATTTGCTCAGCTTCAGGATAGGTCAATCGCAGTAAGCGCATGGTTTGAAACAATTGTTCGTAGCTGTATCCATACATGTCATTAAAATCATAGTGTTGCAAACCACAGAGTGACTGGAGATGATGCTTGATATTGCCTTCTCTGTCAAAACGTTTAGTCATAAAATGTGCTCTTCCATGTTCTTCTAACAATTGACATTCACGCATTTCAATTTCACTGTCTATTGCCATCAGGTAATAGGCATATTCGACCCGACCCCAGCCGGAACTTTCACCAAACTGTTCTCCACTTACTCCATCTAATTTTAGCAGCCAATGTTCGAAACCTCTGGGAACATTTCCCTGTCCGGATCTAACTTCTTTGGTTTTTACATTATATGCAATGACGGCTTTGGGACGTGCTCCACCCGCTGAGGTGCCTATTTTTAATATTTCCATCATTGCCTTCTCCTCATCCTTCTTCAAGCTGTTTAGAAAGGCTTCCCGCTCATTGAGCATCTTTTTCGCAACTTCAAGTAAACTGTCCAGCTCCAATGCGATACTTGTTGTTTCTGCTTTATGATGTGCTGGTTCAAATTCTAAGGCGCCCATTCCTCGTGTGCCGATAAAGCACAATTTCTCTACCGGATTCATACTGTTTTCAGGTCTTCCCTGTTTAACCAGCCAGGTATTAATCAGCTTGTTTCCATACCTGTCAGGTAAAGCATCAGATAACAATCCAGGCAAACCCTTGAAGGCACTTTCAGTTTCGCTACGTTCTGAGCGTAATTCAGGGAAACTATAAATTCGTGAACCTTGAGAGATTGGTATTTTGACAGGGGATAAATCCCAGTTCTTTTGAATAAATTTTGCGTCGTATTGAAAATATCCCAAATGCTCCGATTCATCCCAGCGAATGGCTCCGGCCAATTCGCCCCATATCTTAACTTCAGCTACATCTACCATCCTAAATCTTCTTTGTCAGTTTTACCGTCTTTTCTGGGAGAAGCCTGTTTTCTCTGCTTTTTCTTAAGCTTTGCATATTCGATTGGACTGATCTGGTCCTGAACCTTAAATACATCCATTATATAGAGCAAATCAAGTACTCTTAATACTTGAATAAGACTATCTATCCTTACTTTTTCTCCCCTCTCCAGCAAGCTTAATGTAGAACGGCTTATTCCTGCGGCAGCCGCAACCTGGTTTTGTGATTTATTTTGATTCAGGCGATGCGATTGAATGAAATTCCCAATGGTTTCCATC
>CAZRPW010000126.1:4670-12814 GCA_964601975.1 uncultured Bacteroides sp.
GTGTGATATGTCATTCATATGTGCCATTTAATTAACTATTTGAATGCTAACTCATTCAAATATACGAAATATCTCTAAAACAACAAATTGAGCTGTTTAATTTGAAGCTTCGGCATTATGATCCTGCTTTTTTTTTCAATTTTTCAGTTTAATATAAATATAGCAGGTGGCTGAGCTTGAATAGTGAAATTATGTAACTCAATAAGATTACGTTCGTATGATTATATTTGACTGTATTAACCCCCAACTCTAGCATAATGAACCCAATCCGAGCCGCCCTGTATGCCTTGCTGATAGTTCTTACAGCAAGCGCCTGTTCCGAAAGTGAAAAGAAAAATGAAAAATCATCCTCGGGAGATGAGCCGAAGATCGTGAAGAAATTCAGGGACGATGGTTCGGTATCCAGCCTTAATCCAGTGGATGAGGAAGGCTTTGTAAACGGAGTGAAGGTGAATTTGTATGAGGATGGACGCACGGTTCATTCCAAGATAAGTTTTGAACATGGTGTAAAAAGCGGAGCAGCTATCTGGTATTATCGAAACGGGAAGGTCTTTGAGCATACCGGATTCAAGGAAGGCAGAAGAGATGGACTGACAAGGAAGTACTATAAGAATGGTCAGGTGTTATCGGAATGCACCTTTCGAGCCGGAGATCCCATGCCCGGATTGGTGGAATACAATGAGGATGGTTCCAAAGTAAGCAACCATCCAACGGTCCGCTTCAAAAAAACGGATAAACTGGCTTTTGAAAATATCGTATATCTCGAAATCAGCTCAAGTGTTAAAAGTAGTAAGGTGAAATACTTCTACAAGATTGAGCTCGAGGATCATTCGGCCTATCGTTCCTACATTGAAAGCAAAGCCGGAAGGGCCACCCTGGAGTTTTATGTGGCTCCCGGAACTATTCTGATGAGGAAAATCGAGATTTTTGCTGAATTGCCTACCAAACTGGGAAATACCCTGGTTAAGGAATTCAGTTACCAGTTAGCTGCCAAAAACAGGTAGCCGATTAGATTATATGGAAGACTTAAGGCGTTTTAAAGCATAAGAATTGGGAAGAATTTTCAGACCCCGGTCAAGATATTCCCTGGTCTGCCTCAAATACCCCCGTTCATAACAAAAATAGGCAGCCGATTCATAAGCCGATTCAATCTCGGCATGGATCCTTGAAAGGTCCTCAATGGCAGTGTGGTCTTCCTCGAAGCGGACTAAAAAACTACTTCCTTTTACGGGCTCACCCCGATCGAACCAGTACACTGCATTCCCTAATAATACACTCAGGTCTATAAGCTGCATGAAGTGCATCTTATAAACCATAGGCATGCTCTCCCTGTATTGATCAAGCATGGCCAGTTGCTCAGGAGGGCTTATCAGGGAATTGGAAAGCCTATCAACCAGAACTTCCTGGATCAGATTCTGGATCTGCTTATCTTCTGGATCGAGTGCATACATCTTTTCCATGTAGGGTAGGGTAGCATTCACTTTTCCTTCCTGCAGCAAATCATTAACGATCGTTCCAAAATACATGAGTGAAATTTTCTTAACCAGTTTTTCGCTTTTGAGTTTGGTTACCAGGGTTTCATGTGCCCGGTTGTATGCCTCCAGGTTATTCCGATCGAGGAAAACTTTTTCTGTGATCCGGGCAAACTCGGCTAATATCATATCTTCACTAATCCCGTATTTGGAATATCGGCTAAGCTTGATAAGCAGGTCCAGATGTTCCTGCTTGCGGTAATCAGACATCTGGATCGTCACGGCCCCTGTCTGCAGCATTAAGCCGGCCAGTTCCTTGCCGGGCTTAAGATAAAAAGCCTTCTCAAAGTCGTTAAAAGCCAGTTCGTAATCCATATTCTGTGTATGGAAGAGCCCCCTGTTAAAGTATTGATAAGAGGCCAATTCTCGTTCATCTATCTGGCTTTCTTCAAACGCATACTGGTAGAACAGGGAAGTCATATTGCTCTGCGTACGCTCGTCCTGGCTTATCAGTTTTCCACGGCTCAGGTTATCAACATATGATTGCTTATCTGCTCTTGTCATGCTTTTTGTTCCTTCTACCGCATCTGTGCTTTCCACCAATATGGTAAACGTTTCGGGATAGGCTACAAGGTTCACGTGGTTCATTCCCTTTTGTATGCTGTATGGGATATTAAACTCAGCGAAAATCAGGGCATATACCATGGATCCGGTAACACAATTGAATTTTCCGTTTTTAAACAGGTCCGGCAGGTAAGCCTCATTATCATATTTAACCATCAGCGATCCATGAACATCTTCGTAGATGGTCTTTACCTGTTTTTTGGCTTTTTTTTCCATAATTCCCTTTTCCTTCAGGGAATTTTCAAGCTTCCTCAGTTGAGATTTGTAGCGGGCGGCTTCGTTTTCTGAAGCCACACTCAGCGCGAGGTAAATATCTTCCAGATGGGTTTCCTGCCCTTCCTCCAAACGGCTAAAAACCATTTCTTCAAATATGGAACTGAAATTTAAATCTTCGAAATAAACCAGGCTGTCAATTTCCTGAGCTGTCAAACAGGCAGAAAACAAAAACAGCAGAAGTATGATTTTTAGGCGAAACATGTGCTTATTGCTTTGGGGTACCTATGAGGATACGAAAAATAATCAATCCAGTTTCATGATTTTTTGCAACACGTAACGTGCCTGCTTTTTCATAATGCCCCGGTCGATCAGATCTTGTAAGTCCATTGCAGCACCCGGGAGATCTGAATCTGGATTTGGATGATCTGCCAGAATTTTACGGTAAAGCGCATAGGACTCCTCCTCTTCTCCTACACGCAGAAGATACAGAGCATGGTTAAATAAGGTAATTGGAGTTAAATCTTCTGTTTCTAAAGCTTTGCTGGAGTATTCAAGGCAATTATCAAAATCGTCTAACAGGTAACATACCCAGGCCAGATTGGTAAGCAGAGTTTGAACAGTTGAATCGATGGCCAGCGCCTTTTCCAAAAACTCCCGGGCTTTCACATTGTCGCCCAAGTCCATGTAGCAATAACCAATCTTATAACGAGCATCCGCGTTCCCGGGTTCTAACTTACTTACCCGTTCGAAATCTGAAATGGCCTGTTTATACTTGGCCAAATGCATAAAAGCATTCCCCCTGGAACTCAGGGCCTGACTATAGTCTGGATCTCGGGCGAGGATTTTATTGTAAATATAAATGGCCGTGGAATACTCACCCCTCCAGTAATAGAAGTCCGCCAGGTATCGATTCAATTCCGGATCCTCGGGATTCATATCCAGGGCAAGCTTATGGTAGTGCAGGGCGCTATCGGACTCACCCATTTCATTAAATATACTACCAATTGCTGAAGCTGCATCGGCATTTCCAAGGCCCATGTTAAACGACCTTTTTAAGTGAGCGAGGGCTTTTTCGAAACGTTTTTCTTCACCGTATAAAAAGCCCAAATTTTGATGGGCAAAAGCATTGTCCGGGAAAAGCTCCAGCGCCTTTTCCAGGTCAGCAATGGCTTCTTTCGGACCGCCCTCAAGTGAATGAGCAAGACCTCTCATGAAGTATCCATAGGCATAGTCATCAGATGAAGCAATGATTTTTGAATAGCACTGCAAACATTCTTCCTTGTTCATTTTTCCATAGGCGATTTCCCCTTTGAGCGAAAGTGCCGGAAAGCTTTCCGGATCATAGGCCAGGAACTCTTCGAGGTGATGCACTACCGCCAGGTAATCGTTTCGAGCATAGGCAGCCAGCAGACGAATACGATGGCTGAGTTCCTCATTGCCCATATCCACGTTTGGATTGTTGAACGACGCTCCCTTTTCTACTCTTCCTGCATATAATTCAAACAAGAAACCATGAAACCGGCTCTGTACATTTTCCGGGAGGCTTTCACTGGAGTAAAGCTGAATCAAATCATAGTACTCCCTTTGAAAATAGGCCAGGATCTCAATAGCCTGGTCAGCCTCCAGGATCTTCCGTTGTTCCAGGGCACACAGTTTTAAGCCCTGGTCCCAGGTTCTGGGATGATTGTATTCCGACAGGGCCTGGAAGCTGGGTTGGAGCTTTTCACTTTTGTACACCGTAAGTCCGGTTCGATCAAGCGGATTATCCTGCTGCGTGGAATCTGATAAAGCGAAAAGGATGGGTGCAGGGAATAGCCATAGCCATAAAAGGAGGGAAGTCTTTTTTCTCATTGGGGCACATTTGGATATGTCAAATATACTCAAAGCCAGTTTTCTCGGCTTCTTAAATTTTAATATAATTTGCAGTTTGTAATTTATTTCGGCTCGCTACAACCATCAGCATTGAAATTTCCTCTTTAATACAGAATATGTAATAATGTCCACTCACTCCAGCGATAAACATATAGTTTCCAAGTGTCTTAAGAATGACAGAATCGCCCAGAAGGAGTTATTTGAAGCATACTATAAGGCTATGTTTAGTACAGCTTTAAGGATAGTAGGAGAGGAAGACAGCGCTTATGATGTGGTTCAGGATACGTTTATCCAGGTTTTTAATAGTCTTCATCAGTTTCAGTTCAGGAGCACGCTGGGGGCCTGGATTAAAACAATACTTATTAGAGAAGCGCTGCGGAAGAAAAAGCAATTCAAGTTCGAATCTGGTCAGAATGGATCATATAATGAACCTGTGATTTGGCCCGATGATCTTTCAGGGGATTATCTCGAAAAAGCAATCATGGACCTTCCCGACGGATATCGGATGGTGTTTACACTCATAGAAATTGAAGGATATACACATAAAGAAGTAGCGAAGATGCTGCGTATTTCCGAAGGAACTTCAAAGTCTCAGCTTTATTACGCAAAAAAGAACCTGCAGAAAAGGCTGGTGGATTTCAATAATCCGGATAAACTATGAATAGCTCTGATCCTAATAAAGAACGCCTCTGGCGCCATATTGAATCCAACATTAAAACGGATGGACTCTACTGTGAACATCATAGGGAGGCGCTGAATAATGCGATTCAGAATCTTCCCGGCGCTACTCCCCATAAGGATCTCTGGTCTGTATTGGAGAAGGATATTATACCCTTCAAACCAGAACCTCGTTCACGAAAATTATACAGATACTCGAGTAGAGTTGCAGCTACCATCGTTCTCTTTGTTGCATCAATTTTGATTTATCAGCATGTTTTTAAGAAAGAATCCGAGGAAGTACTTTATGCAAGTCAGGAAGAATCTGTCGAGATTTTTTTATCCCGGATTTGTTCGATAAACCCACCAAAATGCAACGAGGTAGGTTTTATTGAATTGAGATCCGAAATTGTGGATTTATGCAAGGAAAAATCAGAAGTTAGGAATTCCATATTTGCCAATCCGACCGATGAGGATATCAACAAGGTCAATGAAAGAATTGAAAAGCAAATCGGAAATCTGAAATCTCAACTAATTGATTATGTGGATTAGGAGGCACATATATGCTTTAGTGATACTCGCAGGGTGCATGCATTTCGCGTTGCCCGAAGTGCTGAGTGCAACTCCTTTAGTTTTTTATAAGGAATATACTGATTCAGCATATGTGGATCAGCGTACAGTAATCCATGTTTCTTCACAAAAGGCGAATGTAAAGATCAATCGTTGGGACAAGCCCATGGTATGGATGAAAGTCACCATTACTTTTGATAACCTGAGCCAGGATATTGCTCAAAAAGAGCTGGAGTATGCCAGATATAATTTCCTCAAAACTGCCTCAGAAGTCAATTTCAGCAATTACTTCTCTCTTCCACCCGGGATTGACAAAATCAATTCGAAGGTGAATGTTGATTACCAGGTATTCGTTCCGGAAAATGTAAACCTTATCATTAATAATGAATATGGTACATGCTCGATGTACAACATAACTGGTTACTTAAATATCAATAATAAATACGGGGATATTTTACTAAATAAGGTCCGAGGTCGCCTTAATGTCTTTGCTAACCTTTGTGATGTGCATATGAATGGTTTTTCCGGGAATCTGGAAATAGATGCTTCAAATTCTGATATCACATTGGGGGATATCAATGGTAGTGCAATTATTAAATCCAAGAATGGTACCGTAAACTTCGAACAAGGGGAAGGGCTGGATAATCTGAAAGTTACGTCATCATATAGTGAAATAAATGTCTTGATTAACGATTTACACCGGTTCAATTATGAGTTAACAGCCAGGCACGCGAAAATTGAGTTGGGAGATAAATTCAGGCGGTTCCCCTTCAGGCGTAAATCTAAGGAGAAACTGGTTCATCGATCAGAGGAAACAGATCGCATGATCGAAATAGCAGCAAGCTATAATACAGTAAAACTATATTAGTATGAGAATGAAAGTTAGACTTAGAATAGCAATTATAATTTGCTTGTGTACCGCCGTCCAGTCATTTGGGCAGACAGATACGCTGAGGCATTTCGCGGATGGGACTAGTTTTAAAGTGGATGGAAGATTCAAAGATCGCACTTTGGCATGGAAGGTCTATTTCGTGGATGGTTTTATGCATGAGCAGCGTTTTTTATTCAAGTATGGTTTAGGTACTAATATTGAGTACAAATTCTCAGATCATCATTCTATTGGAGCAGGTATTAATCTATTAATCTACGATAGGTGGCCACCGTTTTCATCTATTGATATAACAGATGTCAACTTCGAAATTGAGCTTGGGTACAGGTATTACCATAACCTGAGGAAACGCATGAGTAAGGGGCAGACGGGAAATAACTTTTCCGCCAATTATTTCCTTATCTCGCCGTATCTGGGACTTAGTTATTTACCAGATACCAAGAGGAATTGTCAATGGGATTTTGAAGAAGGAATATGGGCTGTTAATTACTACAGCGCTGTTAGGGCTAACCCCGGTTTAAGAATGGGATATGGCTTGCAACGAAATTTTAAAGGGAAATGGAATTTCGATATTAATGGCGGGATACAATTCCGGCCAGGGATCCATTCAAACAGCATAGCCGAGAAACTATATTTACAATTTTCAATTGGTTATATCTTAAAATAACAGCAATGATACTTATCAAAAAATCAGTATTTGGAATTGTTTTATTTTCTCTGTTGATGACAGCCTGTGAAATACAAAAAACAGAATATCGAGATATTCTCGATGGTGAATATTGCCAGGGATTTAGCAATGGAATTGCTATTGTTCACGAGCGCTCAATTAGCTATTATTCCCCTGAAGTAAATAAGGTATATCCAAATCTATATGCCCATCAAAACGGAAACCAACTTGGAAATGGAATCCATTCATTAGCAGGTGGTATGATTACCTTTCAGGAAGATAATTACATTGAGTTTGTCGATAGAGTCAACTTTACTACAGAGGGGATTTTGGATATTGAAAAACCTCGTAGTATTTCTTATCTCAGAGGGTATTATGTGGTGTCATTTGGTGAAAAGAAAGCCGGGGGGATCGCAATTGTTGATGTATATAGCAAGAGTATCGAGAAAATCGCACAAACGGATATACAGGCAGGTAAGGTATATCAGGAAGGAGACTTTCTCTACGTATTCAGTGATGGATCAATTACAAATGACACAATAATCGAGAAGTTTTATTATGATAATAGATCACCCTCCTCATTGTTAAAGTTAGATAGTTTCAATATTGGTGTCAGACCGATAGACTTTGTTGAAATGGACATTCCCTTCGATGGAGCTGTTCATTCAGGATTGGCCATACTTTGTAAGGGAGATGCTATAACTCCAGCCTCGATAGAGGTATTTGATCTGATCCTGGAAGAAGTGGTTCAGTCTTATTCATTTGAATCAAGCGATATGGAGGTTGAAAACTTGTTCAGGCTTTGGGAGGATGGTCACACCGAAGGAGAAACCCTGGTTTCATACATCAATAATAAATTATATACCCTGACTTTAAATAATCCCATAGAATTGTCACTATTGATCAAGGAAAATGTCAGCTATTTAGTCCCATGGCAGCAATACTACCTAGCAATTTCAAGGGATACGCTTGCAACCACATCAAATCTGTACAGATACGATAAGCTAACGCTTGACATGGTTGATTCAATTAGCATTAATCCTAAGGCCATAAAGTGGGGAGGGCTTTGATATCCCCATTTTTCTCGATGGATTTCATGATTTTAATTGTTGGGTTAAAAGTGAATTCCAAGGGACAAACAAGTTACAAAAATGCGAGACTACATGGCTCTTGAGAA
>CAZRPW010000127.1:0-12802 GCA_964601975.1 uncultured Bacteroides sp.
ATGGGGCGGTGATCGGAACTTCCAAGAGTGGCACTCCCAATACCTTTATGGCTACAAAAAAGGTGTATGGCGATTTCATCCTTGAGTATGAGATGAAGATGGACCGCGGACTCAATTCGGGTGTTCAGTTCAGGAGTGTTGCCCTGAAGCCAGACGGAACAGAGCGGGTAAATGGTTACCAGGTAGAGTGTGACGATACAGATACCAGGCCCTGGGCCGGTGGGATTTATGAGGAGGCCTCACGTGGATGGATGTATCCTATGTCCTATAATCTTGAGGTGGCCAGGGCCAAGATCAATAAGCATGGGGAATGGAATAAGGTCCGCGTGGAAGCTGTTGGGTCAACTATCCGTACTTATATAAACGGTGTAAACTTTGCCAACCTGGTGGATGATGTGCGCAAGGAGGGATTCATTGCGCTGCAGGTGCATGCTATAGGAGATGCTTCGCTGGATGGAAGAGAGATCGCCTGGAGAAATATTAGGATCATTACCGAAGAGCCAGGTAAATATATGCTTTCGGATGTGAAACTTTCGCCCGAGGTAAGTTACCTGAGCAATGAACTCACTCCTCTGGAAAAGGAGGAAGGCTGGAAACTTCTATGGGATGGTAAAAGCACCGAAGGATGGAGGGGTGCCAAATTGGATGCTTTCCCCCCATCCGGATGGAATATTGAGAACGGTGTTCTTTCCGTGGAAAAGGGTGATGGTGGAGAATCTGCAAATGGAGGAGACATCGTTACTATTAAAAAATATAAGGATTTTGTACTGGAGGTGGATTTCATGATCACTAAAGGAGCCAACAGCGGGATCAAGTATTTCGTAGATCCTGATCTGAATACCGGCGAAGGTTCAGCCATTGGCTGCGAGTTCCAGATCCTGGATGATATCAATCATCCCGATGCAAAAAAAGGGATTGCGGGTAATCGCACGCTGGGATCTCTTTATGATCTGATCCAACGGGATGCCCTGATTTATGGCGAAGATGAGCGATCGGTACGTTTCAACGGAGTTAACTCCTGGAACCGGGCCAGGATTGAGGTACGTGGTTCAAAGGTCAGTCACCACCTGAACGGGGTGAAGATTGTGGAATACGAGCGTGGAACCCAGATGTGGAAAGCGCTGGTAGCCTACAGCAAGTACAAGGACTGGCCGGCATTCGGCGAAGCAGAAACCGGACACATCCTGCTTCAGGACCATGGCGATGCTGTAAGTTTTAAGAACGTAAAGATTCTGGAATTATAGGGTTTCAAAAAACTCTCAATTTTTTTGAAACTAATGAACATGATTCATCCGGCCAATAAACTAATCCTGGTTTTGTTTGTGGCAGTCCTGCTTTCTTCGTGTAAGGACAAGCGTCTAAACAATAATATACCCGAGAAGATGCTTCCTGGCGTGCAGTTTGCCATGGAGCACATTGAAAAGGCCTGTGGAAATGCATCTTACCTTAGCTCCGACAAAGTGAGTTTTACCCTTGATAGTGTCGGCTTGGAGGAACAGGAGTATTCCATTGCTGTAAGCGGAAAGAATATCCGGGTTCGAGGTGGCGGTTCCAGGGGATTAATGTACGGCGGACTGGAGGTGGCTGAGCAAATTGAGCTTTATGGGAGGGTTGAGGACTGTTCGGGAAGCCCATTCATTGAAAATCGGGGTGTTAAATTCAATATTCCATTGGATGCCCGAACCCCTGGTTTTGATGATACAGGTGATGCTGCCCAGAAGAATATTACAGAGATGTGGAGCTGGGAATTCTGGGATGAATACCTGGGCCATATGGCCCTGAACCGCTACAATGTATTGAGTTTGTGGAATCCACATCCCTTCCCATCCATGATCCGGATGGAGGAATACCCGGATATGGCCCTGGATGATGTGTACAAAACCACCCTACAGCCTGTGGGTGAGGAGAATGAATGGGGTGATCCTGGACTGGTGAGCTCCAATGTGATGGAGAATCTCGAGAGGGTGGCTGTAATCAGTATGGATGATAAGATCCGTTTCTGGCAGAAGGTGATGAAGCGTGCTGCAGATCTGGGGATTGATATATACTGGATCACCTGGAACATTTGTCCCAATTCTGTGGCTCCGCCGGTAGATCCCTATTACAGGACCTACGAGATAAATCTGGGCCACTTTGAGGAGGGTAAATATGGCGTAACTTACGAGATCAGTAACCCTGTGACCATCGAATATCATCGAAAGGCGGTGGAGCAATTCCTGCTTACCTATCCCGATGTAAAGGGGATAGGTGCTACTGCCGGGGAGCATATGCCGCTCAATTGGGAGGGGTATAACCGGGAGCAGTGGCTATGGGAAAGTTACGGGATGGGAATACTGGATGCAAAAGCACAGCAGCCCGGAAGGGAGGTGCGTTTTATTCACCGGGTTTGGCACTCGGATATGGATCAGATTATGAAATACTGGAAAGACTATCCTGATCCTTTTGATGTGAGTTTCAAATATGCAAAGGCGCGGCTTTATTCTTCAACAAAGCTTCCCTTTGCAGACAGCCATATGGAAGAGATGGAATCCTACGGGCTCGACTCCTGGTGGAATCTGCGAAATGATGATATTTTTGTACATCGCTGGGGCGATCCGGATTATGTCCGGGACTTTCTTGGGAATTTGCCTTCGGAACATACTGCTGGCTACTATGTTGGTTCTGATGGCTATGTGTGGGCCCGGGAATTTATCAGCCTTGAACCGGAATTGTCGGGCGAGCTTGAGGTGGAGAAGCACTGGTACAGGTTTATGCTCTGGGGAAGGCTTGGATATGACCGGGGACTGGATCGTAATTTTTTCATAAAGCATATGGAGAAGAGGTATGGCCTGGATGATGCAGGATGGCTTTACGATGTTTGGCAGTCAGCCTCCGGGATTATCCCCATGGTAAACCGTTTTCACTGGAGGGATTGGGACACTCATTGGGCTGTGGAGGGATGCATGGCCCGTCCAAGACTGGGAGGTTTCAGGAATGTTTTTGATTTTATGAATAATCCCACACTGGAGGGGAGTGGAATTTTGACCCCAATGGAATTTGCAGTGAATACCCTGGCAGGAGAGGCGCAGGAGGAGGGTATAAGCCCACTGGAAATAGCGGACTCCCTGGAGCTATTTGCTGAGCATGCGCTTTTGAGCATCAAAAGCATCGAACCCGGATTCAATCAGGCGGAATATAGAACGCTTCTTCAGGATATCAGTTCCCAGGCTCTGCTGGGAAAGTATTACTCATCCAAAATTAGAGCTGCTGTTCACCTTAGCCTTTTTAAGCTAGAGGGAATCTCCCAGGAGAAAGCACAGGCCCTTAACGAGCTGGATAAGTCGCTGTCTTATTGGAATGAATATTCAAATATATCAGGGAGCAATTACAAACCCCAGATGCTTGCCCGGACCAACCTGTTGGACTTGGCGGTTCTTTCCGATTCAATTGTAAAGGAGATTGAGCTTGTTAAGGCCTATGAACCCTGGCAATAATTCTAATATAAATAAATGCAGAAGTATGAAAAAGGAAGTTTTGCAATTTAAATCTATATTCTCCACGCTGTACGGTAAGGAAGATGGTGTAATAAATAAGCAATTAGACAGGTACAGTGAGCTTGCATCCTTTTACCGGGAAAAGTTCGGCGAGAAAGAATTGCATTATTTCAGTACTCCGGGCAGAACCGAAATTGGAGGGAATCATACGGATCATAATCATGGCCGGGTACTGGCCGGCAGTATTAACCTGGATTCCATTGCTGTGGCTTCCGTTTCTGGTACAAACCAGGTAACGGTGTTCTCTGTGGGCTATGAAAATTCCTTTGTGGTTGATCTCGACAAGCTTGAGGTTGATGAGCAGGAGTTTGGAACCACTACCTCTTTAATCAGGGGGATTGCTGCCCGGCTGAAAGAGCAGGGTTACCAGGTGGGAGGATTTAATGCCTGCATTACCAGTGATGTGCTGCCTGGCTCGGGACTGAGTTCCTCGGCTTCTATCGAGGTTTTGATCGGAAATATATTTTCTTCCCTGTTTAACAATGATTCCATAAAGCCGGAGATCCTGGCCATGACCGGACAGTATGCCGAGAATAATTTCTTTGGGAAGCCCTGTGGACTGATGGACCAGGTGGCATGTGCCATGGGAGGAATGATAACCATTGATTTTAAAGATCCAAAGGACCCCCAGATCAGGAAAATTGATTTTGATTTTGATGCCCAGGATCATTCCCTGATCGTTGTGGATACAGGGGGAACACATGCAGATCTGACAGATGATTATGCTTCTGTACCCACCGAGATGAAATCTGTTGCCCGGGAATTGGATGCAAGTGTTTGTCGTGAGCTGGAGGAGGAGGATCTGATGGCCCACCTCAAAGAGCTCCGATCGAAGACGGGCGACCGGGCTGTGTTGAGAGCGCTTCATTTTCTTGGCGATAACCAGAGAGTAGCGGATCAGGTGAAGGCTCTTGAAAACAATGATTTTAAATCATTCCTGCAGATGATTACCGAGTCGGGAAACTCATCTTATAAACGTTTGCAAAATATTATATCTCCCAGTAGTCAGAAAGAACAGGGAGTGGCTCTTGGTCTGGCGCTGACCGAGATTTTCCTGAAAAAGATAGATGCCGGTGCCTGCAGGGTACACGGTGGGGGGTTTGCGGGAACCATTCAGGTTTTTCTGCCCAACAAGGCGGTAGGGGAGTATTCATCCCTGATGCAGGGAGTATTTGGAGACGAATCTGTACATGTCCTGAGAATTCGTCCCCTGGGCACCCTTCGTCTTAAATCATAGGACTCAGATTGCTGTGATGAAAAAGTTTTATTCCTTTTTGATCGTTCTGACGGCGCTTACCCTGAATAATGCATGTCATCAAAGCCCTGAGCCCATCTATACAGCCGACTGGGAGTCCATGAAGCAGGTGGAAGTCCCCGATTGGTTCCGGGATGCCAAATTCGGGATCTATTTCCACTGGGGTCCTTACTCGGTTCCAGCCCATAAGACCGAATGGTATTCACACTGGATGTATGTTCCCGGCCACCCCATTCGTAAGTATCACGAGGAGACCTATGGTACGCTGGACGAATTCGGGTACAAGGATTTCATCCCCATGTTCACTGCAGAAAAGTTCGATGCAGATAAATGGGCTGCCCTTTTCAAGGCAGCCGGAGCCCGTTTTGCCGGTCCGGTCACAGAGCATGCCGACGGCTTTGCCATGTGGGACAGCGAACTCACAGAGTTTGATGCCATGGATATGGGGCCAAAGCAGGATATTGTGGGTGCCATGGAAAAGGCAATCAGGCAGCAGGATATGAAGTTCATCACCACCTTTCATCACCAGTGGCTCTATGCCTGGTATCCCACCTGGGATAGTACAGTGGGTGTTACTGATCCTGCCAATAAAGACCTTTATGGACCCATTGTCCCCCCCGAAGCATGGGGGATGGCTGAGGACCATCCGGAGCTGCTGCCCGATCAAAATTTTAATGTGCGCTGGCACTCCCGGGTCATCGAGGTGATTGATAAGTACCAGCCCGACCTTATTTATTTTGACAATAAGCTGAACATTATAGATTCCACTTACCGGCTCGATTTTTTGAGTTACTACTATAACCAGGCCCGGGAATGGGGCCGGGATGTGGTGGTTACCTACAAGTTTAAGGACCTGAAACCATGGGCTGGTGTGCTGGACCTTGAAAGGGCGCGTATGAGTGAGCTGAAGGAGTTTCCGTGGCTTACAGATGATTCGGTGGACTGGGGATCATGGTGCAATGTGGATGAGCCGGACTATAAATCCACCGACAGGCTCATCGATTTCCTGGTGGATGTGGTGAGTAAGAATGGCTGCGTCTTATTGAATGTTACACCCACTGCCCGGGGCGAGATTCCTGAGCCGGTGCAGGAGCGACTGCTGGAGATGGGTGAGTGGCTGAAGATTAATGGTGAAGCCATTTACGATACCCGACCCTGGAGACTTTTTGGCGAAGGTCCCACCGAGGTGATTGAGGGTCACCTGAGTGAGCGGGCGAATGCAGACAATACTGCAGAGGATATCCGCTTCACACGAAATGGCGATTTGCTATATGCAATCTGCCTGGATTTGCCCAAAAGCAAGGACCTTGTGATACGATCCTTGAATGCTTCTAACGGCATTGATAAACAAGGTATTAAATCGGTGAGCCTGCTGGGTTCAGCGCAGGAGCTCAGCTGGGAAATGGGCGATGCCGGTCTGGTAATTCACCTGCAGGAGATACCCGACCTGAAACATGCAATTTCATTCAGGATCGAAACACACTAATGGGTACAGACTGAACTAAAACGAATGAGAATATGAGATTTCGCCTTTCATTCCTGGTGGTCCTGTTATTATTACCTCTGCTTCACCTTTTTCCCCAGGCAGAAAACTACAATGGTGAGCGGATTGCAGTAAGTTTTGACGGTAATAGTGCCCCTGATTTTGCCTATAAATGGCCCACTGGAGATCCCGACGACTGGGGAGCGGTAGCAGCTTCCTGTGCCATCGTGGCAAAGCTGGGGCTTCAGGATAAGGTGGTCCATTTCTCCTATAATAATTTCATTGATGCACCTTCGGGTCCGGATCAAGAGAACCAGGTGAAAATCTCTGCGGATGGCGCCATCGAGCGCTGGGACTTTCATCCGGATCGTTTTTTTGATATTACTACCCAGCTTAGTGAGGCCCGCACTCACCTTGCAAAAGAGATTGCCCGGTCCACCGCATCAGATCCACTCTATTTTCTCCATGCCGGTTTGACCGAGTTCCTGTACCAGGCAGTAAGCGAAGTTATAGAAATGGGAGATACCGCTTCTCTTTACCATCTTCTAATAATCTCTCACAGTGGCTTCAATGAGAATGAAAAGAGAAGGGAGTGGCATCATAACCTGGATGAGCTCTTCGAACTTGCCGGTCACCGTATTCAATATATGAAAATACAGGATCAAAACGATAAAACCAATCCTCAGAACCTTTGGAATTCAGGTTCCGATTTCACGGTCTGGTACTGGATGAGAGATCATGCAGACCCGGATGTAAGGTGGATGTACGAAAGGCTTGAAGCCCATAGTGGTCGCGTTGCAGATATTTCGGATTGTGGTCTGTTCTTCTATTTGCTGACAGGGGATGATCAGGGAAATCCTGCGAAATTTGAACGTTTTATCGGGCCTGGAATTCTTAAGTAACGAATGGTTTTAAAAGGAGTTTGGCTCAGGGCCTTTGAGCTGAGTGAGTGGTTTGAAGACCAGTGTTGAATGATCGGTGCCCCGTTTTTATTAATGTCCTGATTTATGGATCAAATAGAGTGTAAGGTTTTCTGCTGCTTTATAA
Source organism: uncultured Bacteroides sp. (assembly GCA_964601975.1). GTDB lineage: Bacteria > Bacteroidota > Bacteroidia > Bacteroidales. Next base: position 7,319 of record CAZRPW010000127.1, read on the forward strand.
TTGTCAAAATCGGCAGGTAATAATTTGTGGTCGATGTACTCATTGTAGATCCAGGGATCACCAATGGCCAGGACCATCCCTTTCCCAAATTCAACTTCTGCCATAAATGCATTCCCATCTTCGCTCAGGATAATTTCTGCCGGATCTTCCAATCTTAGGGAGGAAATTTCCTTCATGTAAATCTTTGAAACACCTTCAAAGATTGGATGTTGTGTGAAGGATGTAAAAGCGCCCATATCCCATTCTCTGTTTTTTACCGGATTCAGGCTTACATGGTTAAAATGGATTCCAAACTCTTCAGCCAGAAGATTTAAATGCGTAAATTCACAATTGGGACCATCGTTCGACATGAGCACCAGTATGCCGCCTTTTTTTACCCATTTTTGGATGGCTTTTCTGTCGGCAGCCTGAATGTAGTTGGGCGATTCAGATTCTGTTGTAGTGTCCGGGTCAACAATTATATAAATATCCAGGCTTGCTAAATTTTTGGAATTTGCTTCATTTTCGATCGTAGTAATTGAAGCGCCATGCTTAATAAATAGTTCTCCCCATTGAGAATAACCACTCATATCCTGGTCAGTCCACAGATAATGAAAAGGTAAACCTGTTGTGTGATGGGTTTCGCGGTTATACCAGTTGTCCAGGCCAACTACCTGTGCCCTGGATATTTGAGGTAAAAGCAAGATGCTTAAAACCCATAGAGATCTAATTATTTTTCCTCGTAAACAGTATCTGATTACCTTTAGCAAAAGCTTCATATCGTTTAATTCTAACCTTGTCTTAAATCAATCATTCAAAGTAAATGACTTATTAATCAAGATCAAAAACTTATTTTTAATCTCTTTTGAATTGAAAAACACAAGTTATGATGAAGTTTGACTTGAAGCACAGCAAAATTTTATGGTGGATTGTACCCTCCCTGTTGATTTGCAGCGCTCTTTCCGGGCAGGAGCTTATCATGCCGGGTTGGACCCATTTTTCTGTGGATCCGGTACTTCCGGGATCATCATGGGGAACCGGTGGACCTGCACTGGCTGATTTTGACGGGGACGGAGACCTCGATGTGGCCATCTCCAGGCGGAATACAAAATCGGCATACTGGTATGAGCGTTTAAACGATTCGCTCTGGATCCAGCATTTGATGGGATCGGGTGAGAACCTTTCCAACACCCTGGGAACGTGTGCCATTGATGTGAATAAAGATGGATGGATGGATGTGGTATTTAACGGCATCTGGTTCAGGAATCCGGGAATGCTCGAACAAGATCCCGATACTCCATGGGGTTCCCGGTTGATCAAGGCAGGGGGGCATGATGCTGCCACGGTTGATATGGACAAGAATGGAGAAGCGGATATCCTGATTTATGATGGAAACAAACTGGCCTGGTACAATACCTCTTCTGAACTTCGTGAAAATGTAATCAGTTCGGGACATCACGATCATGGGGGAACAGCACCCCGGGGTTATGGCGATCTGGATGGCGATGGCGATCTGGATGTTTTGATCCCGGGCTTTTGGTTTGCCAATCCAGGAGATGGAACAGGGGAGTGGACAGAACACAGCTGGCCTTTTATCGCTGTTCCAAATGCATCCTACGGTCGAAGTACCCGATCCTGGATTGCCGACATGGACGGAGACGGAGCACAGGATATTGTATATAGTCACTGTGATACCGGTGGAGGACATGTATACTGGGTAAAAAACAAGGGCGGGGGAGAAAAGTGGCAATCCATTCAGTTGCCCGATCCTCCCACACAGAAAGGTGATGTGGATGGCACAGGATCTTTTCACTCCCTGGCTGTGGCCGATTTTAATATGGATGGTTACCCCGATATATTTGCCGGGGAACAGGAGGACCCGGATACCTATATGGAAGACAAGGGGCTGGTGGCCATGAAACCCTTGGGATTGAAGGAACGCGGGGTAATATGGTACAATAAAGGGGGCAGAAAGCCGAAATTTGAAAGCTATGTCATCCATGTGGATAATCCGGGTTGGCACGATGCCCAGGTGGGGGATGTGGATGGCGACGGGGACTTGGATATCGTTTCCAAGATATGGAATGCAGATGGTCCGGCCTATCACCTTGATTTCTGGAGGAATGATTTAAAAATTCAAAATACTGACAAATGAAAACCAGTGCGTGTACTTCGATTCTCTTAGCTTTTTTAATGCTGACACAGCTTTCGTTTTCCCAGGTGCGAACCGAGCTTGAGTTGCACGAGTCCTGGCGCTTTCAAAAGGGCGAAAGTGAAGGAGCCTTTCTTCCTGGTTTTGATGATTCCTCCTGGGAGCTTGTGCGAGTTCCCCACGACTGGGCCATCTATGGTCCTTTTGACAAGGAGATTGACAAGCAGGTAGTAGCCATTGTACAAAATGGAGAGGAGATCGCCACCGAAAAAACGGGTAGGACAGGTGCTTTGCCTCATACAGGAGTGGGTTGGTACAGAAATGAGTTTACCCTTCCTGCATATGAGCCCGGGAAAAAGGTGCTCATCCAGTTTGAAGGAGCCATGAGCCATCCCGAAGTTTATCTGAATGGAAAAAAGGTGGGTGAGTGGGGTTACGGTTACAGCTATTTTTATTTCGACATCACAGCGTATGTCCAGGCGGGTGAGAAAAACACCCTGGCAGTAAAACTGAGCAACCAGGAAAATTCATCGCGCTGGTATCCGGGTGCCGGGCTCTATCGCCCTGTGCGGATCATTGTCAAAAATGAATCATGTATTCAACACTGGGGTACCACTGTTACCACCCCCTTTATCTCGACAGATCTGGCCAAGGTAAAGATCAGGACCAAAGTATCCGGTGAAAATTTGTATGTGTGTACTCATATTCTTGATGAAAATGGGGATACCCTGGTAAGTGGCAGTTCAAAAGAGATGTACGGGGATGAGTTTGAACAGGACCTGGGAGTTCCATATCCGAAGCTATGGAGTCCCGAGTCACCTTACCTTTATAAGGCGGTATCGCAATTATTCAAGGGCGATGTACTGAAGGATGAACTAAGCACCTCTTTTGGAATAAGAGAAATTAAATATGACTCCAAAGAAGGATTTAGCCTGAATGGTCAAGTGCGAAAATTTAAAGGTGTTTGTCTTCACCACGACCTGGGGCCCCTGGGTGCGGCGGTAAATAAGTCGGCCCTGAGACGGCAACTTGCCATATTGAAGGATATGGGTTGCGATGCCATTCGCAGTTCCCACAATATGCCCTCCCTGGAGCAATTGGAGCTCTGTGATGAGATGGGATTTATGTTTTTGGCAGAAGCCTTTGATGAGTGGGCAAAGCCCAAGGTGGAAAACGGCTATAACCAGTTTTTCGAAGCTTATGCCGAGAAGGATGTGGTAAACCTGGTGCGGGCCACCACCAATCATCCCTGCATTGTGATGTGGAGTTCGGGGAACGAAGTGCCTGATCAGGAAGGGCATGAGGGGGCAAAACGTGCACTTTGGCTGCAGGAGATTTTCCACCGCGAGGATCCCACCAGGCCGGTAACTGTGGGAATGGACCGGGTCAGGTCCGTGATGGAATCAGGATTCGGATCCATCCTTGATATCCCCGGTCTGAATTACAGGCTTCCTTTGTATGAGGAGGCATATGAGACTTTCCCCCAGGGCTTCATCCTGGGGTCTGAAACTGCTTCCACCCTCAGCTCTCGGGGAGTGTATAAGTTTCCGATTGTTCAGGCTAAAATGAAACAGTACGACGATTACCAGTGTTCATCCTATGACCTGGAGTGTTGCAGGTGGTCGAATCTTCCGGATGATGATTTCATCTGGCAGGATGATAAGGACTGGGTTATCGGTGAGTTTGTGTGGACTGGTTTCGATTACCTGGGGGAGCCCACTCCCTATGATGAGATGTGGCCTTCGCGCAGTTCATATTTTGGTATTAATGACCTGGCAGGTTTACCCAAGGACCGCTTTTACCTCTATCGTTCGCGTTGGAATACCAAAGATGAAACCCTGCATATGCTGCCTCACTGGAACTGGGAAGGAAGAGAAGGGGAGACAACCCCTGTCTTTGTCTATACCAGTTACAACAGTGCCGAGTTGTTTGTGAATGGGAAGAGTATGGGGATTCAGAAGAAACATTCAGGGACAGCTCAAAACAGGTACCGCCTGATGTGGATGGATGTGAAGTATGAGCCGGGTTCAATCCGTGTGGTGGCCTATGATGAAAATGGAGATCCGGCTGCAGAAAAAGAAATCCGTACTGCCGGCAAAGCATACAGGATTGTTTTGGAAACAGACCGGGCCGAATTAAATGCAGATGGAAAGGATATGGCCTTTGTAACGGTATCGGTAGTTGACAGGAAAGGAAATGTTTGTCCCACCGCCTCAAATCAGCTGAAATTTGAGGTGAAAGGCAAGGGGGAATACCGGGCTGCCTGCAATGGTGATCCGACCTCACTGGAGCTTTTTCATAAACCAACCTTGAAATTATTCAGTGGCAAACTGGTTGTTCTGGTCCAATCCACTAACGAAGTAGGGGAGATAGAGCTATCCGTCAATGGCAAAGGCTTAAAGAGTGGCAGGATCAGTTTGAAGACAGAGGGTAAATAATAAGGCAAAAAACGCCGCTTGTCACCTCACATATTTTTCATAACTTGAAAATCAAATGCCATGAAATGCAAGTACCGGTTGCACCCCACAATTCAATCAGTAATACCTTTGCAACCCTACTAGGAGAATACCGAAGTCAAGGTATCCTGTCAAGGATATCTGCCGTCCTGCCATATAACCGGGCCGGACAAGACCTCGTGTTTCGACGCACCTCATTGTATGGCATGACTTTACTGCACCCTCAAGACACAAAACCCTGGGAGTGACCTGGCGAAGCAATGCCAAGCCCCTCAATCTAACAGCAATAACAAGCACCGCCAATCACCACATAACACACCCATATCAGAGCCTAACACCTCCAATCACCACATAGCACGCCCATATCAGAGCCTAACACCGCCAATCACCTTAAATTGTAACATTATACCGCCAATCACCACATATCACCCCCACATATATATCATATACTCCCATTGGCGGTAGACTTATATGTTCTATTCACCTTAATAACCACCAGCTGAAAAGAGGATAGTATTATTTTGGTTTTAGGTGCAATAGCATTTTAATCTTAATGAAAATCATATTCAAACATTGCATTAAGTAAACTAATTAGTTAACTTTGCATAGTGGAACGACGTGTCATTGTTTATAAGAATTACTTCCTTGATTTCTATAAGGAGCAAGACAATAAGGTCCAGGAGAAGATTGAATATGTGCTTGACTTAATAAGATTTGAGAAAAGAGTACCAATCAAATTTCTCAAGTTTTTAGAAAACACTGATGGGATATACGAAGTTAAAGTTGTCACAACATTCAGGAGTATTCGAATACTATGTTTTTTTGATAAAGGGAAATTGGTAGTTCTGACAAACTGTTTCATAAAGAAATCACAGAAGACACCAAGAAAAGAAATTA
>CAZRPW010000128.1:0-5553 GCA_964601975.1 uncultured Bacteroides sp.
ACACCCCCGCCTCCTCGCCCTATACCCCCTTCAGAAGAAGTGCACCAAAAAACCATTCATCGGGCGACAAAAGGCGCGGTATCGAAGGAAAATCAGCAGATGCCGAATAATCAATCCTCTCGCTGCATCTTCAGCTTGTAGCTTTGCGTTCCTGCCGAAAATCACGAATAGCGCTTAAAAAACAGCGAATTCAAATGGAAATATAACGCTTGCAAGTTTGTCACAGAAACAAAAATATATTGCCTTATTTTCCCTCATTATTAACATGATGAATGAATATGAAGAAAATTATTTTTGTACTCATCCCCCTTCTTTTGACGACAGTATTATCCACCAGCGCCCAATCGTGGGAATGGGTAAGAACAGGATTAAGTGAAAACACAGAGCATTCGGATAATATTTGTGTCGACCCGTCGGGCAATGTTTTTGTGATGGGCCAAAGTGAAACTGAAATTAGCTTTGGCTCCGTAACATTGAGTTCTGCTAAAGAAAGATTCAGCTATTTAGCCAAGTATGATCCAAATGGAGATGTTCTTTGGGCTAAAAAAATAGTGGATAGCGACAACGGACTTTACGAATTGGTGTCGCTGACTTCAGATCCATCCGGAAATGTGGTGGCGGTTGGATATTACTACAACACACAAACCATTATAGATGAAGAATTTACTCCTGTTCAAAGTGGATGGCGAGATGCATTTATTCTGAAGTTAAATGCGGGGGGTGAAAAACAATGGATAAAAACAGGTACCGGTAATCTAGATGTAAACGCTTATGATGTGGTTAGCGACAGTGAGGGGTCCTTTTATATGGCTGCCGATTATATCGGGGAAGCAACATTTGGTTCATTCACTGTAAGTGCCGATAATTTAAACCTTAACAACCAGATATTAGTTGTAAAATATTTGGCCGATGGAACAGTTGTTTGGCTAACTCAGGCAGGGGGCTTAAGTTTTGATAATCCCACCGGGATAGCCTGTGATGGAACGAAAATATATATTACCGGTTATTTCTCAAGCGTTGATGCAGCTTTTGGAAGCTACTCCGTAGATTGTGATGAAGTTACGAGCATTTTTCTTGCTCAGCTTGAACCATCTGACGGCAGTTTCGACTGGGTAAAAGTCATTGAATCGGGGCTTTCTGTTACAGGAATTTCTAAAGAAGAAAACGGCCATATCGCTGTGAACGATCATGCGATTTACCTTTCCGGATATTATAGAGATCATGCCGTTTTTGATACTGACAACAGTCTTGATAATCAAGGTGAGCATGGTTTTCTGGCAAGCTTTACAAAATCGGGGGATGTAAACTGGGTACATGAGGTTATTTCTGAGGCTACGGGGATGCCATATTCTTTATCCGTTTCAGAGGATCATATTTACATTGTGGGCAATTATATTACCAGTGTAAGCATCCACGAAACTGAATTAACAGGAACACCCCCGGCTGGTATGTTTATTTATCTTTCAAACGCCTATATCTATTCTTTTTCTGAAGGCGGGGAAGTGACCTGGGCAAAATCAATCGACGCTTATTATGCTTCCTCTTACGATGCCGGCTCAGCCATTATAAACGGGGTTGCTGCTTTTGGGAATTATATATATACCTCCGGCGAATTCACAAAAACCATCGAATTTTCGCCTTTTGAGTTAAGCTCCAATAATTCTGTGGATGTATTCCTGGGTAAAATAAATACCCTGGCAAATTCTACCGAATCCATTAAGTCAGAGCTTCAGGTAAATGTTTATCCAAATCCGGGCACGGACTTCATCCATGTAGCATTTGCATCAGATACACATTCAAATCAGAAAATTAGCCTGGTGGATTTATCTGGCAGAGAATTGCTGGTAAGCCAGCATGAAGGAAATGGTATCGAACAGATGGATGTAAGATCACTCCGCTCTGGAGTTTATATCCTTACAATTTCATCTGAAAAGGAAAAACGCGCTTTCAAAATAATTAAAAAATAAGGGCTGAATTACCGGCTGAGTAATATTTTTTGTGTACCACTGCCTGAAATTGTGGCAATTGAAAGAATATAAAATCCGTCCGACAGGGTAGAAATATCCATCTCCGTTTGCCGGACATATCGGCCATTAAAGGTTTGCACAAACACCACCTCTCCCAAAAGATTATACAGCTTCATATTCGACAGCATTACCTCATCCGGAAAAGTAACAAACAATTGATTATTCGAAGCTGTAAAGGCATTAAAGCTTGGACTCATGCCGGACCGGATTGCCACTGGATTGGGTTCAACAATTATTTTACAGTCGGCCGAAATATCCTTTGATTCGTTTTTTACAGTAATCATACAATTCCCTGCAGCCACCGCTGTTACTTCTCCCGAGTCACTTACTTTAGCCACGCTTGTATCACTTGAGCTCCAAACTAAATCTATATTCGACAGGCAGGACATCGTAAACTCCAGGTGAAGCACCTGGCTGTCGCCCGCCATTAATTCCAGGGTATCCTGATCAATCATGATGCCGAATATGTTTTCTTCTATTTCAGGGGAAGGAATCTTTTCGTAGGGGGCCGGAAATATCCAGGTTCCAAACAGTGAACCCTTGTACAGTTCACCGGTATGCGGATTTACCTTAAGTGCACCACCGATACGTGAAAGGTTATAAGAGATATCCTCCCAGGTTTCGCCTCCATCCAGTGTTCTCATCACCGTTGAACCTCCGGAGGCAAACATACCGGCGTAAATAATATCCGGATTATTGGGATCGACAGCCACATTTCTGATATAGTCATACGAGATGTCCATTTCTACATGATCCATCACATTAAAAGCGGTCCATTTCTCACCATCATACGAAGCCAGATCATGCGTGCTGTCCAGTGTATATACTTTATCAGGATTATGCGGATCTGCAGCGAAGGTTGGTAAGGAATCAAAATATTTGAATCTCCAGCCCGGCTTGGCATATACTTCCCAGTGCTGACCCTGATCACAGGAACGCAGAATCGCCGTGCATTTGTCATCCAGGGCAAAGATCACATCCGGATAGGCATTGCACATTCCAACCACATAGGAATCGCTGTATCCTCCCGGAAAGGGGAAGGGTGTAAAGGTCTTTCCCGCATCGGTGGAATACTTGTTCCCTGCATAGACTACATTGGGGTGCTCGGGATTAAATGCCACGAACAGATTCTTATTTTCATCTGCGACTCCTTCAGTAACCAGGGTCCATGTCTTTCCCAGATTCTCGGTACGCATTAATTGTGTTCTCCAATAGAATCCAATCGATGCAAGCATAATTTCAGAGCCTTCTTCCGGATAAAAGTCGCCGGATAAGCTTCCATACCATTCAACCTTGCCCTGCTGATACCAGGTTCCGGCCTCGGAATTTGTGTTTGCATGAAACCAATCCCCACCTGTAGTCGTGATTTTTGTTCCAACATCGTTGCAGAAAAAAGCAATGCGGCTTGAATCAAATCTGTCAAAGGCAGCAGCATTATCGGCCCAGGACCAGGCATTACCGGTCCACCCGGTGGCACTCTCAAAGATCGTAGTGGCCGCATTAGTGGTCTTAAACAGTGTAGACCTGGAATAAAACACAGCTTCATTCTTATCCTGCGGATTTGGAACAACACCTGAAAGCTTCCCGTCAATCCAGCGTCGCCATCCGTTCTCTCTTCCCAGGCCGGGAAAGGTGCTTGCCTCAGGAAGTGGATTCCATGTTGAACCACCATCCTGACTAAGCACCGAACTTTTACTACTCCCAACCAGGTACATTTGCTCCGGGAACCCCGGGTTCATATGTAACCTGAGTGCACTATGGCTTTTTATTTTTGTATAGGCAGATCCCGCATCGACCGATAAATACAGGCCATCGTTCTGAACCGTTGCAAAGATGCTGTCCGGATGACTGGGATTAATTTCAAGGGAGGTCACATCCACCGGTAGTGCTTCGACCCGGAACAATCCTTCTCCCCTGTTGCTACTCATAAACAAGCCGGATTCTGTCGCAACAAAAACTTTAAGGCTGTCGGTGGGATGCGTTTTTACCTGGTAAACTATGCCATAATCCTTAAGACTGCTTAGCGATCCTGTCCAGGTTTTCCCGCCGTCATCGGAACGATACAAACCATTTCCCATTAGCGCAGCATACCAGGTATTTACAGCAGAATCCCCATTCATGGCTGTCCGGTCAAAATCAATGTTATGCCTGAAAATCCGTTCAGAAAGCAAATCCTTTTGAAGAACTAACTCCCAGTTCGTCCCGCCATCTTCGGAACGATAAACACCCTGGTAGTCAGGGGCCATATAATTGTACCTTTCATCCACAATAATCATAACAATATCCGGGTTTACCGGGTCAACCGCAATGGATTGTCCATTGTTCAGAAATAGTCCTTTATCAGTATTCTTCGCCCAGGTTTCGCCATTGTCCGTACTTCGCCAGGAACCACCCACATCGTGAGACAGGTAAATATACCCGGGATGCTGGAAGCAACGCGCCATGGAATGCGGGTGCTGCTCTCCTTCACCGCCAAATGCACCGGTATTAAACTCTTCAAGCGAACGAATGGGTAAAACCTTCCATGTGGTATCATCCTCCTGCAGGGTTCCTTCCTCCTGCGCTGCTCCTTCCTCCTGCGCCATTGAAAATGAGAAAGTACATACAAAAATCAATAAGAAAATCAGGCGATTTACAGACATAGCTTTAGATAAGATGAGAATTGAAAGAATAAAGATGCAAAATATTCTTCAAAATGGTCTTATTAGGAAAAGCTTTGGAATGACACATCTGAAGAAGTAGTCCAAATAGCAAAAACAGCGATAACAAGAAGCCCCGTATCCCATAAAAATCCTCTGAAATCAGTAAATTTGCCTTCCGTCTTCGGGCGACTAATGGCTTATGAAAAACACACTGGTTTACCATATATTTTTTTTGCTGGTTTTTACCTCCTGTAATCCTTCCCCCGCTGGGAATATGAAGGAGGTTTCTGGCAAGCAATCTTCCTTAAGGCTTGCCTTTGCAGAAACACTTTTCCGACTCGATTCGGCTTTGCTGAGCCTTCAGAATAGCGAGCAGGAAGATCCTGATTTTGGAGCACTCTGGTGTCCACACTGCAAACTTTACCATACCAGGGGTGCCGAAGCAGTCTATCCCTTTGTTTACCATTATAGCTTAAGTGGTGATACCAGCTATAGATCTGCGGCCATTGACCTGGCAAACTGGCTGATATCCAGGCAGGAAGCCGATGGTTCCTGGAAAGAAACTCCCGAAGAATGGACCGGCACCACCACCGACCAGCTGCTGATGTTGGCCCAGGCCTTGCCCTTGCTGGAAAAGGAACTGGAGGGTGCAGAAAAAGAGGCATGGATAAATGCAATGACCCGGGCCGGCGATTACCTGGCAGAGGTCATGGACCCGGGATTTGCAAGCATTAATTATGTGGCCACTACTGCCGCCACCATGGCGGTTTTGAACAGGCTCATACCCGATCCCAATTATGAAATCAAAGCCCGTACAATGGCCTGGCAAGTGGTGGCCAAAATGGATGAGGCCGAAGCCTTTGCGGCCTGGCGATTCCGGTCCA
>CAZRPW010000128.1:5563-12393 GCA_964601975.1 uncultured Bacteroides sp.
GATCACTTCATCACCGGTGAAGGCGGGCGGGTGGATGGGGTGAAGTACGGGGTTGATCTCACCTACAACATGGAGATGTCGCTTTGGGGCCTGGCCCTCTATGCAAAAATTTCGGGCGATGAAAAGGTTATGGAAAAGGTGGAAGCATCGCTTCGCAGGCACCTCTGGTTCATCAATCCCGACGGATCCATGGATGGATCCTGGGGTATCCGATCCAACAAGTGGACCTGCTTTGGAGGGGGTACCTCCGACGGCAGCCAGGTGTTGTTCAGCCTGTTGAAGGATACCGACCCGGTTTTTAGCACTGCCGCAATGCGCAACCTCAACTACCTGCAAAACTGCATGGTCGATGGCTTTGTGGGATACGGACCTCAGCACACCGAGGCGGTCGGAACTCCTCCCTGCATCTATCCCACCTTCGCCAAAGCAAAGAACCTGGCCATGGCCCATGCTGAAGTAAAAAAATATAAAGCTCCGAACTTTGCCACCTCTCCCCTGCCTGTGGATAAACCAGGTATGGAGTTCTTCCCCAGCCTTGACGTTTACAGGGTGCGAACCAAAAATTTTATGGCCACTGTAACCGCCTACACATACAAAGATCCTAAAGGACCACGAAGTAAATATATGTTCCGTCCCACCGGCGGTGCCATTTCGGCGCTTTGGATGAAGGACTATGGTTTTCTCCAGGCCTCCTCGCAGACCGAGTACCACCGCTGGGAGCCCATGCACTTCCCCGAGATGGAGGACATCAGGCCACTTACCCCCAGGATCGAGCTTACCCTTGCCGAAGACCGCTCGGGTTCGCAATCCGGCTACTACACGAACCTCTTTGAATTTGATGCAAGCAGCAGCCGGGAGGAGCTAAATGGCACCTTCATCATTGAAGCAGAAGGTCAGCTGAAGAATCGCAGGCAGGAAGACAGCGGTGTCTCTTACAACTACCGCTATGTTTTTGATGAAAACAGGGTGGAAAAGCATGTAAGCCTCAATTTGAATGGCCACAGGGATACCATCCGGATCGTAGAACCCGTGATCACCTATGAAGGCAGCACCGTCGTACAATCGGATGAAAAAAGCATTATTATATGTAAGGGGGAGACCCGTGTTAAATTCAGTCTGCTATCGGACAATGCCACCCTCTCCTGTGGTGCTGAACAGGATCATTACCGCTCGGTATACCCGGCACTGACCGCCTGCCCGATTGTAATGACCGTGGTTCAAGATAAGGATATGGGTGATGAGAAGGATATGGTTGAGATTGTGTTTAAAATTGAAAAAATAACAGAAAGTTAGTTAGGTTGTTAGGTATTTAGGTATTTAGATATTTAGGTTGTTAGGTTGTTAGGTTGTTAGGTAGTAAATGGAAAAATAATGAAAAAAGAGATATGCGCTGTAATGTTGCTACTGGCACAAATTGGGATGAAGGCACAAAGCACCCAGATCAGTCCGGGGATGGAACATGGACAAATCATTGCGCTCTTGCAGCAGGCAAAGCCCGGCGATACCCTCCTCTTCCGCGAGGGCAGCTATCAGGGAAACTACCAGCTTGAGGACCTGCAGGGCGAGGTGAACCGTCCCATCGTCATCCTGGGGGAGCGTTCCGACCGCACCATCATTGACGGGGAGGTTCAGCCGGGCACCAACATGGACCACCCTGCATTCAATCTGAAGGACTGTTCATGGATCAGCATTGAGGGTTTTACAATCCGCAACTGCTGGCTCGACCTGGTCAGGGCCGAAAACAGCTCCTACATCAGCCTCCGATCCTGCAGGCTCTATGGTGGAAAACGGGCACTCTTTGCCACGGGTCGCGGAAGTCACCACTTCCTGGTGGAGCGCTGTAGCTGGGAGCAGGATGAACGGGTATGGAGTCATGAAGGCGACTACTCCTGGGAAGAGACCCACCACGGGATTCACAATCACTATAACGGGAGCATCTTCCAGGGCAGTGGGATAAGCGGGGTGTTTGTACTGCGTGACAACATCATCCGGAATACCTATAATGCCTTTCGGCTCTCTCAGATAAACGATGGCTCTTTCGACCCCCTTGCCTGTACCAACGGGGAGATTTACCGGAATATGATTTTCAACACGGCCGACAATGTGCTGGAGCCCGAGGTGCATGTGCTCAACCTCCACTTCTACCACAACACCATGATCAATGGTCACGCCTTCATCTCCATCACCGAAGTGCAGGGAGGTGAAATGTATGTATACGGGAACACGGCCCTGAGTATGCCCGAATCGGAGGACGGGTGGACGGTCTTTAAGATTTCCTGCGAGCGCGATTCGCTCACCCTCCCCTTCTATATATTCAACAACAGCTGGCAGGTAGACTTTGACATGATCGGCAGTCCGGGGAATGTATGGGAAAACAGCCACATCCGCCATTTCAATAATGCCTGCTACTCCGAAGCCTCCGATAGCTTCGGGATCTACAATATCGGGCTCGATAACCGCTTCGATTACGACTGCTCCAATGTGCCTTTTCCTTCGCTTCTGCTTTCGGCCGGACACGAAAAGAACGGCTTGGTGGCCGATCCGCTTTTCAGGGATGTCCTGGCCATGGATTTTCGCCTGAAGGAAGGATCGCCCTGTGTGGATGCCGGGAAAAAGGATGCCCTGCTGCTTCCCTGGTATGAGGGGAAACGACCCGACATAGGTGCCTATGAGGGTGAACAACGGATCGAGGGTCCGCCTTTCCGCTATATGGATCCCCGGGTGGAGGTTCCCTTTGAGGAACTTCCCCGGATTACCCGGGTGAAGGCAGAGGAAAAAAAACTACAGCTTTGGTTCTCCATGCCCATGGATGCTGCTTCGCTGAAAAACAACGGGTTTTTGATCGGTGACGGGACCCGGACGATTGACCTTGAGTATAAAAGTCTCTCAAAAGACGGCTATACACTTTGCCTTTCAGGAAAAGCGCTTGTAAAGCTTAATACCACCGAGCGAAGTGCTTTGAAGCTGCAACTCTCAAAGTGGCCCCTGGGTAAAAACGGTCAGCCGCTCAGCGCCTGGGCTTCAGAAATCAATGTACACACAGCAAATTAATACGCAAATGAATCCTAAAATACAGACCGCTGTAAATCCCATCATACTAAGCACTGTAAATCGCTTACTACTGACTGCAAAAACAGGGCTGATCCTGGCCCTTGCGCTTATCAGCACGGGTGTAAACGGACAGGCACAGGCCCTGGACCAAAGCCGAAACATAGCCGATAAGGTCATTCGCGAAACCCGCTTTGAATATGAGATGGTGCCCATGAGCTACAATGCCGGGATCACCCGCTTCACCCTTGAAAAAACTGCCGGTTCAGAGAGTGTATCCTATGCCTTTGGTCGTTTGCAGGCAGATGAAGAAACATCCGGATACCTGGGAATCTCCTGGACGGGTCGGATCGCACTGTTTTTTAACGGGGAGAAAGTATTTGAAGGCTTTTCTGAAAAGGTGGAGCTACAGGAATACACTTACAACCGCTATCGCTTTACAGAAAAGATTCCCCTGCTCTGGCTCAAGGGGGAGAATACCCTCCTTGTCAAATGTGCCACCGGGAAAAATATTACCGAAGGCACAGATGCGCTTACCCTTGTGATGCTCCCTGTCAATGAGATTGACGAGAAGCTGCCAGGTGTAAATGCGCTATCCGCCACGCCCGCCACGCCCGCTACCCCCTATACCCACTGGCTCACGATGGGACCCTGGAGTCCGGCCGCGAAGATTAGATCTACTGATGGAAAAAGCGGTGACGCGGATTGGAAAAGCGGAACCACAACACCAGAATCCCCTGTCTCAGCGCTGAAGACCAAAACCACAATGCCTCAGCCCAAAGCCATAACACCAGAATCCCCAGCTCCAGCGCCGGAATCCAAAACCACAATGCCACTGCGCAGAGCCACAGCACAACTGGGTGGCATGGAGACCGCCTTTCCCCCGGAGGAGGGCTTCCGGGATTACTACCTCTGCGGGAATAAGGTGCTGGCCTGGCAACTGGAAGAAGTACCCCTTTTGAGGAAACTGGTGGTTCCCGATAGCAACTCCTATACCCGGGACCCCTATGCCGACTGGCACTATGCCAACGGGGGTACCATGCTGGCCATGCTTTCGCTCTACCGGGCCACCGGTGATGTAAAATACCTGGAATTTGTACAGCAGTTTGCAGGGAATATAATGGAGAACGAAAGCTACTTCCGCTGGCAGTACTTCACCCTGCAGGCTGTACGGGGAAGTTACCATCGTATTAACCGGATGACCATGCTGGATGATTCGGGCGGACCGGCCCTGCCGTTTGCCGAGCTGCAGAGGCTCGATGCGGATAAGGAAAAATATACATCCATCCTGGACCGGAACTTTGATTATGTGATGAACGTACAGGAACGGCTCGAAGATAAGACTTTCAGCAGGCCCGAACCTTATCCTGCCACGGTGTGGGCCGACGACCTTTTCATGGCGGTCCCCTTTCTTCTTAGAATGGCTGAGATCACCGGCGACGAAAGCCTTTACGATGAGGTGGCACGCCAGGTAATCCAGTTCAACCATTATCTGGCCGATCCTTCGAGCGGACTCTATTTCCATGGCTGGTACGACCAGCAAAAGGTGAACACCCCGGTGCGCTGGGGCCGGGCCAACGGTTGGATTGTATGGGCCACCAGCGAGGCCCTGCTTTTTATGCCAGAGAAGCACCCCCAGTACAAAACCATCCTGAAGATCTACCGAAAACACATGGAGGCCATTGCTGCGGTGCAGGATCCTTCAGGCATGTGGCACCAGGTGCTTGACCACCCCGAAACCTTTGAAGAAAGCTCCTGCACTGCCATGTTCACCCTGGGCATGGCCCGTGGTGCCCGCATGGGCTGGCTGAAAAAGGAGTATGGCGAGAAGGCCCTGAAAGGCTGGGATGCACTACAAACAAAGATCAGGGAAGATGGCACGGTAGTAGATATCTGCCGGGGCACGGGCATTGGCGATGACGTAGACTTCTATGCCGATCGCAAGCGCTTCGACCACGACCCACGCGGACTGGGTGCCATGATCACCGCCGGCTGCGAGATCAGCCTGCTGCAGGGCCAGTAGCATCATTCCAATTCTCTGTCAACTCAATTTTTCTAAAAAGGTTCAGGAGTTCCTGCTTTCCGAAAAAACACAGTACCCGCCCCTTATATGAAAGGTCTCATTTTTTGGCCCTCCCATTAAAAATTCCTTTTATATTTGGTTTATATCATAAACTTATTTACTTTTGAATTGTAATTAATTTTATAAACATACATTAGGATTAAGACTTAAATAAATGGAAAACTCAACTTTAACGCCCGAAGAAAGTCTGCTGCTGATAACAAAGACCATAGAACAAACCAAAGAACGATTCAAAGAAAACGGCCACATATTTATATTTTGGGGCAGCTTGATGCTAATCGTACTTTCGAGTCAGCTAACTCTGTCACTTCTGGAATTATACAAATTCACCATGTATCCTGTTTTCTTATATCCAATTGGCGCAATATACACAGCCATTTATACAAGAAGAGCATACAGAAAAATCAATACTCCCAAAACCATCGTTGGGAATACCTTAGGAAACCTCGGATGGGTAGTTGGAATGAATCTTATGATCATGGGCTTTTTGTTTTCAGATCAACTTGGAGAAGCCCTGGCCCCGGTATTTATAATTTTACTTGCACTAATGCTTATTGTTTCCGGATTATCCATCAAATTTAAACCTCTTATCATCGGAGGTGTATTAATGAATTTAATTGGACTGGGCACCTTCTTTCTCGCCAGGGACTACCACGGATTTAGCATGATGCTAGGAGCTGTGGTTGGATTGATAATACCAGGAATAATGCTTAATAATGCACGCCGAAAAGCTCATGTTTAAAGATTTAGACCCCATATTACACTCGCAACTGCGTTTATCCATCATATCGATATTAATGTCGGTGGATGAAGCAAATTTTAACTTCATCAAGGAGGAAACCCAGGCTACATCGGGAAATATAAGCATCCAAATTAAGAAGCTACAGGAAGCAGGGTATATCAAGGTGAAAAAGTCCTTTAAGAAAAACTATCCAAATACATCTTTATCCATTACCAAAAAAGGAATTGAAGCCTTTGAGAATTATGTAAGTAATTTGAAAAAATACATTCATCTCAGCTAATTATCAGTATATCCCTCCGATGCTTTCTTTTGCATTTTCTTTCTCCGGAGTATAAAAACGGACAGAGCAATGATCATTACATAGCCACTTATCAATAGGGTCAACAGATATGATTTGTTACGCTGCATCACTACATAATCAGCAATTCCGGCCTTCCAGAAAAACCATTCATCGGCAATGGCTGAAGCCAAATCGTGATTGCCCGTTTCTAAAACTATGATGCCATTTCCCGAATCATCTATTTGTATTGATGCATCCACTTCACGTATATGATAATAACGGTCCGGTTAAACTAAAGTTTGCTGATGCCGCTACGATTATCTGTAAGCACGGAAAACTATCCGAACAATTGCCGACCTGATTTCAGTGAACATGGCTTTATGGAGCCTATCTGAAAGCATTCCTGCCTGATGAACGCGGTTCTTTACGAGATTCATGTAAAATGGGTATTTCTTATTCCTGATTCAAGAACGGCAGGAAATCAAAAAGACACTTATTATCGGCTCATAAGTTAAATTGGCTTATATGCAGATAATAAACATAAATTGGAATACGCTTTTTATCTGCATATAAGCAAAATTAGCTTATGAAGGGATAATTTATATAAAACATCAATTACATGATTATCGCAAAAGGCGATGAATCGAGCTTGCGAGCTCACACCAGTAAATTATTGT
>CAZRPW010000129.1:0-12197 GCA_964601975.1 uncultured Bacteroides sp.
ACATTTCCCGGTGCTGAGGTATTTCCGGTAATCTCATAACTACCATCCTGATCCACATCCACTAAAACCAGCTTGTTTATCATATTCCATATTGGCTGATCCTGACTTTTAAAATCCCCATTCTCAGGATCAAAAATATAGAGCCTGCGAGGCTGGAGGGTAAATCCACTGCGAATAGAAATGACGAACTTATCACTACCTTTTCCCTCGGGGCCTTCCAAAACGGTCATATAAATCCTCCAGTCCTGGTTCCCATTAAACAATTGAACATGGTCAATCGCCTGATGCACAATCGTGCCATCTTCCTGGAGGGCTTCGATCACATGGATCCAGACAGAGTCATTGTGGTAGGTAAAGCCCACGATCTCACGAATTCCGTCGTGATCAAAATCCGTGACCTGCGGTTCTGACCACTGGACCCATTCACCATTCAGATTCCATTGACCAACAACCTGGTAGTGTGCCTTTTCAACAACAATGGCCGGGACCGGGATTCCCTTTTTGCAACGGACATATTCTGCAGATCCATCTCCGTCAAGGTCAGTGTGTAGCACAGAAAACAAGCTCCCAAAACTGAGTTCATCCTCGACCTTCAGCCTGTACTTATTCGATTCGATGGGCAACAAAAAATAGAGTATGCCTGCGAAAACAGCCGATACAGCAGCAATTATAATCTTCTCCCACTTCATTGTTCAGGGTGCAAAAGCGGAATATAGCCAAAATGATTCTGGCTTACAATATGAATATTATTACTTTTGATCCTTATTCCTAAAACCTCAACAAAAAATGTGTAAAAAAATTCTGGTCCTGGCTGCAGTTTTTGCAATGGTCTCACCCCTGTCTGCGCAGTTTACAAGCACCCCGGAACAACTTAAAGAACATGTATATATCCTGGCATCCGACTCCCTGCTGGGAAGAGGCTTCGGCACACCCCAGGGGCTGAAGGCAGCTCACTACATTGCTGCCGAGTTCGAAGAAGCAGGCATTGAAGCGGTGGACGGGCACTACCTGCACCCTTTCATGCACAGGAGTGGTATCCTGAATATTCCCGGGAACAATGTAATTGGCGTGGTTTGGGGAAGCGATCCTGAACTGAAAGACGAGTACATTGTACTGGGTGCCCACTATGACCACCTGGGCTGGAAGATCGTCGATGGTGACACTGTTGTGTATAACGGGGCGGATGACAATGCAACAGGCTCCTCCTCTATCATAGAAATCGGGCGGAACCTGGTTGAAAGAAAGGGAGAACTTGGACGAAGTGTGATCCTGGTAGCCTTCGATGGTGAAGAGAGCGGACTGATCGGTTCCAATCACTTTCTGAGTGATTCAATGGTGCCTCCTCACCAGGTGAAACTGATGTTCAGCCTGGACATGGTGGGTATGGTAGAAGCGCACAAGGGTTTGGATATGAAAGGGGCCGAACTGCTTGAAGCATGCGACTACCTGGTGGGTGAACTTGCCGAAAAATATGATCTAAGCATCACTAAAACCGGAAAAAAAATAGAACAGCGTACAGACACGGCTCCCTTTGGGAAGATGGGAATCCCAGCCATTGCTCCCAATACCGGAACAGAATCCCCCTATCACAAACCAGAGGATACCGCCGAGAAGCTGGACTATGAGGGCATGGCGCAAGTGGCCAACTACCTGAGCGATGCCACCCTTTACCTGTCGACGCAGGAAATGCTTTCAGACATGACAGGTGTGGAAGAGGGTGAAGAGCCGGATGGTGGAACAAAAATTTTCAGGGCCGGATTGCGATTGAATGTCGGATCGAGCCTTCACAACTACAAGGATCAGTATTATAAAGGAAAAAGTGTTTTTGCCACCAGCGCAGGGGTAATGGCAAGTATCAGGCTCACCGGGAATCTCAGTCTGCAACCGGAAGTATTGTATGAGACAAAAGGAAGCGAGCACAGTTCAGGTGTATTCCGCACGCACTCACTTACCACTCCTGTAAACCTGCTACTTATGACATCGGAGAATGAGTATGTAAGATCCTATTTCGAATTCGGCGGATATTACAGTTACCACTTTGGAGGTAGTATCGCAGGCACTCCCATCGATTTTGACAACAATTTCAATAATCAGGAATATGGTCTGAACTTCGGAATAGGCTTTGAAGTCATGAAAATGGTGCAGGTGGGCATCTACTTCCAAAAAGGAATTTCAGACCTCAACCAGTTGCCTGACAACCGTATTGCCCACGAAAACGTGTATTTCAAGTTGGGCTACCTGTTTTAGTTTAGCTTATTTAAATCAAGAATAAATAACAGTGAAATCTCATTTATATGATTTTCTTCAAGTGAGAATCATTCAACATCAATAATTTTGTGCCCATGATCGACCACGACGGAATTATCGAACATATTGAGGACGATGTGGCGCATATTAAGATCAACAGCGAATCGGCATGTTCCGCTTGTCACGCCAAAGGGGTGTGCGGTGCTGCCGACCAGGAAGAGAAGTTCCTCGATATACCGGTAAAAGATGGAAACTACAGCACCGGAGAAGTTGTGAAAGTACAGGTAGCACGCCGACTGGGATTCAAAGCGGTGGCCCTGGGATATTTTTACCCTTTTCTGCTATTGATGGCTGTACTGATTACCCTGATCCTGTCAGGCTTTGGAGAACTGAAAGCAGGCTCGTTCGCCTTGCTGTCTCTGGTCCCCTATTACCTGGTCCTGTACCTGGCCAGGAAAAGAATTGAATCTACTTTTACATTCAGCATACAGAAAATTTAATCGGTGAAATGAGCCAAATCATTCTATTTACGATTGTCACACTGGTGGGAATAGGAGCTGCCGCAGCGATCATCCTGTACTTTGTGGCTCAGAAATTCAAGGTCTTTGAAGACCCCCGGATCGACCAGGTGGAGGAAGCGCTTCCTGGCGCCAACTGCGGAGGATGCGGATTCCCCGGATGCAGAAACTTTGCAGAGACCCTGGTAAAATCGGAAAGCTGGGACGGACTGTTCTGCCCTGTGGGAGGAAACGATACCATGGCAAATGCAGCAGCCATTGTTGGCAAGGAAGCCATCGAGCAGGCACCCAAAGTGGCTGTGGTTCGATGCAATGGCACTCCTGCGCACAGACCCAAACTCAATGTCTATAACGGTGCCGCTACCTGTGCCATCATCAACAGTCTTTACATGGGCGAAAGCGGCTGCCCCAACGGTTGTCTTGGTGAAGGAGATTGTGTGGTTGTCTGCGATTTTGACGCCATTCACATGGACCCGGCAACAGGTCTGCCGGTGGTGATCACTGATAAATGCACCGCTTGCGGAGCATGCGTGGAGGCCTGTCCCAGGGACATTATTGAGCTACGCAAACTAAACAAGAAAGACCGTAAAATATTTGTAAGCTGCATCAACACAGAAAAAGGTGCCGTTGCAAAAAAGAATTGCAGTGTGGCCTGTATAGGGTGCTCGAAATGCTTCAAGGTTTGTCCCCATGAAGCCATTACCATGGAGAACAACCTTGCATTTATCGATGCAGATAAATGTAAACTCTGCCGTAAATGTGTGCTGGAGTGTCCCACAGGTGCCATCCTTGAATTGAACTTCCCACCGCCAAGGAATAAAGAGAAAACAGAACCCGCTGACGCAGAAATAAAATAGAAACACGATGAGTCTTAAAACATTCTCAAGGGGTGGGGTTCATCCTCCGGAAAATAAACTGTCATCCGGCAGCCCCATCCAGGAAATTCCTCTTCCCGAAGTAGTGGTGATCCCCGTTTCCCAGCACCTGGGGGCACCCGCAAAAGTTCTGGTACAAAGAGGAGATGAAGTAAAAGTGGGACAACTCATCGCCGAATCCGGCGGTTTTATCTCAACCAATATACACTCCTCGGTATCCGGTAAGGTCATGAAGGTTGACCTCTTCCCCGATAGTTCAGGCTATCGGAGGATGGCTGTTCAGATCCAGGTAGAGGGCGACAGGTGGATGGAGGACATTGACCGGTCGGACGATGTGGTACCTCACACGGTGCTTGAGCAGGATGATATTCGCAAAAAAATGCTTGATGCAGGTATCGTGGGACTGGGTGGAGCCACCTTTCCCTCCCATGTGAAGCTGATGGTCCCCAGTGGAAAAACGGCCGAATACCTGATCATAAATGGCGTAGAATGCGAGCCTTATCTTACTGCCGATCACCAGCTGATGATGGAACGCCCACAGGAACTGGCAGCCGGAATCAGGCTGCTTATGAAGGGGCTTGGTGTAAAAAAGGCGATCCTTGGAATCGAAAATAACAAACCCGATGCCATCGAAAAGATGAGGGAGATTACCAAGGGCCAGGCCATCGAAGTTCAGGGATTGAAAGTTAAATATCCCCAGGGTGGTGAAAAGCAACTGGTACAGGCACTGCTAAAGAGGGAAGTCCCCTCGGGCGGACTCCCCATCGATGTGGGGGTGGTTGTATTTAATGTGGGTACAGCTTTCGCTGCCTATGAGGCTGTCATGAAAAACAAGCCCCTCATTAGCAGGGTGGTAACTGTTACCGGGAAATCCCTTGAGAAACCCTCCAATTTCCAGGTAAGGATCGGAACCCCGGTTTCCTATCTGATTGAGCAGGCCGGTGGAGTCCCCTCAGATACAGCCAAGGTAATTAATGGCGGGCCCATGATGGGCAAAGCCGTGTCAAACCTTGATATTCCGGTGGTGAAAGGTAGTTCGGGAATCCTGCTGATCTCAGACAAAGAGGCCAGACGGAAAGAATCCCAGGCCTGTATCAGGTGTACCAAATGTGTGGGTGTTTGTCCCATGGGCCTCGAACCCTATCTGCTGATGACCCTTTCAGAGAAAGCCCTTTACGAAAGAATGGAGAATGAAAAAGTAATGGATTGCATCGAATGCGGCAGCTGTAGTTTCACCTGTCCATCGTCAAGACCCCTGCTTGACTATATCAGACTTGGAAAAGCAGAAGTTGGAAAAATCATGCGTTCAAGAAAAGCTGTATAAAGAAGAATATTGAAAAATTATAACCAATGAATAAGCTCATTGTATCACCTTCTCCCCATGTTTCCACCAGGGAATCGGTCCCCTCGCTCATGTACGGGGTGATCATCTCCCTGCTGCCTGCACTGGGAGTCTCGGTGTATTACTTCGGGATCGGGATGCTCATTATCACAGCAGCATCGGTCCTCTCCTGTATCGGATTTGAATACCTGATTCAGAAATTTGTAATGAAGGTAAAGACCTCCCATCTGGATGGTTCGGCACTCCTTACTGGACTGCTGCTTGCTTTCTGTCTGCCGGCCAACCTTCCCATATGGATGGTAATGATCGGGGCATTAGTGGCTATCGGCGTTGGGAAAATGACCTTCGGGGGACTGGGGAACAACATTTTTAACCCGGCCCTGGTTGGAAGGGTATTCCTGTTCATCTCATTTCCTGTGGCCATGACCTCCTGGCCTTTGCCCGGGCAGTGGTTGAAATATACGGATGCTCTTACCGGGGCAACGCCCCTTGGTGTGATGAAAGAGGGACTGGCCACGAAGGCTGTGAGTGAGATTATGCCTGAGCTTCCATCCTTCCTGAACCTTTTCCTGGGCAACTCCATGGGTTCGGCAGGTGAAGTAGCCGCATTCGCACTGCTCATTGGACTCATCTACCTCCTCTATAAAAAGATTATAAGCTGGCACATCCCCCTGTCCATCCTTGGAACAGTCTTTCTGTTTACTGGTATTCTCTGGCTGGCCAATCCTGAGCGTTTTGCCGATCCGCTGTTCCATATGCTTACCGGTGGACTTTTGCTTGGAGCCATATACATGGCAACCGATTATGTGACCTCGCCCATGTCAACCAAAGGGATGCTTATATACGGAGTTGGAATCGGAATCGTAACTGTACTGATCCGTGTATTCGGAGCCTATCCGGAAGGGGTCCAGTTTGCCATCCTGATCTTTAATATGTTTACGCCCCTGATCAATAAATTTGTCAAACCCAAACGATTTGGAAGGGAGGTGAGTAATGGCTAAAACAGCATCCAATTTCATCAACATGACAGCCACACTTGTAGTGGTGACCCTGGTGGCGGCCGGACTACTCGGGACCGTTTTTGAATTGACCAAGGAGCCCATCCGGCTGGCCGAACTGAAAAAGAAAAACGAGGCCATTGCCGTAGTGGTTCCCGGATTTGACAATGAACCTTCACAGGAGGTTAAAAGCCTGTTCTTAGACGGAGACTCAGTTTTCATTTACACAGCACGAAAAGGCGACGAAATACTTGGAACAGCCGTTGAGACTTTCACCAATAAGGGCTTTAGTGGAAACTTCAAGCTAATGGTGGGCTTTGACCCCCAGGGATCCATCATTGATATCGCAGTCATTAAACACGCCGAGACCCCCGGACTGGGAGATAAGATGGACCAGAATAAATCGGATTTTCATGTACAGTTCATGGGACAAGACCCTGCCACCTTTAACCTGGCCGTTAAAAAAGACCGGGGCGATGTGGATGCCATCACTGCATCCACCATCACCTCCAGGGCATACTGTGATGCAGTAAGCCGTGCCTACAATGCATTAAAACAAGTCCGGCAATAACAACACTTTATGGACTTTACAGACTTTACAGACTTTATAGACTTTACAGACTTTATAGACTAAATTATGGATCAGTGGAAGAACTTCAGTAAAGGATTTATCAAGGAAAATGCGGTATTCGTATTATTCCTGGGAATGTGCCCCACACTCGGGGTTACCACCTCGGCCATTAACGGGCTGGCGATGGGACTGGCAACGGCTTTTGTTTTGATAATGTCGAACCTGGTGGTATCATTGATTAAAAGCCTGATTCCTGATAAGGTAAGGATCCCTGCTTTTATAGTAATCATTGCCTCCTTTGTTACAATTGTTGAACTGGTGATGAAGGCTTATGTACCCTCCCTTTTCGATGCCCTGGGCCTCTTCATCCCCCTCATTGTTGTGAATTGTGTGGTACTGGGCAGGGCTGAAGCATTTGCCTCCAAGAATACGGTCTGGTCTTCCATTGTGGATGGTGCCGGAATGGGGCTGGGATTCGCCATGGCGCTCACCATACTGGGAGCCGTCAGGGAACTCCTGGGTAGTGGAGCTTTCTTTGGAATGAAACTGATAAGCGGGGATGCCATGTTACTCTTCATCCTGCCTCCGGGAGCCTTCCTTGCCCTGGGTTACCTCATTGTTCTTGCCAATATGATAAAAGAAAAAACTGCCTGAGCATGGAATATATTCTAATAATTATAGCCGCTGTATTTGTCAGCAACATCGTACTCAACCAGTTCCTTGGTATCTGCCCTTTTATAGGGGTATCCAGCAAAGTTGAAACTGCCATCGGCATGACAGGAGCTGTCACCTTTGTAATGGTGATTGCAACCCTGGTCACCTACCTGATTCATGAAGCTGTGCTTGTTCCCCTGGACCTTGTCTATATGCGGACGATCACCTTCATCCTGGTGATTGCCTCCCTGGTGCAGCTTGTTGAAATTATCCTGAAGAAAATCTCCCCTCCCCTGTACCAGGCGCTGGGAATTTTCCTGCCCCTGATCACCACAAATTGCGCCGTACTGGGTGTGGCTGTGCTCGCTGTACAGAAAGACTTTACCCTGCTGGAAAGCACCGTATATGCCATCGGGAATGCGGTGGGCTTCGGACTGGCCCTGATTACCTTTTCCGGGATTCGTGAACAGCTCGATTTGCTCAATGTGCCCAAACGCCTGAAAGGAGTTCCCATTGCCTTCATCGTAGCCGGACTCATGGCCCTGGCATTCATGGGATTTGCGGGGATAGTCTAATAGTCTCGCATTGAGCAGGATAGATTTTTAAAAAATCCGGGGATCTCATTTCCTCTGTGGAAAATTATGCTAACTTGTATGATATTACACCACAGGTATGAAATCTGAGCTTCCATGAATGCAAGCCAGTCCATGCATGATCAGCTTCTTGAGAAGGTCCATCACATTATAGAAGACCATCTTGGAGACGAGGATTTTTCAGTGGAGAAGCTGGCTCGGCTTTCTGGATTGAGCCGGTCGATGTTGCACAGAAAACTTACAATGCTGACCGGTCAGTCCGCCAGTGATCTTATCACTGAAAAAAGATTGATCCGCGCCAGGAATCTGCTGGAAAACAATGTGGCAACCGTCTCGGAAATTGCCTACCAGGTGGGCTTCAGCAGCCCCAGTTATTTTAATAAAGTATTTAAGCGTCATTTCAAGGTACCTCCCGGAGAAGTGCGTAAAGGCGCCCTTCGTCAAGATGAAACCCATCCTGTTCCGCAGGAGCCCCGATCTTCGAGTATATTTATTTCAAAAAAATATCGTCAGCTGTTGTACGGGCTTTCCATTGTTTTATTCCTTGCAATCACCGGCTGGGGGATCAATCATTTCTCGAGGAACCGAAGGCCTGCAGAGAAATCCATAGCCGTATTACCCTTTGTCAGCCTGACCAGCGAGCAAGAGAACCAGTTCTTCGCGGATGCTATAGCAGATGACCTGCTGAGTAAACTATCCACAATACATGGGCTGAAAGTCATTTCAAGAACCTCATCGGAAGTGTACCGGGAAAGAGGAAAGAAAACCATCCCTCAGATCGCCGATGAACTGGGAGTTTCCTATATCATCGAGGGAAGTGTACAGCGTGAAAAAAGCCGGACAAGGATTACCATTCAATTAATTGATGCCCGACTGGATGATCATATATGGTCAA
Organism: uncultured Bacteroides sp.; assembly: GCA_964601975.1. GTDB lineage: Bacteria > Bacteroidota > Bacteroidia > Bacteroidales. The sequence continues at coordinate 8,694 of CAZRPW010000129.1, forward strand.
AGCTTTATGACAGTGAATTGGATGATCTTTTTACTGTGCAAAGTGAAATAGCCCTCAAAGTCGCTTCAGAATTAAACACTGTGCTGACCCAGCAGCAAATCTCCAGTATACGAAAAAACTTCACCAACAGTACCCGTGCCTTTGAGTTATACCAGCTGGGCCGCATTTCTGTGAGTCAAAGAACACTCGATGGATATAAAAAAGGCATTGAGTACTACGAGCAGGCCATTGCTTTGGATCGAAATTACGGGCTGGCATATGCCGGGCTCTCTGACATTTACCACCTGCTGGCCCTTCAGTTTTACGTAGATCTTCAGGAAGGGACGAAAAAAGCCCGTGAATTGTCCCTAAAGGCATTGGAATTGGATCCGGATCTTGCGGAAGCATATGCTGTGTTGGGGTCTCTGGATGCTTACCTGGATTGGAATTGGGATCTTGGAGAAGAAGAGCTCCTCCAGGCCATTCGTTTAAATCCAAACTACTCCACAGCGTATCAATATTATTCCGAGGTATTGCTCATAACCGGCCGGAATAAAGAAGCCAGGGAATACATTGAAAGAGCCCTTGAACTCGATCCTTTCTCCTTTGTCATCCGCTATATCAGTTCTGAGTATTACTATTTTAATGGGGAGTTCCCCAAAGCACTGGAGGAAACTAAATTGTGCCTGAATCTGGTGGATGATCACTTATGGGCTCTTCGTATGCAGTTTTTCGTGCTCTTCAAGCTTAAGATGGATCAGGAAGCACTGGCCACTTTTAAAAGGTATATTTCCCATAATCACCTATACCCTGTTGATCTGGTAGAAAATACATTTGAAAATGAAGGCTTGGATGGGCTTGTCCGCCTGGTCATGACAAACGAGCCCGATCAAGCCGCCCGATGGCACCTGGTGCTTGGTGAATATACCGAAGCACTGGACCTTCTTGAAACACTTTCAACTGAAAACAGGGTTTTATCGCTGCGATGGATCAGGGGTGGTTTCAGTGCCATTCATAGTGATCCAAGGTATATTGGACTGCTGAATAAAATGGGCTTAAAACCTCTCTGATTCCGGTTCGCTCCTTCGGCTTTGTCAAGCTTGACTTTACCTATGAAAGGATGCAACATTTTTGCTTCCATTTTCACCATCTCTTGCAACCAAAATGCTATGTACCAGGGTATAATTTGCCTTTACTTGTATTCCGTAAACTCAAATACTTTCACCAAAAAAAACACACATGAAAACAATGAGTAGAATATTTGTAGTTCTGGCAGGCACCTGCCTTTTGCTTGCCTGCCAGAAATCTGACAATTTCATGGGCCAAGCAAACCATAATATTATAAAAAAAGCAAATAAAGAGTTCGCTCACACACCCGGCATGGACCTTGACCGCTATATTACCGTGAAAAGCAATGGTCTTAAGGTTCACTACAGGGTCATTGGTAAAGGACCCATCGACATGGTCCTTATACCTGGATGGACCAATCCTCTGACGGTCTACAGCAAGCAGTTTGAATATTTCCGTGATAAGGCCAGATGCATCTATATAGATTTGCCGGGACAAGGATTAAGTGATGCCCCCGAGGGAGTGGATTATACCATGGGAATGATGGCCGATGCCATCTATGAAGTCGTGAAGAAAGAGGGTGTTAAAAATTTTGTTGCTGTTGGCTTCAGTATGGGACCTAAACCTTTGGGACAATTCTATCTGAAGCATCCTGGAATGATTAAAAAGCTTATAAACCTGGACGGTGGATTCAATCCATGGCCCCCTGAAAATGAAACGGAGGCCCGCCAGGGTTATCAGGAATATCTGGAAGGATTTACAGCCGGAATTCTGGACTGGACTCCTGAAATAAAGGAAGGATTCGCGCAAACGCTCCTTTCCGAAACATCTCCTGCTGACCTTTTAGAATTGCTACAATACTTCTATGAATACCCAAACTGGTTAATGTCCAATATTTTTGGAAATATGATGAAGGAGGATGTGAACCAACCCGTGGGATGGACCTTCCCCATTTTGAGCATCTACAGTGCCCCACCTGAAAACATGGATTTGGAGGAGGTCTATTTCCCCAACGCGGATATCCACATCATGGAAGGAAGTGGTCACGTGGTCCAATGGGAAAAGGAGGATCTTGTCAATCCTATGATCTGGGAGTTTATCGCTGACCGCCCCGGAAAAAAATATTAATGCTACAAATCTCTTCCCATGCAACCTGAAAAAGGTAATTCAACATTTCTGCGGGCATATTTACAATCATTTGCAACCAGGTTACTATGCTTGACCTTCGTTTTTGTTCTTGCTTTGTTTGACAAACATTATTAACCTAAAACTTAAGTCAAATGAAAAAAATCAGCATGATTTTGAGTATTTGCTTGGCTATGGGTATGTTTTTCACCCAGGCCTCAGCGCAAGAGTCCCATTCCGATTGGTACACATCCTCCTATTGGGCGCCTGTTGTATGTGACGGAGTTACGGTGGATAACCTGTCCGGTGGCCCGGTCACTGTGCACCAAGTTACCCATACGAACTATATTAAATCCGGCATTTATCAGAACTTCCAATATAAAGGGACAGCTGTCAGCGATTTCACAGGGGAAGTCTTCAAAATCAAAGAATCGGGCAAGATCCTTTTCAATGGCACGATGTGGGTCTATACCGGGAAAGTCAACCTGAAGGGAGATCAGGGTTCTCATTACATCGGGTACTTTACATTTAATGTTTACACATGGGAGATCATTGAGATTAACATTAAGTGTAAATAGCTTATTAATCCGCCAAACTGAAAAGGAGTATTAAAACTCAACCTTATAAAATACTCAGGTCAAGTCCTGAGTATTTTGTTATTTTTAATGGTATGAATATACCCACCATTATAGACACAATAAGCTATGTAAAAAAAATCCTTAAGGATGCCGAAGGCGGACACGACTGGTTTCACATTGAGCGGGTGTGGAAGAATGCCCGTTACATTCAGGAAAATGAGAATAAAGGGGATTTGCTGACCATCGAATTGGCTGCCCTGCTGCATGATATCTCTGATGCGAAGTTCAATGGTGGAGATGATGATAAGGGAAGCCTGCTTGCATTCAATTTTCTGCAGGAACAAGGGGTGGAACAGGAAAAGGTGGAACATATCAAGACCATCATCAAATATGTCTCCTACAAGGGGGGATTTCCTCAGGACCAAATCTCTACCATTGAGTTTCAGATTGTTCAGGATGCCGACCGCCTGGATGCGATCGGGGCCATAGGCATTGCCCGGGCCTTTAATTATGGTGGATTCAAAAACCGCCCAATCCATGATCCTGATAAGTCTCTCCAGGATTACCCCGATTCAAGGGCCTATCACAGGTCGGATGCACCCACCATCAACCACTTCTACGAGAAACTCCTGAAACTAAAGGATCTGATGAACACCGATACAGGAAAGCAAATGGCCCGGGAACGCCACCAGTTTATGTTGGAGTTCCTGGACCAGTTTTATAGTGAGTGGGATCCGCCTGCGGCGGACTAGAA
>CAZRPW010000130.1:0-3978 GCA_964601975.1 uncultured Bacteroides sp.
AGACTTTACAGACTTTATAGACTAACACATGTTTTCAGGAATCGTTGAAGAAGCCGCCTCGGTGGTAAAACTGGTGAAGGATCAGGATAACCTTCACATCACCATGCAATGTTCGTTTACCGACGAATTAAAGATTGATCAGAGCATCTCTCATAATGGGGTCTGTCTGACCGTTGTGAATATTGATGGCAATAAGTATACGGTAACCGCCATCAGGGAGACCCTGCTGAAGTCAAACCTGGGGTTACTCAAGGTGGGTGACAAAGTGAACCTGGAGCGAAGTACCAGGCTTGATTCGCGGCTCGACGGACATATGGTTCAGGGTCATGTGGACCTGACGGCCACCTGCAAAGAGGTAAGTGAAGCTGACGGAAGCTGGTACTTTACCTTTGAATATGAACCTACAAGTGAAGAGCATATAACGGTTGAGAAGGGTTCTGTATCCGTAAACGGGGTGAGCCTGACCGTTGTCAACTCAAAAGACACTTCTTTCCAGGTGGCCATCATCCCTTTTACCTATGATGTCACCAACTTCCACCAGTTTAAGCCGGGAAGCGTGGTAAATCTTGAATTTGATATCATTGGGAAGTACATTGCCAGGATCCTGAAAGCCCAGATGGGAAAATAAACCCTTATATGTTTTACAGTACCAAATTTCCCGTACTACGGGATTAAGGGGTTTGCTATCTTTAGTTCTCAAATTTCTAAAAAATGCAAACCATACTTGTCCTGGGTGCAGGACTCTCTTCCGGATCTCTTATTAAATACTTCTTAGACCAGTCGGACCATGGCTGGAAAGTACGTGTGGGAGATATCAATCCTGAATTTGCTGCCAACAGAATTAGCGGTCATCCCGCCGGCGAGGCATTCCAATTCGATGTGTATAACAATGTTCAGCGCACAGGCGAAATTGAACAGGCTGATATTGTAATCAGCCTGCTTCCGGCCAGCATGCACTACCTGGTGGCTGAAACATGTGTTGAGCTTGGAAAGAATATGGTAACTGCTTCCTATCTTTCTCCCGCCATCAAAGCGCTGGATGAAGCAGCCCGGAAGAAGGGCATTATCCTGATGAATGAGTGCGGTGTGGATCCGGGAATCGACCACATGTCGGCCATGCAGATGATCGACCGGATAAAAGCTGAGGGTGGCGAGCTGAAGGCCTTTGAATCCAGTACCGGCGGACTTGTTGCACCGGGATATGAAAACAACCCCTGGAAATACAAATTTACATGGAACCCGAGAAATGTTGTTCTTGCCGGAAGTGACGGGGCCAGGTTCCTGCACAATGGCAAATTCAAATACATCCCCTACCATAAGGTATTCAGTCGTATTGAGACCATCAAGGTTCCCGACCTGGGTGCTTTCGAGGTATATGGTAACAGAGATTCCCTGGCCTATCGCGAAACTTATGGCCTGAATAACCTGGAGACCATGTTCCGGGGTACAATCAGGCGTCCTGGCTACTGTGAAGCCTGGGATATCTTTGTACAGCTGGGGGCCACCGACGACTCCTATGTGATGGAGAATACAGAAAACATGACCAACAGGGAGTTCATCAACAGCTTTATGAAATTCAGGACCGATATTCCTGTGGAAACCAAACTGGCCCTTTATCTTGGGGTTGATGAAGAATCTGAAATGATGGCCCGTCTCCGCTGGCTTGGAATTTTTGAAGATAAGAGAATTGGAATTCCCGGGCTCTCCCCTGCACGAATCCTGCAAAAGATCCTTGAAGAGAAATGGAATCTGGATCCGGGAGACAGGGATATGATCGTGATGCAACACCAGTTTGATTTCATCCTGAACAAGGCGCATATCAAACGATACTCAACCCTGGTCTTTGTAGGGAAAGACACTGTAGAGACTGCCATGTCAATGACAGTCGGACTTCCCCTGGCCATGATCGCCAAACGGATTCTGACAGGACAGTTCAACGAAACAGGAGTCCAGCTGCCCATCACCCCCGCCATTTACAATCCTGTGCTGGAAGAGCTCGAAGAGTACGGCATTCGATTCATGGAGGAGGAGGCTAAAATTTCTGCTGCCGATTCTATTTAGTATATGTAGCTGTATTTCTATACGTTAAACACCCTAATTTCTCAAAGTCAATTTTGCAGACAGTGTCTGCAAAATTAGAAAAGGTAAATGGCTTTGATTAGGCTACTACCAGACCGTCCTTCATCGTGATAATCCGGTCGGCCATGCCGGCCAGTTCGCGGTCGTGGGTAACAATTATAAGTGTTTTTTTGAACTCCTCTCTGAGCTGGATAAACAGCTTGTGAAGCTCCTTCTTGTTTTCCGAGTCCAGGTTTCCAGAAGGTTCATCAGCCAGGATCACTTCCGGGTCGTTGATCAGGGCACGGGCTACAGCCACCCGCTGTTGTTCCCCTCCCGATAGTTCTGCCGGCTTATGGTCTAACCTGTCGGTCAGTCCAAGAAAATCGAGCAGTTCCTTTGCCTTGCTCTCGACCTCCTTCCTGGGCCTGCGGGCAATATAGCCGGGAATACAGACATTCTCCAGGGCATTGAACTCGGGCAGCAATTGATGAAACTGGAACACAAAACCAATGTGACGGTTTCTGAACCGGGCAAGCTGGTTCTTTTGAAGTGTACTGGTATCTATACCGTCAATGGTAACCTTACCGCCGTCCTGCTTCCCAAGGGTGCCGATGATCTGTAAAAGGGTGGTCTTCCCCGCTCCTGAAGCCCCCACAATGGAAACCACTTCATTCTCTGCAATTTCCAGGTTAATGCCCTTCAGTACCTGCAGGTTTCCATAAAACTTGGTAATATTTTCAGTCCTGATCATCCCGATTAAAATATCATGTAAATATAGAGAAGATAGATTACAATCATGAAGAAACCCTCCCACCGGGTAATCTTCGAGCGGGCCGCAGGCACCATCATGAGTAATAGGACCACAGTCACAGCCAGCATCCAGGGAATATCGAAATGGGAAATGGCCCGATCGACACTGATATCTCCGATCACACCTGTCACTCCCAGCACCGACAGGATATTCATAATATTGGACCCGAGAATATTACCCACCGAAATATCGGTTTCTTTCTTCAGCGCAGCAATCACACTTGTAGCCAGTTCAGGAATGCTGGTCCCCACCGCCACCATGGTAATGGATATCACCCTTTGTGAAATTCCAAAACCCTCTGCAATAATCGCCGCATTATCCACCAGCAAATCAGCCCCAAAGGCCAGTCCGAGACAGGACACCAGGAAAATCAGACCTGCCATCCATGCCTTCATTTCCTTCGCCGGCTGGGTATGATTCGCTTCGGTTTTATTTGAGGCTTCAGACAGGGGAGCCCTCGCCATTTTTCGCGTGTCAACTACAGAATAAGCAATATAAGCGGCAAGGAGGAGGAGGAAAATAATCCCCTCCATTCTGGATAGCGTTCCATCCCAGGAAAAAGCAAAGAGCAGCAGTGAGACAAACATCAAAACAGGCCAGTCACGTCTCACCGATTTTGCAGGAACAGGTATGGGAAATATCAAAGCAGTGATTGCAAGTACAAGCAGGATATTTGAGATATTGCTTCCCACCACGTTCCCCATGGCAATCTCGGGGAAACCTTTCATCGCAGCCTGTACACTCACCAGTAATTCGGGGGCCGAAGTTCCAAAAGCCACTACGGTCAACCCGATGATCATGGTTGGAATCTTAAGCCGGTGTGCAATCACCACACTGCTATCAACGAGGTACTTTCCGCTTATAAAAAGCAGCAAAAGGCCACACAATAAAAGAAGATAGGTTTGTATCATGGATCAGGGTGGGGACCTAGTCCAGGTCCACATTCTTTTTTGCCCCCTTCACAACTTCGTCAGCTTCTTTGGTAAGGTTCTTCTTAATCTCATCGGTTTCCTTTGTGATATTCTCCTTGATCACATCAGTCTCCTTTGTGATATTCTTCTTGATCGCATCGGTTTCCTTTGTGATGTTCTTCTTGATCACATCGG
>CAZRPW010000130.1:4078-12157 GCA_964601975.1 uncultured Bacteroides sp.
ATATTCTTCTTGATCGCATCGGTTTCCTTTGTGATGTTCTTCTTGATCACATCGGCATCCCTGGTGAGATTTTTCTTAATCACATCTGTTTCCCTGGTAAGATTATCCTTGATGGCATTGGTCTCTTTGGTAATTGTATTCTTAATCGCTTTGAAATCTTCCACCACATCAGGTGTGCTTTCCTCAAATTCCCGTTTGATATCATCTGTGGCCCGCCGAAACTCCTTCATTCCCTTGCCAAAGGTTTTGGCCAGCTTGGGAATCTCTTTGGATCCAAAGAGTAAAAGTGCGATCATTAAAGCAAAAATAACCTCCTGCCCGCTGATAAATAGTATTGTCCCCAACATCCTTGCAATTATTTGCACAAATATAGCAATTTCAGAGTATATAATTCCTTGCTGAACCTGACACTTCGAGTCAGCTTAAATTTCCTGGTTTTATAATTCTTTTTATAAAAAAGCCACCCGTCTGCTGTGGCGGACGGATGGCCTGGAGGACAGGATTAGAAAAGTCTTCTGAAATCTAAGTTTGCTTACAGAGGGATACCGGAGCTTATTCTGTAGAGATCGAAAGAGTATAGTCACCCTTCGCCTCCTTTGCCTTCACTTCATAAGCCCATGAACCCACATATTTGTCTGCCGAATCATCATTGAAAGAGAGGGTCTGGGTGAAGGTAACTTCGGCCGAGGAAGTAATGGTTAATTCCTTAAATACCTTCCCCCCGGGGTAAAGGACCCTGATCAGGATCTCTCCTTCGCGGACCTTTCCCCTGATCATGCACCTGAATTGCCGGATCCCCTCATCCACGTCAAAATCTCCTTTAGAGGAATCCGATCCGCCGTTGAAGGTATTGCGAAGGGTCAGCTGCGATTGGGTCCCCCTTTCATCAGGACCGAAGAAATAGCTGTAATCATCATCACCGGTGCTGCGAACATAAACCCTGGCTCGCGACGATTCCCTGGCTGATTCCCTGGCTGATTCCCTCGCCCGGGATTCAATAATTGCAGATTGCTCTGCAAATTCAATCTCCTTTACCCGCATCAGGGCTTCCTGTTCTTTCATCTCCTGGTGCTGCTTCTCAAGCATCTCTTTCTTGGCCTGCATCTCCTTTTCCTGGATGGCCTTACGATCTGCCTCCTCATCCTTGCTGTTCTGGGCATAGAGAGAAGAACCGCTTAGCAGAAAAAGAGCCAGCATCATGGTTCCTATGATTTGTATCGTTTTCATATTTCCTGGATTTACATTTGTTTCACCTTACAAAAATAGGGACAGAAAGCGTACGTTTTGGTTAATGCCAGGTTAACGATGGGTTAAGGGGCTCCGAAAGGTATTATATTAGCCTTATAATTAACTGGAATGAAAAGCCGTTTACTAATCAGCTTATCTGCCCTGGCCCTCCTGGTGCTCATTACGATGCAATTCCTGTTTATCACCGATACCTACTGGACCAAGCAAAAGCAATTCGACGCCTATTACGGTGGCCTGGTTAAAAAAGGAATGGCCTTGTTTTCCAACGAGGATTTCAATTATGCCTTCGATTCGGTGCTTTACCACCTGGATAATCTCGCCCTGGATTACCTGTATGAGAAACAGGATTCAAGCCTGGGATCTCCCGGGGAAGCATTCCTTGATGCATTAAGATCTTATCAGGCACCTGCGATATTCCTCAAAGACTTCATCCGAAAAGCCGGCGAAGATCCTGATTTCAGCTACCACCTGCAGCTCAATGAGCTATATCTCATCGATATGGGCTATGAGGGCATGGTTTACCCCGACAGTACAACGCTGCTGCCCCTGGCTCCCGAAACGGCCCTGCTGGCCGGATCCTATACCCAGCAGCGCAATTTTTACAGGGTCTCCTATGCCATCTATATCGACTTTCAATACCGGACAAAGATGATTCTGAATGAAATGTGGCTCATCCTCTCTCTTTCCATCTTCACGGTACTCCTGGTCTTCACAGTCTTCTCCCTTACCCTGCGCAATATGCTCAGGCAAAAAAGGCTATCAGAGATGAAAACTGATTTCATCAACAATATGACGCACGAGCTTAAGACGCCCCTCTCCACCATTTCAGTGGCTTCCAGTTCATTGGGAAACCGTTCCATTAATCAGCAGGAAGAAAAGGTGGAGGAATTGTCTCTGATTATTAAAAAGCAGAACCGGCACCTCTCTGAACTGATCGACCGGATCCTGGATATCAATATCTGGGAGCGGGACCAGGTGAGGCTGAAGAAGCAGACCATCGTGCCCGAAGCGTGGATCCGTGAGCTGATCCGGGCTTTTCTTCTAAAACAGGAGGACCCTGAGCTGGATATTAAGCTGGATTTCCGGTCTGCCACCCTTAGCATTCACCTGGATGAGGTGCATATGTCAACTGCCATCAATAACCTGCTTTCCAACGCGGTGAAATATGGTACCACACCCTGTAAAATTAAGATGGGAGTCAGCACAAAGAACGGCTTCCTGGTAATAGGCATTTCTGACAACGGACCCGGAATCAAAAAGGAGGAACTCAAGCATGTTTTTGAGAAATTCTATCGGGGGAAAGAATCCAAAGAGCGTGTGATCAAGGGGTTGGGACTGGGACTTTATTATGTAAAACAGATAGTAGAAGCCCACGGGGGAAATATAAGTGCAAACAGTGTACCCGGCAAGGGTGCGGAATTTTTAATTCAAATACCTGTTCAAAATGGAGATACTACTGGTTGAAGACGACATAGACCTTCAGAAGGTGCTGGCTCAATATCTTGAATTATCCGGATTTACTGTATACCGCGCCCATCATGGTAAACACGGACTGGAGCAATTCCGGAAACACCATTGTGATCTCTGCATCCTGGATGTGATGATGCCGGTAATGGACGGCTTTACCCTTGCCGCAGCCATCCGGAAACTGGATCCGGGAATGCCTCTTATATTCCTTACTGCTAAAAACCAGAAGGAGGACAAATTAAAGGGCTTAAAACTGGGAGCGGATGACTACATCACCAAACCCTTCGAGGCGGAAGAACTGGTGCTTAGAATTCATAACATCCTGAAACGATCCGGTAAGGAAAGGCTTAAGTCGGTACAACTTGGAAAGCTTCAGATCAAGTTCAATGAGCTGGTCATTGAAAGTGGGACCGACAGCCATCAGATTACTCCAAAGGAATCGGAACTGCTGCGTTATATGATTGAACATCCAAACACCCTGCTCACAAGGGAACAGATCCTGGAAGAGTTGTGGGGACAAAACGACTATTTCATGGGCCGGTCCATGGATGTATTCATCTCAAGGCTAAGGAAATACCTGCAGGATGAATCCACGGTATCCCTGGAAACAAAAAGGGGTGTGGGATTCATCTTTAAGATCTCGTCCCACACCCCCTGATATAAGTTCAGAAAACTCTATTTCCTCACGGTTCCTTTCAGAATGCGTGTCTTTTCATCTCCTTTGATGGTATCATACACAATGGGTGTTGCGATGAACAGCGATGAGTAAGTACCCACAACCACACCTACAAGCAAGGCAAAGATGAAACCCCTGATCACATCACCACCGAAGACAAAGATGGCCAGCAATACGAAGAAGGTACTCAGTGATGTACTGAAGGTCCGACTCAGGGTACTGTTCAGGGCGGTATTGAAAATTTCCTTTCGATCACGCTTCTTCTGCAGTCCCACATATTCCCTGATCCGGTCAAATACAACCACCGTATCGTTGATGGAGTAACCCACCACGGTAAGAATCGCCGCAATAAAGGATTGGTCCAGTTCGAGGGAAAAGGGCAGTATCCCCTGGAATATTGAGAAAATACCTATCACAATCAACACATCATGCAACAGGGCACCCAGTGCACCGAGTCCAAACTGCCAGTTGCGGAAACGACCCAGTATGTATAGGAAGATGACAATCAGTGAAGCAAAAATCACAAGGACACCAGTCCTTTTGATATCATCTGCAATGGTCGGCCCAACCTTATGCGAACTGATAATATAATCCTGACCATTCAGGAAGTCATCCAGTACTGCATCACTGTCCAGGTAAGGCTGTAGGCCTTCGAACATCTGAGCCTTGATAAGGGAGTCCACTTCCGGACGATCATCATCAATCAGATATTTTGTAGTAACCCTGACGGTGCTCTTGTTACCATAGGTAATCACAGTGGGCGCCTCTCCAAAAACTGCGGCCAGGTGATCCTGAACCTCCGGGGTTTCCACATCCTGGTTAAAGGCAATCACATAGTTTCGTCCACCTGTGAAATCCACTCCAAAGTTCAGTCCCCGGGTGACCAGTGAGGCAACCCCTGCCAGGATAATCAATGAGGAAATAACATAGAAAACCTTCCTTTTTCCAATGAAATCAATTTTTGCATTCTTGAAAGCATTTCGGGTAATCTTGGTATCGAAGGTGATTTTGGTTCCCTTAGTAAGCATTCTTTCATACATCAGCCTGGTAAGGATAATGGCACTGAACAGGGAAGTCAGGATACCAATAACCAGGGTGGTTGCGAAACCTTTAATAGGACCAGTTCCGAAAAAGAAAAGGATCAGACCGGTAAGGAAGGTTGTAATCTGCGCATCAAAAATGGCAGAGTAAGCATTCCTGTAACCATCCTTAATGGCAACCTTCAGGTTCTTTCCTGCAGCAAGTTCCTCCCGGATCCTTTCATAAATCAGAACGTTTGCATCCACCGACATACCTATGGTAAGCACAATACCGGCAATACCCGGAAGAGTCAGCACTGCCTGCAGGGAGGCAAGCACACCCATTAGAAAGAACATGTTGGCGAGCAGTGCAATATCGGCCACCATACCCGCCCTGCGGCTGTAGTAGAAAATCATATAAGCCAGTACAACCACGAAAGCAATCAGGAAGGAATTCATACCGTCCTTAACCGACTTGGCTCCCAGTGAAGGCCCAATGACCTCGCTGGACTCGACACGGGCACGTGCAGGCATCTTACCTGACTTAAGGATGTTGGAAAGGTCATCTGCATCGGCCTGTGAGAACTGCCCCGAAATGGAGGAGCTTCCACCTTTAATTTCTTCGTTTACATTCGGAGCGGAGTAAACCAGTCCGTCGAGCACAATGGCAATGGATTTGCCCACATTGTCTCTTGTAACATTGGCCCACTTCTTAGCGCCTTCGGCATTCATGTTCATGCTCACGTTGAACTCGCCTGTATAAGGATCGGTGCCCACGCGGGCATCGGTCACATATTTACCCTCCATTACGGGTTGGGCATTGCGCGTTGCCTTCAGCGCGTGAAGCCTTATAAACTCCCCATTATCTCCTTCTGGCTGAAAATGCCAGGAAAAAGTCATATCGGAAGGAAAAAGTTGTTTGATCTGGGGGATCCTCAGGTATTCGTTGACCTTGGAAGTATCCTTAATAAGCACAACACCGACAGTTGATCCGGGAATAAACTGACGCTGATTATCCAGGTAGGGAGTCAGCACGGCAATCAGCGGATTCTCACGGTAAAACTCCTGCTCCTGATCGCTCAGTAAGGCAGTCGAATCCAGGTCGGTCAGCAGGTCAAGTCCGGTCGTATCCAGCAAATCCTCCTGGGGAATATCAAGGAGGGATTCATCTGTAGCAGCAGGTTCTTCCACTTCGCTTTCGTCATCACTCCCTCCAACCTGATCGGCAGAGAGGATAGTAGCCAGGGAAGTGTTGGCCTGCTCCAGGTAGGTCCATGCCTCAGCGGCAGTGTAGGTAGTCCAGAACTCCAGGTTGGCAGTTCCGGTCAGAAGTTTGGTAACCCTTTCAGGTTCCTTTACACCAGGAAGCTCAACAAGTATCCTGCCCTGGCGCTCCAGCTTCTGTATGTTCAGCTGAACAACACCAAAACGGTCAATACGGTTTCTCAATACATTGTAAGAGTTGTCGATGGCCCCTTCAGCTGTAACTTTCAGGTAATCTACAACTTCAGCATTGGTGGTATTAAAATCAATAGACCCCCTGGTCTCGGGAGTCATGAAAAACTGTGCAAGTTGTGCTCCGGGATTTAGCTCCTCGAAAGCCGCCGCAAAAAGGTCCACAAAGTCGGCCTGACTGTTAGTTTTCTTATTATGGGCCAGTGCCATTGTCTCGGTGAAGACAGGGTCTGTAAGATACTGGGGAGCAGCAATAGATCGGATGATATCTTCTACTGCGATTTCCAGGATAACGTTCATCCCACCTTTCAGGTCGAGACCCAGATTCACTTCTCTCTCTTTACACTCCTGGTAGGTATATTTCCTGAAGAGTACATTGTAAACAACCTCTCCCTTCATGGAATCCAGATACGAACGTTCGATCCGAACATCACCATTGGCAACCTTGCTTGCATCCTTTTCAACCCTCTGGGCAAAAACGGTAAACAAGAGTTGGTATACACTGACAATGGCCAGAAGAATAGTAAAGAACTTGATTGCGCCTTTATTCTGCATTTTTAACTAGTTTATTAATAGTTACTTGGTTATTTTTTCCGAATAGGCCGCAAATATAGCACTATTTTTTTGCACTTTGGGTTGAACCCATAAAAAAATGCGTGTTTGACACCATGGCCAATCACGCATTGATTCAAACTTATCTCTTTGACAACCTGAGCCTTAATTTTAAGACTCGAAGAGTTTCATGTCGTCAAGCGACTTCATTACCTCCCGAACGCTCTTCACTGATTCGGTGAGAAGCTTCTTCTCCTCGGCATCCAGGCTGATCTCTATAATCTCTTCCACTCCGTTTTTCCCAAGCTTCACGGGCACTCCCAGGTAAAGCTCTTTCTGCCCGTATTCTCCATTCAGGTAGGCACAAACTGGAAAGACCCTTTTCTGATCGTCCACAATGGCCTCCACCATCTGTGAAACAGCTGCTCCGGGTGCATACCAGGCTGAGGTTCCCATGAGGCTGACAAGTTCACCACCGCCTTTCCTGGTCCGTTCAACAATCTTTTCAATAACCGGCTTCCCCAGTAATTCGGTGACAGGAATTCCACTTACTGAAGTATATCGCGGCAGCGGAACCATGGTATCTCCATGCCCTCCCAGCAACATGGCGTGAATATCATAAGGAGAAACGTCCAGGGCTTCTGCCAGGAAGGCCTTATATCGGCCTGTATCAAGAATACCTGCCATCCCGAAAACCTTGTGTGGGTCTTTATTGGCAGCCTGGAAAGCCGCATAGGTCATCACATCAAGAGGATTTGACACCACGATTATAATCGCATCGGGCGAGTACTTAATGGCTCTTTCGGTTACCTCCTTCACAATACCAGCATTGGTCTTGATGAGGTCATCTCTCGACATGCCCGGTTTACGGGGAATGCCCGAGGTAATGACTATGATTCCCGATCCCTTTGTTTTCAGGTAATCGTTTGTTGAGCCAGTTACCCGGGTATTGAAGTGGTTGATCGATGAGGTCTGCCAGATATCCAGGGCCTTACCTTCGGCCAATCCCTCCTTCACATCCAGGAGCACCAATTCTTTTGCCAGATCCTTGTGTGCAATCACATTTGCACAGGTTGCGCCCACATTTCCGGCGCCAATGACTGTAATCTTGTTCATAGTACAGGGTTTTTAGGTTAACATCTGTTTTCGAAATAGGTTCATTTAAATTGATTTAGGATCAAGATTTATAAATGTAAGAAAATCCATAAGTTGTCCCTGTTGTTGTTGAGCATGCCGAACTCTTATCTGGAGATACCCCGATATTTCTTTATGGGTAAACTGTGTTTCAGGCTAATCCGGTTGTTCAGAAGATGGAGAAGTGATAAGCCCGGTAAAAAGGGAGGATTTTTAACCGGGAACCACCTGGAATATAGTTAGAATGACGGGAGGCGGAACCGCAGTCAAGTCCCAAAATGACGCGAAGCCGAATCATAGTCAAGTTTCGCGAAGCGGAATCGCTGTTTTAGTCCCAAAATGACACGAGGCGGAACCGCAGGGAACCGCTGGGATTCGCTGGGAACCGCAGGGAACCGCTGGGAACCGCTGGAATTTCAGCAGCGATTCCGCTTCGCGTCAATTTTTGACATTTCTTATTCCTGATTCAAGACCTGGACATGAAATTTCAGGTGGTCGGGTATCTTTTTTATCCGTTTATTATGAAAT
>CAZRPW010000131.1:0-1090 GCA_964601975.1 uncultured Bacteroides sp.
CATCAAGCAGTTTGGAGGACAGGCCCGGCAGGCTGGGGGAGTTTGTGGGGTTGAAATGGCGCTCTGGGATATTGCAGGTAAGGCCTATGGTGTTCCTGCCTATCAACTCCTGGGGGGTAAGTACCGCAGCAACATCAGACTTTATGCTGATACCCCTGAAGGCAAGTCACATGAAGAACAAACAGAACGTATCAGGTATCGCATAGAGGAGCAGGGTTATACCTGGTTGAAAATGGATCTTTCCATCCGATCTCTTCGGGGCATTCCAGGCACCCTGGTGAACCAGGAATTCTGGGAGTCAGATGAAAATCAGTGGAGTTCCAGAAATTATATGGGATATGGCAATACAAAGCACCCCTTCACCCAGATTCAGATCACAGATAAAGGATTGGAGGAACTGGCCAAAATTGCAGAACATACCCGGGAGCATATTGGTTGGGAAATTCCACTGTCAACCGACCACTATGGCCATTTTGATCTGAACAACTGTATCCGTTTGGGAAAAGCAGTTGAGAAGTACAGGCTGGCCTGGCTGGAAGACATGGTTCCATGGGACTATACCGAGCAATGGAAGACCATTACCGAATCACTGGAAACACCTACGACAACGGGTGAGGATATATACCTCTTAGAGAACTTCAAGCCTCTGATCGATGCCCACGCTGTGGACATTGTACACCCAGATTTAGCTTCTTCGGGGGGGCTTTTAGAGACTAAGCGAATTGGGGATTACGCCGAGGAGAATGGTATCGCTATGGCCATGCACCAGGCAGGGACACCGGTTTCATTTATGGCCAACGTGCACTGCGCTGCAGCCACTCAGAACTTCCTGGCCCTGGAACACCATTCAGTGGATCTGCCCTGGTGGGAAGATCTGGTGACCATGACTGGTGATAAACCGATAATTGAAAAAGGATTTTCGCCTGTTCCCGAATCACCTGGACTGGGCATCGAGCTGAATGAAGATGTAATAAAGGAGCATATGGACAAAAGGGATAAGAGCTTCTTTGCCCCCACCGATGAGTGGAACGAAAAAAGGTCCCACGACAGGACGTGGAGTTGAAAATAGTAATTAGCAAATGGTAATTAG
>CAZRPW010000131.1:1190-12040 GCA_964601975.1 uncultured Bacteroides sp.
TAGTTAGTAGTTAGTTTTAGTTAGACAAATGCTGCTTATACAGCAGTTGTGGACAGCAGCATTTGTTTTTAAATTGGATCAAATGAGTTGCCCTGAAACATGTTTTCAGGAGATAGGAGCGATTTATGATAAAGAGATTTCGAATTTCCGCACTAAAAGGAAAGTTAAGTCAGGTCAACCGATACCTGAGGGCGCATAAACTACCGCCAAAACTAATTTTCTTTGCAAGCGGGATCATTTCAACGATCTGGTTTTTGATCAGGGTGATCCCAAAACCCTCAAGGGCAGCCTATCCCTGCATGCGGATTGCCGCCCCCATGATGTCGGGGTTTGTGGTATATCTGCTCTCCCTTGGAGGCATTGCGGTCTTCCTGCGAAAAGCCAGGCAGCGTTTCCTGCATGCCCGGTATTTTGCCGGAACGGCCCTTTTGTTTGCCGCCCTTGTCACAGGGGCTGTATTTCTTGCGCAGAGTGCCATTGTTTCCCATGCAAGGGACCTGAGTACGAGCGGACCGGGCGACGGTCCAAATCAACCCATGGGTGAAGGCAGGGGCGTTCACCCGGGACGTGTGGTATGGGTATGGAATCCAGAGGCTACCTCGGCCGATTGCATTAATATTTATGAGCTGTTCAAACCAGCAAACACCAACCAGGGTGTTGTGAACAAGATGGTTGCCGATGGCATTAAGAACCTGGGGGGCAAGCCTACTTTAGCCGAATCCTGGGATGCCATCTTCCGCTCCTTCAATTACGAGAAGAGCAAAAGCTTCGACACTTACACCCGGGGGGAGAAAATTTTCATCAAAATCAACCAGGGAACGGCCAATGGCAGAATAAGGAAAACGGAAGGGGAAAACATTTTTGATGTATCCCCCAGGTACACTGAGAGTCAGAAAGCCAAAGAGGGCAAATTCGGAACCTGTGAAACCTATCCAAGTGTGGTGCTGGAAATTCTGCGCGAACTGGTGTACGTGCTTGGCATCGATCAGAAAGACATTGCTGTTGGTGATCCCATCGCCCACATATATGGTCACAATTATAAAGCCTGGTCCACCGAATTCCCGGATGTGGTGTATGTGGACAAGTCCATCGAAAAAGAGGGAAGAACCCTGATCTATCCCACGTCGGACGACCTTGTATATTATTCAGATAAAACTCAGAGCGACAAACTGTACGATGTCATTGAGAATGCCGACTACCTGATCAATGTGGCAAATCTGAAACCGCACGGTCGTGCAGGAATTTCACTCACAGCCAAAAATCATTATGGCTCACATGCCCGAAGGTCGGCCTTTCACCTGCATTATGCGCTCATCTCCCCGGTATCGGTAGGGAATCCGAGCAATGCCGGTTACGGAAAATACCGAACCCTTGTAGATTTGATGGGAAGCAAGTACCTCGGCCGTAATACGCTTCTCTATGTGGTGGACGGACTATACGGGGGAGGTTCACTGGAGACAGGTGCCCCGGTAAAATATTTTATGCCACCCTTTAACAACGACTGGAGCAACTCAATTTTCCTGTCGCGCGACCAGGTGGCCCTTGAATCGGTCTGTTATGATTTTCTTCGTACCGAGTGGAACGGAAGCTATGCACACAGTGAGGCAAATAATAAGTTTGAAGACATACCCAATGTAAGAGGCGTGGATGATTACCTTCACCAGGCTGCCGATCCTTCCACCTGGCCCGAGGGCATCATCTACGATCCTGATCGTTCGGGCACACCCCTTGGAAGTCTGGGCGTCCATGAACACTGGAACAATGCCGCTAAAAAACAATATTCCCGGAATCTTGGTCGCTCCCATGGCATCGAACTGATCTCTGTTCCCGATACGCTTATCGGGAGAGAAGGACCAGAGATCAGCAATAGTGCCGACTGGCTGCCCGAGAGTCCCGCTCTTGCCGAAGCGCTTGAAAATGCACCGGAGACGCCCGAGGAGGAGGAATCACGACCATCCCACAGGGATTACACAATGGTAGAGCGGAGCTTTGACGGGGCTTTCCAGGCAAAAACTTTCCGCTCCGTCATGGTGGATGATCAAAATACCAAGTGGTTCCTCTGTGAAGCGGGGATTGTGAGTTTCGACGGGAAAACCTGGGCCCTTCACAATGAAAACAGGCAGATTCCTGCCCCGGATTTAAAAGACATTGCCTTTGACAATTCCGAATTCGGGAGAGAATTATGGCTTGCAGGTCCCACCGGAGCCACGGTGGCCAGCCTGCCCATCGATGCCCGATCAGGGGCGACCACCTACTATGCCGGGAATTCACCATTGATAAGTGAAAATGTGGTATCCGTGGCTGTGGGAAAAGGCGCTTTACGCTGGTTTGGGACAGATAAGGGTATTTCCGCCTTTCACAACGACAAGTGGCTCGCCCCTGCTTATGAAAGGAAATATCCTGAGTACATGTTTGAGGATTTCCCCATCACTTCAATGGCCACCAGTATAGATGGAGACTCACTCTATGTGGGCACCATGGGAGCCGGCGTAAGCAGGGTATTTCGCAACGATGTGGATGGCATCACGGGAGCTTCTGAATATGCACAGTGGGGCTCGATTGAATTACCCTCCGACACGGTTTACAGCATCTCAATCTCGGCCGACGGCACCCAGTGGTTCGGGACCAATGCAGGAGCGGCCAGGCACACCGGTTATAACACGCTTGACAACTGGACGGTGTTTACCACTGAAGATGGATTAATTCACAATAAGGTCCAGGCCATTATGGTGGATATGATGGGAATTGTATGGTTTGGAACACCTGAAGGCCTCTCCTATTATTTCCCCCCAACCATGAGGAATATTACTGTAGAGCAAGGCCTTAGCAGTAATAATATCTTATGTATTGCGGTGGATCATGATGGGGTACTATGGCTGGGAACCGACAATGGCATTACAAGTTACGACCTGGGTGTCATTACAAAATATCAGAATAAGCAATAAATTTTATGGAAAAAACACTCTCTTTAAAACGCTGGTATCGACTGATACCCATCGCATTTATTACCTACAGCCTGGCTTATCTCGACCGGGCAAATTTTGGCTTCGCCGCTGCAGGTGGAATGGCTGCGGACCTGGATATTTCTGCAGCCATGTCTTCCTTGCTGGGCTCGCTGTTCTTCCTGGGATATTTTTTCTTTCAGATCCCGGGGGCTTTATATGCCGATAAAAAAAGCGCCAAGAAACTGATATTCTGGTCGTTGATACTCTGGGGCGGACTGGCGATGGCAACCGGAATGATCAGCAATGTAAACTGGCTGATCGTCATTCGTTTCAGCCTGGGTGTGGTCGAAAGTGCCGTGATGCCCTCCATGCTTGTGTTTTTGAGCAAATGGTTTACAAAGGCCGAGCGTTCAAGGGCCAATACCTTTCTGATCCTGGGTAACCCTGCAACCATCTTATGGATGTCGATCTTGTCGGGTTACCTGGTCGATTCGGTAGGCTGGCGATGGATGTTTATCCTGGAAGGTTTCCCTGCCATACTCTGGGCCTTTTTATGGTGGAGACTGGTTGTGGACAGGCCCAAGGATGCCAAATGGCTTACAAAAACGGAGAAGGATGATTTACAGGCACAACTGGATATTGAGCAAAAAGAGATCAAGCCGGTTAAAAATTACGCAGTGGCATTCAGATCCAAAGTTGTCATTTTGTTGTGCTTTCAATATGCGCTATGGTGCATAGGTGTATATGGCTTTGTGATGTGGCTGCCCTCCATCCTCAACGCAGCCCCCGATGCCAATATCGTTACCACCGGCTGGCTGGCAGCTGTTCCCTATGTACTGGCTATCATCGGCATGTTGGTTGCTTCCTATTTCTCCGATAAAACATTAAACAGGAAGTTGTTTATCTGGCCCTTCCTGCTGATTGGTTCTCTGGCTTTCTATGGTTCTTACCTCCTGGGAAGCAGCAGCTTCTGGCTCTCCTTTGTATTACTTGTAATCGCCGGTGGCGCCATGTATGCACCCTATGGCCCCTTCTTTGCAGTGATCACCGAAGTATTGCCCCGCAACGTTTCGGCCGGTGCCATTGCCCTTATAAACAGTATGGGTGCTTTAGGATCCTTTATCGGAGCCTACATTGTAGGGTTCTTAAATGGGACCACCGGTGGCTTCGGAGCCTCTTACATTTTTATGGCCGGTTCCCTTTTAATCTCAGCCATTTTAACGATAATTGCACTGAAAAACAAAAAAGTTTAGATGAACAAAGCATCGACAATGGTTATGCTGACCGCCCTTTGCTGCGGTCTTTTCACGGCATGCCGGACGGCCGTAAAGCAAAATCCTGTTCCTCCAAATGTTGTAATTTTTTTGTCGGACGACCAGGGTTGGGGGGATTTCAGTTTCACCGGTAATACAAACATCGAAACTCCAAACATCGACAGGCTTGCCTTTGACGGGGCCACCTTCAATAATTTCTATGTAGAGGCAGTCTGTTCACCCACCAGGGCAGAAATGCTTACCGGAAGATACCACACCCGATGTGGCGTATACAGTACTTCTGCCGGGGGAGAAAGAATCAACATCGATGAAACCACCCTGGCCGATGTATTCAAACAGGCAGGCTATGCCACAGCCGCCTATGGGAAATGGCACAACGGGATGCAGCCTCCCTACCACCCCAACTCAAGGGGTTTTGACGACTACTACGGATTCTGCTCGGGCCACTGGGGAAACTACTTCAGCCCGATGCTGGAACACAACGGGGCCATCGTTCAGGGGGAAGGTTTCCTGGTCGACGATCTGACAAACCACGGCATCGAATTCATTGAAAAAAATAAGGACCAGCCCTTTTTGCTCTACCTCCCCTACAACACCCCTCACAGTCCGATGCAGGTGCCCGACAGGTGGTATGAGAAGTTTGAGAACATGGACCTGGAGATGCTGGCAACGCACCCCGACCAGGAGGATCTCGAATTTACCCGGGCAGCGCTTGCAATGTGTGAAAATATAGACTGGAACGTGGGTCGCGTTTTATCTAAGCTTGAGGAACTGGGACTCGAAGAGAATACCATTGTACTCTATTTTACGGATAATGGGCCGAACAGCTGGCGCTGGAACGGGGGTATGAAAGGGAAAAAAGGATCCGTCGACGAAGGGGGTGTCCGAACCCCCCTGTTTGTAAAATGGCCCGGGAAAATAAAAAAGGGTCAGAAGATAGATGGTTTGGCTGCAGCCATTGACCTTTTGCCTACCCTGACTTCCCTGGCGGGGATTGAGCATGGCATTCAAAAAAACCTGGACGGAAAAAACCTGGCGCCCCTTTTGCTTGAGGACCATCCCACCTGGGACGACCGCTATATTGTAAATCAATGGCAAAATAAAATCAGCGTCAGGACGCAGCAATACAGGCTTGGAAGTGAAGGTGGATTGTATGACATCGAGAACGACCGGGAGCAAAAGACGGATGTATCCGCTCAATATCCCGAAATCCACAAGGACCTGATTGAAGCAAAATCAGCCTACATCACCGAGGTGGCTGAAAAATTGCCCAAAGAGGATCCCCGCCCTTTTACAATTGGATACCCCGGGGCCACCTATACCCAGATCCCTGCACGTGACGGTGTTGCCCATGGCAATATCCAACGCTCCAACCGCTGGCCTAACTGTAGCTTCTTCACCTCCTGGACCAGCCTGGATGACAGCATTACATGGGATGTGGAAGTACTGGAGGAGGGAGATTTTCTGGTAAGCCTTTATTATACCTGTCCCGAGGGTGATGAGGGATCCATTTTCCGATTATCCATGGGTGAAAATAAACTGGAAGGAAAGATTGACACCGCTTTTGCCCCACCTTTAACAGGGATGGAAAACGACCGTACCATACGTGGCGAATCCTATGTGAAAGACTTCAAAGCCCTGGATCTTGGCTCCATGCACCTGGATAAAGGCGCAGGGCAACTCACCCTTCAGGCCCTGGAAATACCCGGACAAAGCGTCATGGATTTCCGCCTCATTATGTTTGAAAGAAAATCTCCAATGCGCTAAATCTACCTTCTTTTTTCAAGCCCTGCTGGATAAGAGATTTTCACTATCTTCGGTCGATAACCCTACCATCTTGGTAAGTGCAGGAAATGACAGATTTTTTATCAAATGGTCTATTAAAAACTGGCAGGATCACTGTTATGGCAGTGTTTCTATCGCTTTGCCTGACCGCCGGCGGCCAGGTCCAGCCTGAATATACACTTCAGAAAGTGGGTGATTTCGATGAGATTTCGAACCGTGAAATCACCACTATCGTACAGGACGACGATGGTTTCCTGTGGATGGGTACCTGGTTCGGACTCCTGAAATACGATGGCTACGAGCTTATCAGTTACAAACCGGATGTCTTTGACCAGGGGGCGGTTCCGGCGCGTAAAATAAGCTCCTTGCTCCAGTCGGGCGATACCATTTGGATTGGCTCAAGCGACTACGGACTTTGCTATTTTGACCGGGTGAAAGAAACATTTCACGGTATACCGGAAGAATCAACCGACGGAATTGGAGGCAAACAGGTGTATGCATTGGTTTCGGACAAGCATGGAAATATATGGACAGGTACACGGCATGGACTCTACCGGATTAACAATGGCAAGCCCGATAATATCTCCCTTATTGAAATCTGGCAGGATCCCGGATTGAGTAAGGATATTTATGTAAGCACGCTTTCCTTTGATACGGACAACAACCTCTGGATAGGAACAGACAGGGGGATTTATTTCATTCACCAGTCAGAGCTGAACCTGTCGTCCGGCACCAGGGCAATTCCAGTTAACATACCAAACCGGGTCACCACATATCCGGATGAAATAATCTCGAGCCTGGTCACTATTCCGGATCAAAATCAGCTCAACATATGGACCGGTACAAGGGGAAGCTTATCACATTACACAATCGACTACTCCTCTATTTCAGAGGCCTCCCGGGGAAACATCACAGGTAGCTATATCCCGCATGAGAAGCTCAGCATGATTTTTGAGGACCTGACTATACCAGATCTGTTATATGATTCAACCACACAATATTTATGGGTAGGCACTAACCAAAAACTGTATCAGATAAATCCATTTACTTTCAGTTTTACGGGCGAACCCAAAGGGAATTTTGATCAGAATCAGAGAATCTCGTCCATCTATAAGGATCTGCATGAAACCATCTGGATTGGCACCCCTGCCGGCCTTTACCGAATTGGAAGCAAACAGAAGCTATTCGAGACCCTTGGTTCTGAAAATCCGGATCTGGGGGCTTTGAATATAACTGCCATCATCAATCTGGACAGCTCATTTTTATCCGGAGCCCGGGGGGAGGGTATATTTCAGACCCGGTTGGGAAAAGATGGAAAAATGGGGGAGACATTTCCATTAAACATTCATAACCAGTCCATATCAAGGATGTTAAAGGAGATTGATTGTGGCATCAGAGATAAAAAAGGATATATATGGCTGGGCACACGGGGAAGGGGATTAGTCAGGTTCAAATATGTAAACGGCAGGATATCGGAATGGAGGCATTATGGAATGGGCCAGCTTACAAATACTATCCCGGACAATGTTATATCATCACTGGCCGAGCTTCCAGACGGATCCATTCTGGCCGGAACATCACGAAATGGAATTATTAAAATTGACCCTTCCGACGGCAGCATTCAAAGGATCGATAGATTCTCCTTTTCCCCTGAAAATCAAACAAATTACCAGGTTACAGATATCATTGTTGAATCAGAAGAAGTAATCTGGGTTGGAACCAGGGGTGATGGATTCTTTAAAATCACCCTTTCCGGAAGTGAACCATTTACATTTACGGCCTTCAGAAATATTAGAAATGACCTGGGCAGTTTGTGTGACAATTATATAAATGACATCTTCATCGATCATTTTGGAGGCCTGTGGATTGGGACAGAGGATGGCCTCAGTCTGTTTAACAGGAGAACGCAGCGATTCAGAAATTTCTATGAATCAAATGGCCTGTCCGACAACTGCATTCAGGGGATCACGGAGGATGCACAGGGGATGTTGTGGGCCTCGACCATTCATGGATTAAATAAGATTGACCCCCGGATCCTATTAGACTCCTCCTCCAACAATGCCGTACATGTTTTCATGAAAGAGGATGGTCTCCCCAGCAACTATTACCATGATGGATCTGCTTTTAGACTGAGTAATGATTTTCTCCTGGTTGGATCCCTTGAAGGTGCAGCTTATTTCAAGCCCTCAGCTTTAAAATATAAATCCAAAACCTCCAACCCTGTCATTAAAGCACTCTTCCTGGATGGTAAAAAAGTGAAGACCGGAGAAGAGGTGAATGGAAGGGTATTGATAAAGGAGAGCCTTGACAGAGTGGAAAGGATTGAACTGAAGGCCGCTGAAAAAAACATAAGCATTACATTTTCGGCTCCGGGCTTTGATTATCCTTCCAGGACCTCATATGCCTACAGGCTGAAGGGATACAATGATCAATGGACAATGGTCGAATCTGAAAATCTGAAAGTAAGCTACCTGAATTTCCCTTCGGGGGAATACACTTTTGAAGTCCGCTCATCCAATCCCGATGGTTCATGGAATCCAAACCTGGCCACACTCCAAATCAGACATGCCCTTCCCTTCTGGAAATCGTTCCCGGCTATACTGATTTACCTGGCCTTGACGACAGCTATGTTCCTGCTATTCAGGAAAATGATCATGCAACGCTCCGAATGGTTAAACCAGATCAAACTCGAATCCTATAAGAGGGAAAAAAATGAAGAGCTCCATCAACACAAATTGCGGTTTTTCACAAATATATCACACGAAATCAAGACCCCCTTATCCCTCATTATTGGTCCGGTAAAACATGCTTTGAACAGCAATCAGGACTCCGATCGGGAATATGCCCTGAACATGGTTTATCGCAATACCAACCGATTGCTAAACCTTGTGAACCAATTACTTGAGTTTCGTAAGGCAGAAACTGATAATTTATCCCTCGCTGTCTCCATGGGAGATATCAGTGCGCTTACCCATACCATCGTAGAGGATTTTCGCTACTATGCCAATGAAAGGAAAATATTGATGAACCTGGACCTTGAGGATGTTTCCATGGAGGGATGTATCGACAGAGATAAGTATGAGAAGATTCTGTACAACCTCCTGAGTAATGCCATAAAATACACCCAACCTGAAGGGAGCATACAGATAATACTTGGCTCCGAAACCGGGGAAAACGGGAAATCGAAAATGCTTGTTTGCAGGGTTGAAGATTCCGGCACAGGCATCCCGAAAGATAAATTGCCCCATGTTTTCGAAAGGTACTACCGGGCCGGAAAAAATGATACAGGAATCGGGATTGGTCTGGCGCTCGCAAAAAAACTGGTAGAACTTCATAAGGGAGAGATCACCGTAGAAAGTGAAGTGGGAAGCGGAACTGTCTTTCAATTCAAGCTGCCCATAGAGCCTGGTTTTTACAAGGCTGATGAATTTGCTGAAAAGGAAAGCAGGGAAACATCTGCACCATCTTTCATAATTGAAAAACTAATCGATGAGCATAGAGAGAATAAGGCGATTCCTGTCCATGGAGAAAGGCTATTAATTGTGGAGGATGATCCTGAACTCAGACAGTTCATGAAACGTATTTTTCAAAGCGATTACCGTGTTCTTTTGGCCGAGGATGGAGAAGAAGGGTACCAGCAGGCTATTATTGAAAAACCGAACCTTGTCATTGCTGACTTCCTAATGCCCCGGTTGAACGGACTTGAACTTTTCACCAAACTGAAAAATCATCATGCAACTGAAAATATCTCTTTCATTCTCTTAACTGCTCATCTCGACGAAAAGGTTGAAAAAGAGATCAGCAGGGCCGGGGCAGACCTGATCCTCAACAAACCCTTTGACCCGGATCTTCTAAAGATCCAGGTGAAGAATATGCTCAGTAAGCATAAAAAGATGGAGAGCCATCTCAAACAGAAGCTTCAGATACAAAAATATGGTGAAGTGGATGAGGACACAAAAAAACCAGGCATATCTGACAAGATTATGGCGATCATCGACAAGCACTGTTCTGACGAAATTTTCAGCATTGATTTTCTGGCGCAGGAAATGAGCATGAGTCGCATGAAACTATACCGGACCATCAAAAACCATTTCAAAATGTCACCCGTGGAGCTGATCACAAAAATTAAAATGGTAAAGGTCGCATCCGCCCTGGAAGAAAAAGACGCCCGCATTTCTGAGGTGGCTTTCCAATTTGGATTCAGTGATATGAAACACTTCAGGGAATGTTTTAAAAAGGAATTTGGACAAACCCCATCAGCATATATTAAGGTAAACCGTTAATTACTGAGAGGGGCATTTTTAAGCAAAATTGGCTAACTTTATTTGCAGGCTCATTTTATTTTGATCCTATGTCACTGAAGCATAAAATCATCATCATTACCACTTTTGCCATTGCCATGGGCTTCCTCGAAGCAGCAGTGGTGGTCTACATGCGCGAGATTCTCTATCCGGCCGGATTTGAATTCCCCCTCTCTCCCATCCCGGTAAACCTGGCACTCACCGAATTATTCCGTGAGCTGGCCACCATGATCATGCTGCTGAGCATCGGATTCCTGGCGGCCAGGAGATTCAGCACCGGCTTTGCCTGGTTTATCTACAGTTTTGCCATCTGGGACATCTTCTACTACGTATTCCTGTGGGCCATCCTGGGCTGGCCCGAATCACTGATGACCTGGGACGTACTCTTCCTGATCCCCACCACCTGGACCGGACCCGTACTCGCTCCTCTTGTGCTGTCCCTGACCATGATCCTGCTGGCCATGATCATTCTCCAGAAGGCGGAAGGCGGGAATGCCACAGGCGGGAATATCAGTAGCAGAAAAGCCACAGGCAGGAATACCAGC
>CAZRPW010000132.1:0-11870 GCA_964601975.1 uncultured Bacteroides sp.
GTAAATGGGTAAGAGGGTAAATGGGTAAGAGGAAAAAGAGGGTGTTGTTGACGGGTGCGTCGGGGTCCATGGGTTATGAGACCTTTAAGCTTTTGTGGGAGAAGCGGGCTCAATATGAGCTGGTTTTGCTTTTACGGCCGCTGGAAGGGGACAAAAGAATGTTCAGGCGCTATGAGCTGGAGGCTGGCATTACTCCCACAAAGGGAAGTGGCACGGTTGAGGGAGAAGGGCTGAAGATCGTATGGGGTGATGTGTTGAACCGGGAAGATGTGAATGAGGCCTGCCGGGGAATCGATTGCTGCCTGAATGCCATGGCCCTTATTTCGCCGGCGGCTGACCGGGATCCGGAGATGGCTCGCCGGGTGAACCACCTGGGTACAAAATTGATCGTTGAGGCGATTGAATCCCAGGATCCTGATCATATCCGGATGGTTTATATAGGTTCGGTTGCGGAGTATGGCGACCGGCTTCCTCCCTTTCATGTGGGAAGGACGGGCGACCCGGTTTTACCGAGTGAGTTTGATTATTATGCCCTGAGCAAAATTGGAGGGGAGCTTGAGGTGATGCAGAGTCGTATCAGGCATCGCGTATCCTTAAGGCAGACTTTCATCATGATACCCGGGCTTTTTTCACTCAGTGACCCCATCATGTATCACCAACCCATAAATTCCTTCATGGAGAATGTCACATCCGGGATTTCGGGCCAGCTTATGGTAAACACCCTGGAGGTGGATGATGATTCGGATTTCTGGGGGGAGTATTATAATATTTCGGGCGGACCGGCATGGCGGACCACCTATTATGAATTTCTGATCAGGATTTATGCCATACTGGGATTGCGGATGGAGAAGGTGATGGAGCGAAGCTGGTTTGCCCTTAAAAACTTCCA
This sequence comes from uncultured Bacteroides sp., assembly GCA_964601975.1. Lineage (GTDB taxonomy): Bacteria > Bacteroidota > Bacteroidia > Bacteroidales. The sequence continues at coordinate 890 of CAZRPW010000132.1, forward strand.
CATGTTGTTCTATGAGGATGCCGCTAAACTTAATGAATACCTGCATCACTGGGAGCGCGGAGATACGCTCGAGGACTTCTACCGGGATCTGAAAAGGGAGCTTCCCTTGTATCTGAAGATGACCGCCTGGTTGTGCAAATACCTTCCTCCATACAGGTGGTTGATTGAAAGGATTACAAAGGGACAGCTAAAGAAGCTGGCCAGTCAGCCAGAGGGAACCCTTCGCTGGGTGAGTGACGGGGATACGGATAAGATTAATGCTTTCTATGGATCGGACGAGAAGCGCCTTGCCATTCCGGGGTGGGGCGTAGATATGCCCTTACTGGATCACCAGCTACCCCATCAGCGCCTGGATCATGGATATGATGAGTCGAAGCAGGAGTTTGAGATTGAGGATCTGAGAAAGGCCGCCGCCTTCAGGGGAGGAGCGCTGTCGAAGGACGATTGGAGGGGGGATGAATGGAAGGAGGATGAATGGAAGGAGGATGAATGGAAGGAGGATGAATGGAAGGAGGATGATTGGAAGGGGGATGAGTGGAATGGTGATATGCATTGCAAGCTTGACTGGCAATGCTGTATGGGCCACTCCTTTGAGATGACAGCTCATGCAGTGCTGAAGGGTGGTCACTGGTGTCCGCATTGTCTCACGCCACCCTGGAATTATCCCGAGATAGCGCAGAAAAGCCGCTTTGTGGGGCAGATGTTTCCTGAAAAGCCCTAATCCATTTTTACAGTGACAGGCCATCCGTTAAACTGGCTGGCGCCTTTTTCAAGGACATAGACATCCCTGGGCCAACATTCAAATGTGACCTCTTTGGCGGGTTTGTTAAAGCGGATGAGTCCGAATCCTCCGGCCCTTGACGGACTTTCAGGATTGGCATAGGCCACCATTGATATTTTATTCCCCAGTCCGTCGAGATAATCCCCGGTCCACGGCAGGGGGTTTTCCGGGTCATGATTTCCGCCAGGCTGTTCATCCTCGGGCCACCACCAGCGATTGTAATAGGTGTTGACACTTGCAGGTACGACAAAGGCCCAGGGGCCGTCGCCAAAGGCTTCAATCCCGTGCTGCAGCACCGTGGGCAGGTGTTGATCGCCTGCGATATGCACTGCGTTTGCCTTTCTAATGATACTGAGGGCACGGTTCCGGCCCGATTGTGGCCAGCCATTGCAATCCAGGTCGGCATGCAGGCGGTTGTCGATCTGACCGTGGATGTGGGCAGCTCCACAGAAGCCTGTTTGTGAAAGTACGGCACGCATGGAGACTCCGTCGGTCCATGTACTCCATTGTTCCAGGAATTCCAGTTGCCTGTCGCCCAGTAATTTAAGTCCGGGCACATCAATGGATGCCGGATCATAGGAAGGATCATTAATGTGATCGGGCCGGGGTCCCATCTGGGGGATCTTGCCGGCCGGACCAGATTTGAATTTTCGGTCCTCGATGATGGCGAAATCAACCTCGCCCACTACCAGGTGGGTGTAGTAAACTCCAATCCCCTGCTCAATGGGGGTGGGGTCAAAGGGGTCGGGCAGGTTGGCGGTCTGGCAGCGCTCCACCATTTTCACATATTCGGGATGGTAGGTGTAACCCCCGTCGGCTGCACCCGTGATGGTGGATACCTTTCCGTTTTCACCCCAGAGGTTGGGTTGACCGATGTCGTGGTCGTCAGGTATGGAAACACAGGGCCTGTTACGGAAGGTTTCCCCGAACTGTGATCCGAACAGCAGCCAGGAGGCGGTGTGCTCGGTGTGGTCGTAGGACTGATCACCTGCATAGAAGACCAGGTCGGGATCCAGGTATTCCACGTTCCTTACATAGGTCTCCCGGTCGCCCCGATCCTTATTACTGCTGCATGAAAAGGCCGCCACCACAATCTCATCCTTTTCCACCGGGTCTTTACGGATCAGTCCTTCGTACATGGCTTTTTTACCATGCCTGAGCCGGTAAGGGGTGTCCTGTGTGCTGTCCCAGTTTTCGATCCGGAACAGGGCCGACCACCCGATGTCGTTGACCTCTTTTGAGGCGATTTCCTCCCACTGGCCATCCTTCATCAGCTCCAGCCTTACCTCGCGCGTTTCTTCCGGATAAAGAGGGTATAACTGCGCACTCAGCTTCAGGGTGTTGTTGAATGCGGTGTAAAGGCCAAAAGCCACCACCTGGTCCCGCGCCACTTTTACATCGTGAATGGAATTGGGAGCACGGTTCCACCAGTCGTTGGTGCAGATGGTGTCCAGCCCGGTAAAGGGCGCCTTTACAGGGGGCTCCATGAGGGGGTTGCAGCCCATGGAGAATATTGCCAGCCATATAATGAGCGTGTACTTGATTTCTTTTTTCATGGTTATTTGAGCCTAATTGAGAATGACAAAACGTTTTGTGATGGACACTTTTTCTGTACTCAGGGTACAGAAGTAAACCCCGGAGCTATGACCGCAGCTTTGCCACTCCACACTGTGTGATCCCTGGGGCATTTCCTGGATAACCAGGGTCTCTACAAGGCTTCCGCGTGCGTCGAAGAGGGACAGTTGCACATGACTGCTTTCGGGCAAAATATATGCGAAGGTGGTGGCCTGATCAAAGGGGTTGGGATAGGCGTCCTTAAGTACGAATCCTTTTGTGGCAAGCGGAAGCGCATTTTCTTCAATTCCTACAATACCATCAATGTTGAGTTCGGCGCTCCCCACTCCCTCTACTGTGATGGTGACTACTGCCCCGGATGAGCCTGAAGGGATATAGGGGAAGACTACGCCACCCGCGGTCAGGTCTACTGACATTTGCACAGGGTCCTCGCCTCCGCTGTACTGGATATCAAGCTGCGCTGGTCCATTGTATGAAATATCCATAATCCCCTCGCTGTCGGTCAAAAAACAGGCCACTTTGTAAATGGTGGTCTCATTCGTAAGCCAGGAATAGACAGGATCCTGAATAAGGGTATCTCTTTCCAGGAGGTGGAGATTTACATTCTCTGCCGGTTGACCCGATTCCAGGATGCTGAGCCGGAATGCGGCATCCTTCTCATTTATATTGTCGCTTACTTCACCCCAGCTATGGCCCTGCACGCTGTAAATAGTATCGGTATCGACGAATTCACCAGTCCATGTATTGTACCATTGCAGCAGGCAGCTGCCGTTGCTGAGTTCCGAATCGTAGAGGATAAAGGGTGCTTCCGATATGGAAGGCTCCTCATAGGAATACATCCAGCCAAAGCCGCTGGTGTCAATGCCCATGAAGTATCCGTCAACATCCTCAGCGTACATGGGTGATGCGGCGAACTTCTGGTGGGAGAAATCTATGTCGGAAACAAAGGGCTGCAGCATGGTGTAATTCTGCATCCTTTCAGTGGTGAGTACCTCCCTGGAAGTGAAATCCCACCAAAAGGGAGTGGAAGCCATTCCGGTGGTCAGGCTGGCCCAGAAAGAATTGTGTAATTCCCAGGTATATTCCTCGCTGTCCAGATCAGCTAACATGTGGTCATACCCTGCTTCTCCAAAGAAGGCCGGGCGTTCACCCTTGCTTTTCAGCCGCTGGTTCATGCTTACAACATTGTTGAGTCCGCTGCGGACGATGTTATCCGGATATTTATTTGGAAAACCATGCAATTCATAGAAATGGATATTGGGGATGTCTCCCAGTTTATCACCTACGCTGTAATGTGTATCCCCGTCGCCCGCACCAAAGGACGCCGTTGTGGCCCGCTGGAAGGGGTCATTTTCCTTGAAGTAGCTGTGCACCTTCTCTACCCATAGCTTGGCCTTGGTCTGACTGTCCACCCAGCCCGAGGTTCCGTGTATTTCGTTGATCAGCTCCCAGATACCCATGGCCCGGCTGTATCCAAAGCGTGCAATCATGTAGCGGTAATGTTTTTCCTGGTAGGCAAAGGCAAGGCTGTCGGTATAGAATTCCTCCACCTCCACAATGCTGCTGTAGGGATTAAATTCAAACCAGCTCCCATTGTCCCAGGGTTTACCTTCCGTTCGCAGGTAGGGATGCGCCCATATCGAAAGCATCATTTTCATATCCCGCGCCTCGGCCCATTCCAGTAACTGGTCGATCCGTGCAGCTTTTGCCTGGTCATATTTCCCCAGACCCGAGTCCATAGACTCCAAAAGGTTTTTACCGCCACCATTACCTTGCCAGTCGTAAGTACAGTCCCAGTAACCGAAAAAGTTTAATTTGGCAGCCTTCAGTTCATCCAGCCCTTGTTCTGTAACGCTCCAGGGGTAGTATACGGAGAGTCCGTAAAAGCTGCTGCCATCGTCATACATCAGGTAATTTGGATTGTCGGGCGATATTCTTGGCCAGCCTTTATACTCCGAATCTTCAACCACAAAATTTTTGCGCTCAGAGCTACCTGTTCCGTCCACATCGGTGGCAAAGACCTGGTACTCCCATGTGCCGGGCATATTGGCAGAAAAGCGGATTTTCCACTTTCCGGCTCCCTGGTAGTTGTCAAAGAATCCATTCATCATGAGGGAGTCGCCATCGGGTGACCAGAACCAGGCATGGAGGTCGATCTCCTCCGGGTTATAGGGGTTTTCATAATTGGCTTCCTGCATCCCTATGAGGAGTTCATACTTCTCATACTTACCCACAGGGTTGGCATTTTCACTAAGCACTTCGGGTATGGGAACACCGCCAGGGTTGGAAGTCCTGATGGAGACTGATGCCGGGGTATGTTCTCTGCCCTCGATATCTGTGGCCGATACCTGGTAATAGTAGGTTGTATAATTACTCAGGCCGGTATCATGAAAAAGTGTTTCGGTTTGCTGGGCGATCCGGTTTTCTTCTGCAGGGGAAAATCCGGCTTCGGTGCTTCGATATATATTGAAAAGTTCAGTTTTGGACGGATCATCACTATCCCAGCTCAGATCCACACTGGCTGAGTCTACAAGCACTGCCTGAAGATTAATTATGTTTATGGAAAAACCAGCGACCTGGAAATCATCAAACATCAGCATGCCCGATTTTATTTCCGTGCTTCCCCCGTCCAGGTATAGATAGGCCTTTGTGAGTAAGCCCCCGCTATAGTTAGCTTCCACCATCTCGTAGGTGTATACATGCCATTGGCCATCTGCCGGGATATCTTTCTGCAGCCAGTCGTCCTTACCGTTGGAGTAGAGGGGCTTTACCGTAAAGGTGGTGGCTACATCCGATTTGATTTTCAGCGTGATTACCGGGTTGTCACTTACATCGATGGATTCGGGAGGTGTGAAATGGAAGTTGTCCCATTCGCCGCTCCCTGCTGATCGATCATAGGCCAGGTTCAGGAAACCATCGGTCTCGGTGATCCCAAAGGTGGATGGGTGATCTGCTTTCCAGAGTGTATAGGTGGTGCCGGAAATGGTGGTGTCGACCGACTGGTCTTCGAAGTCATCGAAGAAGCCGGTTGCCTGTGAGAACGCAGGGGTGATACCGCAGAGGATAGCACCCAGGATGAATGTTATCAAAAATGATTTTTTCATTTTAGAAAGTTTTTGTACCTGTTATTCCATTGCTTTTTTCATGCCTTCGGTGGTGGTGTAATACTTGACGATCATGTTTGGAATTTCCCATTCAGGGAGTTTTCCTGATTTGAGGTACCCTAAATATTTTTCAGTGACCTGTCCGAAGTGGGCCTCGTGCCCGACTTTATAGGAGTCGGGTATTTCCAGGACCCAGAGCATTTCGTCCACTTCTTTGAGTTCAATTCCGGGATAGCGTTGCGCAAGGTCTGTACTTACCGCATCTTCCAGGTTCTTTCTGAATATGTCAGGGCTTTCAATCTTGACTGCCTCAATATAGAGTTTGGGTTTGTAGGCTTCATCTGCTCCCTGTTTGATGATCAGATTACACTTTGTGCCGCGCATCATCGAGTAATGAGTATCTGCACTTCCTTCCGGTGCCTTGTAATTCCAGATCACAGATACTTTTGCATGAATACCCTTTAGCCTGTAGTTGATCTCCCCATTGCTGTAGACTTTCAGGAGCCCCTCGTCCATATCCTTCAGCAGATATTCCGGAATTGCATCCAGTCCGGTTACCTCCCGGAACATCCCGGGACTAAGATCGGTGGTCCACCTTTTAGCAGAGCGTATTTCAACATCACTCTTCGCCAGGCTTACCCCGGGAAAGGCCTCCCATTGCACCAGGTCCACCAGGTGGGTGGTAACATCCACAATTCCTTCACCCTGCTGCTCGGTGTCAAAAAACCAGGGAGGACGGATGAGCTGTTTGCCAGATACAATTTTGGAGAAGTGGTGTACACTTTCTTTGGTGATGGCAGGCTCATCTTCTGTCCCCGTCAACAGTTTCCCGAATACCGATTCGATCTGTGACAATTCCTTCTGCATCAAGGTGGTGATCTCGTGCCGTTCGGTCATGATATCATAGAGCAGTACATCCTTTTCTTTTGCTGTGGTAAAGGCCTTTTCCAGCATGGGAAACTCATCGGGATAGATGACCATGGGTTTGTCGGCAAGCACATGGATGCCCGAACCGACCGCCTTCAGGATATACTCGGTTTTTTTGGCATTGTTACCAGAAACTACCATCACATTACCCGGTTTCTCGGTGATCATTTTCTCGAAGAAATCATCTCCCAGGTAGACCTTCTCCTCCCAGGAGGTGGGATTTTCGGTTCGTTCGTTATAGTCGCCAATCCGAGCCAGGTAGTCCTCCACTTCGGGACCCTCCGGGGCAAATACATATACTACAGGATGAACATCCTCGTACATGGTCTTCTGCACCAGGGAGGCATGAAAGTGCCCAGGGTCGAGGTTCATGAGTTTTACTTTTCCTTCGAGGGGCGTGAACATGGTTTCGGGGTTTTGTTTTGATTTCTGCTGACAGGAAATGAGCAGGGAGAATAGAAGGAGTATGGTCAGTTTGAGTTTCATGATAGTTAGTTAAAGTCTGTAAAGTCCGTAAAGTCTGTAAAGTCCGTAAAGTCTGTAAAGTCTGTAAAGTCTGTAAAGTCTGTAAAGTCTGTAAAGTCTGTAAAGTCCGTAAAGTCTGTAAAGTTTGTAAAGTTTGTAAAGAGTTAGGTAGTGGGTTATTTGAGGACATAGTCGGTGCCGTAGGGGAAGCGCTGTGGACGGTGCAGCAGGCTATTGGCTCTGTCGTTGTTGATAAACCGTTCCCGTTGAGGATCCCAGAGGAGCTTCCCATCAAGCTTCATGGCGGCGTGACTCACCAGGCAGGTAGAACAGGAGCGGTGTCCCACTTCGGCGGGAGCAACCGGATCCATCCGGGAGCGAATGGCATTAAGCCAGTCCTCATGCTGTTCGGGTGCCTTGTAGAGGTGGATTTCATCGGGTCCGATTTCTGACTGCAGTATTTTAGGATCGCTTGCATCCAGTGCCTTTAATTCCGATCCGGGTTTGGTGGGATCCGAGGAAGTCACAGCCACGTTGCCGCGGGAGACAAAGATCCAGCCTTCACTGCCGTAAAATTTCACCCCGTTGGGGAAGGATCCGCTAATCTGCATACTTACCCCGTTTGCATATTTCGAATGTACCATGAAATCGCCATGCACATCCCACATCCCCGAGCTGGGGAAGGATGCTTCGGCTTCCACTTCGACAGGACCCGTATATTCTGTTCCCATGGCCCAGTGGGCGGTGTCAATGTGATGGGCACCCCAGCCTGTGATCATGCCGGCACCAAATTGCTCACAACGGAGCCAGCCCGGACGAGAGAAGTCTGCCTGGGGGTGGACCCTTTTTTCTGTATAATACCGGAAGGGTGTCGACCCCAGCCACATATCGTAGTCGAGGTTTTCAGGCACGGGCATGGGTAGTTCTTCATTACCCGAGGGGTCGCCGGGGAGTCCGATTTCTATCCTTTCAATTTCACCGATACGACCATTTCTTACAAGTTCGCAGGCCCGGTGGAACTGGGGCCAGGGGGAGGTTCCCCGCTGCTGGCTTCCCTGCTGGAAGATTACTCCTGTACGATTCACCGTATCGCTCATTTGTCGTCCCTCGGCAATTGTAAGCGAGGCAGGCTTTTGCAGGTAGATGTCCTTTCCTGCCAGTGCCGCTTCGATGGCCGGTTGTGCATGCCAGTGGTCGGGGGTGGAGATGATCACCGCATCGATGCTTTTATCCTGTAACATCTCCCGGTAGTCCTGGTACACCGCCACATCCACAGCCTTTGAACTGCCGGTCTGTGCGGCATGAAACTCCTCAATCCACTTTTTACCAGCCCTGGCCCGATTGATATCCACATCGGCAACAGCCACTCCAAGGGCGGCATTATGCTTCAGGGTCTCGGGCAGGTCATGGCTCATGGCAATACGACCGAAGCCAATCTGGCCGATCCTGATCCGGTTACTGGGTGCGTTTTTCCCCAGGACGTGGGCGGGGATGATGGTGGGAATTACGATGGCTCCGGCGGCTGCGGTTGAGGTTCTTTTTATGAAGGATCTTCTTTCCATGTTAGTTAGGCAGTTAGTTAGTTAGTCAGGCAGTCAGGCAGTCAGGTAGTTGGTTTGTGTGTGTAAGATAATTAATTTTTGCGCGCCTGATTCCTGATTTTATTGAAGAGAGATCTCATCTCTTCGAGATTTTCTTGATACTCCGGGTTTTCAGCCAGGTTCAGGAACTCTTCCGGATCGTTTTGGTGATCATAGAGCTCCTCCATATCGGGAATAGCTTCCTCGCTCCAACGGTTATACCGCCAGCGATCGGTTCGGATGGAGGAGGCCTTTCCTCCATTTGTTGTGGTGTATGCTACTCCGGAAGATTCCGGGATTTCACCGCCGGCAATGAATTTTGAAAGGCTTCTTCCCTGCAGAATAGAAGGTTGCAGGTCCGATAATCCGCACAATTCGGCCAGGGTGGGATAGAGGTCCAGGAGCTGGATGATGGAACTGCATGTGAAGCCATGCTGATCGCGTGCAGTGGGATGAGAAATAATCATAGGGATTCTTACCGAGCCCTCCCACAGGCTCGATTTTGCCCAGCAGTCGTGCTCACCCAGGTTGTATCCATGGTCTGAAATGAAGACAACAATTGTATTCTCCCGAATCTGGAGTCGATCCAGTGCATCAAGCAGGCGGCCGACCTGCTGGTCCATGAACCGTACACTGGCCATGTATCCGCTGATGGCCTGCTTTTGTTGTTCCTCATTCATCTTCCAGATTCTGTCGTTCCTGCGTAAAAGGGCTGGAGGGGGCACATTGTCCCCAATCGACACCGCCGGGAGTTTCATCTCCTGATCCGGGTAGGGTTGGTAGCAGGATTCAGGGGCGATAAACGGAACATGAGGTCGGACAAGTCCAACTCCCAGGAAAAAAGGAGCATCCTGTTTCATCCTTCTTTTGTTGGTTCCTCCCGGGGGTAGCTTTCCTGTACGGTTTTCAAGTATGGCTATGGCCTGGTTTACTGCCAGGTAATCGGTCTGGGTTTGCGCAAGTTCATTTCCCAGGATCATACGGGCAAAATTGCCGCCATAGTGCAGGTTTCCCGGAGAAAGTAATTCCAGTTTTCCATCACTAAGCGTCTCAGGTCCCATCACATTATAGGCATAGTCCCATGAGTCGGGTTCATCACCACCGGGATCGCCTCTTTCTATGCCACCGGGAACACCCATGTGGTATATTTTGGAGACTCGTGCAGTATAGTAGCCCTGTTCCCTGAAAAAACCAGCCAGGGAGGGGTGATTGGAGAGTTCGGGTGTCACTTTCCGGTAGCTTCCCGGACGGTCGTCGTTGGACAATACCCCATTGGTCTCACAATAAAGTCCGCTCATCAGTGAAGCCCTGGAGGGTCCGCATACAGGGTACTGGCAATAGGCCCTGGTAAAGCGTATTCCTTCCCGGGCAAGCCTGTCAAGGTTGGGAGTGTGGTGCCTGATCTCCATATAAGGGCCGATCTGGGTATTAAGATCGTCTGAAATGATGAGTAGAACGTTCGGTCTTTGCCCTGTCCCCGGGATGCTTAGCAGTGAAATGAGGGAGGCAATGGCCAGGGAACGAATTCTGAAGTAGCATTTCATAGCGTACTTTTTTAGTTTGCAAATATTTTCCAGTAGGCCTCAGCCGCTTCTTCTTCCATGGTTCCATCGAAAACCACCATGCGGTATTTAAGGGTGTATTCCTTTCCGGGTTCAAGCACCCATTCATGATGGCGGATGGGACAGAACTCGAAAAAGACGTTGGACTTTCCTTCATACATATCGGGAGGCCACATGCGCATGGGCTCGGGGTGGGACTGGTTCTTTGGATGGCTCAGGAAGAGGATGCCCGAACGTCCTTCCGGAACCGATGATTCTCCTTCAATGATAACCCAGCGGGCGGTTGTTCCGTCGGCCTCTAAGCGGTTTTTTCCTTCCGAAGTGCGTACGGTACTGTTGTCAGTGTCCCATTTTTCCGTAGCCCGGAAACCTATTCCTCCACCATAACGGTATGCCTCCAGCGTTATGGCCTCTTCCATGGCTGTGCTGAGGGTGACCGTAAGATCGGCTGTATAGACCTTTTCCCCGGCATCGTGGATGCTCACATCCCAGCTTTCGTGGATGGCAATTCCTTCGCCACCTTCATTTTTAAAATAGACATGGGCGTGTTTTGCACTGAAGCCTGCTTCTTCTTTGTTTTCGTATTTGTCAAGATACTCCACAAACCTCACCGTTCCCTGTCCGTCGGCCAGGTTCCAGAAATCAACTTTGTACTCCCCGAAATGAGTGCGGGTCCATGGATTCCAGATCCCGTAATGGTGGTAGTGGTCATCCGGTTGAATGCAAGTGAGAATTTCACCCCCGGGTGAACGCAGCGGGTGGATGTAGGCTGATCGTTTATAAAGCGGATTTTGTCCTTCCGGTGCCGGAGTTTCGGCATGTACATAGGTGAGCAGGGCTTTCTCTCCCAGGCTAATGGTGGTGGATGTCTCATCGGATGAAAGGGTGGGTGAGACGGGGGATTGGGTACAGGAGGCAAGGAAAATAGCAAATAGCAAATAGCAAGAGGTGAGTAGTGAATGGTGCATAGTTGTTAGCAATTAGTAA
>CAZRPW010000133.1:0-11762 GCA_964601975.1 uncultured Bacteroides sp.
AGTGGCAATGGAGAGTTCAAGCTCAAATCCTTCTTCCAACAAGTATATTTAATAAAAAATGATATAAGCAGCCTTTGCCAAAGAGTTTCATTGCAACATCTAACGCTCAGTACTCAAGCTTTGATAAAACATAAAAATTGAATTATATGAAAAGAATAATTTTAGTTTCCGGAATTGCCATTGCTCTTGTATCCTGTCAGCAAGAGGCTTCAGTTAGAGAGGAAATTCAAACTTACAAGATGACCACCGAAATTCCGGCAGGTATTCTCACCCCCGATAAGGTGGAAACAAGTATTGGAACACTGGCGTATTTCGATGGTGTGCCATCAAAAGCAACCGCCGATAATGTTTACGATTACCTCGATAGAATGCGCGGTGTTGATGCTTTTATGAAGGGCATACCTGGCGCTTCTGTAAGAGGCTTAATCGTAGGTTTAGAAGAAGCCGGAGTAAATCAATACAATAAAGTTGGGATTACAAAATCCTTATTAGATTCAAAATCGTTATTGTTAACAGCAAACACTTCTACCATTTATGTTACCCCGTATATAAATGTTGGAAAAAACGGACCCATCGTTATGGAAACTCCTCCAGGTATGTTGGGTGCCTTTAACGATGCCTGGTTTCGCTACATCGCCGATATCGGACCATTTGGCGAAGACAAAGGCAAAGGCGGCAATTATTTGATATTACCTCCAGGATATGAGGGCGAAATTCCCGAAGGTTATTTTATAATAAACTCGCCAACCAACAATGTATTTGTTTTTACGCGCACATCCATTGCAAATGGCATAGAGAAGGCGGTAAAGATGCTCGCAGACCATCTGAAAATTTATCCATTGGCCGAAAAAGACAAGGCTAAGGAAATGGAGTTGGTAGATATTTCAGGTGTAGACTTCAATACAGTACATACCAATGACTTTTCTTTTTATGAGCATATCGCAGAATGGATTAACCAGGAGCATGTTGATATGCTGGATGATCAAACAAAAGGACTCTTTGCATCTATTGGCATTGAAAAAGGTAAACCTTTTGCTCCTGATGAAAGAATGAAAAAAATACTTACTGAAGCTGTTGCTTTAGGAAATGCTGCTGCCCGTTCAATTACCTACTATCCGCGCACCGATAAAAATTTGGCAGGTGTTGAAATTTATCCCGATACAGAGAGCTCCTGGATAATGGCTTTTGCCGATAAAGACGTATTCTTTACAAGTGAAACAGGAGGCTATAATACCGATGCACTGGATATGTTCCATTATAGTTATACTGCTGTAACGCCTGCGATGGCTGTTACTATCGAAGGGGCGGGTTCTGATTATGCCATTTCATTTCTGGACGGAGAAAAAAATCCCTTCGATGGGGGAAAAGAATACAAATTGCATATCCCGGCAGATGTTCCTGTGAATGATTTCTGGGCAGTAACCATATACGATACGCAAACCCGCTCATTGTTACAAACCGACCAGCAATTTCCAACAGTCGGTAGTCTAACGGAAGGGTTTAAGCAAAACGAAGATGGTTCTTATGATGTCTTTTTCTCCCCGGACCCTACTCCAGGAAAGGAAAATAATTGGCTGCAAACCATTCCCGGAAAAAGTTTTATTGTGATTCTTCGAGTATATGGTCCCTTAAAGCCCTGGATTGACAAAACATGGAGACCTGGTGAAGTCATGCCGGTAGAATAAGTTGATAACCGCACTCTTTTTTAAGCATAGTTTGACTCCACTAAGAAATAACGCTGATGCTTTATTGGGACAACAGGTGAGTTGTTAAACAAGAGAAGTTTTTACCTGTATCAAAAGAGATAAAGGAAATTAGTCCGGGAATTCTAGAAGGGTATCTATCGAAAGATGAATTTCCAGAAGCTGTGGATGCTTTCAATATTGTTTTGAAAGCAGCAAAAGAAGAAGTTACAGCCTTGAAAAAATAAATAAATAAGCATGATCATTACCAAAAGGATAGAACTTATGAACGTCACTAAAAGAAATTACCCCGTTATTTTTGCATTGTTAATTCTGATGCATACTTCTTTTGCATTTGCACAGGAAGTAAAACAGCCAAAATACGCTGCTGACGTACCCGAATTTTTGCTTACGCCAGACAAGGTGGAAACTGAACTTCTAGGCGACCTGGAATTTTTCGATGGTATGCCTGATGAAGCTACGGTTCAGAAAAGCTTTGATTTTCTCGATCTATCGCGGGGTGTAGAGGCATTTCTGAGTGGAATGCCGGCAACCTCCACCTATGCCATGCTTGAAGGACTTAAAGAAGCGGGCCTGGAACCGGGTGACCTCGGGCTTTTTGGAGGATTGATGGACGCCCGCACCCTATTCCTGACTGCTCAATCAACAACTCCGTATGCCTTTGTAGAACTTGACTTAAAAAATGGACCGGTTATCGTAGAGATACCTGGACCTGTACTGGGCTCTCTTGACGATGCATTTTTCCGCTTCGTAAGTGACGTTGGACTGACGGGCCCCGATCAGGGTAAGGGAGGTAAATATCTGTTTATAGGGCCCGACTACGAGGGAGATATACCCGAAGGCTACTTTGTCGCAAAATCCACAACCTATCGTCACTGGCTTTTCATGCGTGTTTTTGTAATAGACGGCGATTTGGAGGGTTCTACCAAGGCGCTAAAAGAAGGTTTTCGTTGTTATCCGCTGGCGGAAGCAAACAATCCACCAGAACAAAAAGTCCTCGACCTCTCCGGTAAAAAGTTTAATACCATTCATGCGAATGACGAACACTTTTATGAGGAGCTTAATGCGGTGATTCAATATGAACCTGCAGATGCATTTAATCCAGAGCTTGTTGGGCTTTTTGCCTCTATCGGTATTAAAAAAGGAGAACCCTTTGCACCGGATGCACGCATGCAGAAAATACTAAAGGATGCGGCTGCAATCGGCAACGCTTCGGCGCGATCTCTTGTTTTCCGGCCCCGGGATGCATCTGTTTATTTTTATCCGGATCGTCAGTGGTATACATCTTTTGCAGGGGGCCATGATTTTATGAACGAAGGTGAAATGAACATTGATGGGCGTAGTATTTTTCATTATGTCGCTACCGGCATTACACCTGCCATGTCTGTGCCCAAAGTAGGAACAGGGTCGGCCTATGCCTTTACTCCCCATGATGCAAATGGCAACTACCTTGATGGTGGGAAAACATATAAGGTGACCTTGCCCGCGCCCATTCCCGTGAACAACTTCTGGTCATTTATGGTCTATTCGGGTCAACATCGCTCGATGCTCGAGACCGATCAAAAATCAGCTGGCCTCGACAGCAACAGTCCGGCCATTACACAAAACGATGATGAGTCTTTTACGGTTTGGTTCGGTCCAAAGGCACCAAAAGGGCATGAGGACAATTGGATTCAAACGATGCCCGGGAAAAGCTACAATGTCTTACTGCGCCTTTATGGCCCACTGGAACCATGGTTCGATAAAACCTGGAAACCTGGAGATTTTGAATTAGTGGAATAGAGATGATATAATCATACGCCAGGGTAAAAAACAATGGGTATATGAGCATTGAAATTGGTTGAGATATTATAAACCAAAAATGAGGCGATAAAACGAACACAACAAGGCAGATCCGGCAACTAGAATTACTTACCAAGGATACAATCATTGATCTGCAAATTGTAAATCGAATAGTTCGACAAACAATTTAGAACGTTCGTAAAGTTTTATATATAATAACTTTTGTATTATTTGATTAATTTGGTAATGTGTATTAAGTGAAATTCTTGATTCAGGAATAATGGATCGTAAAGATTTTATCAATAAAATACTGTTATCAGCCTCAGGTACAATCCTTGCTTTAAATACAGGGCATGCCCAAAGTATTCAGGAGGATGGCTTACATAATATTGTGAAGGTTGGCTTTGCTAAAAGCAGCCTTGTTCCAGTTATAAAATCTACTACCGGGTTCAGACGTAAACTTGAATCAAGATGTGCTGTTATTAAGGATAATATAACCCGGGTGGCAATTGTTGCTTTGGACTTAATTGAAATCTCACCTCAAACCAATCTGTTTCTTCAAAATAGAATCAGCCAACTCACCGGTTTTCCGGTGGAGTGTATTTTGTTGCATACAACACATACACATGCTTCACCCTGGGATTCACGCGAAGAGAATTCCATGATTGGCCTTGGAGATGAAATAGCAAAAACCATTATTAATGCCGATAGTTTAGCTGTCCCTGCAAAGATTAAAACAGGTAATAAAGACGTCGGGGGTTCTCTTAGTTTGCAAAGGATTGGATATGCCGGTGATGACCTTGGTTACCAAACTTTCTGGTATGGTTATCAATACAGAGAAGGAGATCCCAGGGCAGATGCAAGTGCCTTGGTTAATGAGATGAAATCTCGCTGGCTGGGTAAGGATCCAAATTACAACGCCGGTCCGACACCTGTATGGTTCGATCGCCAGGTTGACCCTCTGGTGCAAACCATGGTATTCGAGGATTTAGACGGTAATCCCATCGGTACAATAATAAGATTTAGCGCCCATGTTGGTCCGGCAGATTATTGTGAAACAAGGTTGTTTGATCCTGACTTTCCTGCAGTTGTGCGTGATTGTGTGGAGGAAAAAATGGGAGGTACCAGCATGTACATGAGTGGGCCATTAGGGAATTTAGCTCCTAAAGTTAAGATAGATTATGTTATTGATGAAAATAGAGTGCTTCCGGAATCCTACCTGGGACCCACCTGGGCTTTAGTTGCGAAAGACGAGAAACAAGCCCTTGCTGAACGGGACAGAATTGGGACAGAAATTGCCCTTGCCGCATCAGAGAGTATTAAAGATCAAAAACCAGGAGAAATAAGTTCATTTAAATTTCATGCAAAACTGCATGAATTACAGCTGGATCCTAACTTGCCAAAGAGTAAAGAGGATATTGAAATGGCAAAAAAGATGCTTCTCCCGGAGTATAATGCTTTTAAGAAACTTGGGAAAAACACACGTGAATTACGCCTTTTGGCAAATCGGATGAATTGGCTGGAATGGACAGGCCAGTTTGTTGATTTAATTTCTCCGGAGGATAGAGAGGCAGGGTATACTAAACTTCCTCTTTCAACTTTAAAGATTAACAATACTGTTATGGCATTTACTCATTCCGAGACAGTTGCGGAAACATCTCTTGAACTTCGAGGGGCATTCCCTTCTTTAAATATGATTACAGTATGCCTTACCGGAGGTACTGTTCAATACATCCCAAGCTCGGAAATAATTGATATGGGGGGGTATGAAGGCAGAGCAACGGTGATTCACAGAAATGCTGAAGAAAAATTGCGAAAAGAGATTGGCTTCATGATAAATAGTTTGTTATAACTGTTAGATCGATGAAATCAGTTTTTTTTGAAACTATACAAAACAATTTAAAAGTCCTTGGCCTAAATACGGGCGATGCATTGTTAGTTCACGCCTCTCTAGGAGCATTAGGGAAATTTCACGATAAAGCCCAAATTGTAACCGAGGCTTTACTCAATACTGTCGGTGAGGAAGGAACTTTGCTTATGCCTGCTTTAAGCTATGAAACAGTAACAAAAGAGCGCCCTGTATTCAATCAGAAACATACACCTTCCTGCGTTGGCTGGCTAAGCGAATATTTTCGCAATCAACCTGGTGTCAGGCGGAGTTTACATCCAACACACTCAGTTTGTGCACTTGGTGAAAAATCAGATTACTTTATTGATAATCATTTGTCAGACCATACACCGTGTGGTTATTATTCCCCTTTTAGAAAGCTCAGGGACATTGGTGGTAAAATACTCTTTTTAGGTTGCAGCCTGAACGCAAATACTTCTATGCATGGAGTTGAAGAATTGGTGGCGCCTGAATATCTGTACGATGGAGAAATACAGTATAAAATGGAGTTGGAAAACGGTGATGTATATCAAAAGAAATATGTGACTCATAATTTCAAAGGGTTTCAACAACGTTATGACCGGGTATTAAACATCCTCTCAAGCGATGATTATTCTTTTGGAAAAGTATTAACTGCTGGAACCTATCTAATTAAGGCCATTCCTTTATGGGAAAAATCACAAAAAAAATTAAGCGATAATCCATTGTATTTTGTAGACAGGATGAATAATTAAACAAGACGGGGTTGTTTTTTTGTTAAATAAAATAGTGCAATGAAGATAACCGGTACTTTTATTGATGAAATTTCACATGATATCCCTTCGGCAAATTGGGGTAAAAGTGAATGGGCAAAGGATTTTGATGCGATGAAAGCCATCGGTATCGACACCGTAATTATGATTCGCTGCGGTTATAAAGATAAAATGGCATTTGACTCAGCAACTGTGAAAAAACACACAATCATTCGTCCTGTTTATATCGACCTTGTAGACTTGTTTTTAAGGGAAGCTGAACGTTGTGGCATGGACTTTTATTTTGGTCTCTATGATTCGGGGAAATACTGGCATGAGGGAAATTACCAGAAGGAATTGGAAATAAATGCCGAGTTGGCCAAGGAAGTAGTTGCTTTATATGGACGGCATAAAGCATTTAAAGGCTGGTATGCAAGTCATGAGATTCATACAAACAACGAAGGACAGATTAGACTTATATCCGGTATTTGTGAAACACTTAAAAAAATAAAAGATCAGCCAATTCTGATATCGCCTTACATAAAAGGGCGGAAGCAATTCGAAGACCCCGTTACACCTGAAATTCATGAAAAACAGTGGGATATGATATTCTCTGCGCTTGCAGGCAAAGTTGACTATGTTGCCTTTCAGGACGGGCAGGTTGAGTTCTCAGAATTGGAGCAATTTACATCTATAAACAGGAAACTGGCTGATAAACATGGTATTATCTCCTGGGCAAATATTGAAAGTTTTGAACGTGGTTTGCCACTAGATTTCTTGCCTATCGACTGGCGTAATCTTAAAATGAAAATGGATATTGCTGCTAAAGCTGGAGTTTCAAAGCTTATTACTTTTGAATTCTCACATTTTATGAGTCCAAATTCAATGTATAATTCGGCTCATTTATTATATAACAGATATGTTGAAATATTTAAATAGAAAATGAAAAGCAGAATAGCATTTATAATTTCATTATCGTTTTTAAGCTGTAATATCGTGGCTTCTCAAACGGTGGTGTCCATTAAGCAAGACCAGTTTTATATAAATGGCAAACCAACATTCGAAGGCAGGTACTGGATGGGCAACAGAATTGAAGGGCTTTTGATTAATTCTCGAATGGTTCAGGGCATTTTTGACGACATTGATTCTACCACATCCCACACTTTTGCTTACCCTGACACAAAAAAATGGGACCCGGAAAGGAATAACCGGGAGTTTATTGAGGCTCTGCCTCTTTGGAACAGTTATGGCTTAAATTGTTTTACCTTAAATATGCAGGGAGGAAGCCCTGTTGGATACCAGGGAATACCATATACAAATCCGGGATTTTACAAGGATGGCGCGCTTCGTGAGGATTATATGAGCCGTCTTGACAGGGTGCTGGAAAAGGCTGATGAACTTGAGATGGTCGTGATACTTGGTATTTTCTATTTCAGACAGGATCAGTATTTAAGCAATGAAACAGCGATTAAAAATGCAACGAACAATTTAATCGAATGGCTTTTCGAAAAAGGATATCGAAATGTTTTGATAGAAATATGCAATGAAACAGATAACAATCTGTACGACCACGATATATTAAAACCAGACCGTGTTTCTGAGCTCATTAAAATGGTTAAGGAAAAACAGCATGACGGATATCGATACCTGGTTGGATGTAGCTTTAGAGGATGCATTGTTCCAACTTCAGATGTGGTAAAATCCTCTGACTTTTTATTGATTCATGGGAATGGGGCAAAAGATCCTGAATGTTTGATAAAACTGGCAAGTGATACAAGAAGCGTGAAAGGATATCGAAAAATGCCGCTTATTAATAACGAAGATGATCATTTCGATTTTGATAAAGACGTCAATAATTTCACAACATCAATCCAAACCTATGTTTCATGGGGTTACCTGGATTTCAGGTTTCCCGGAGAAACAGATTATAAAGAAGGCTATCAAAGTGTACCGGTTGATTGGGGAATTAGTTCTGAACGTAAAAAGGGATTCTTCAATCTCGTAAAAGAGATAACAGGAAATTAAGCTAACTTAAGATGGATTCGTACTAATTACTCTTAATCATGGGGCTTTCCCGTAGGAAAAATGCGGCTGTAATGGCCAGCAGGGACATGAAAACAAAAGCGCTCATGAAGCTGCCAAGGTAGAGGTTGTTCTTTATGCTCATGCCTGCAACAAAGATCATCCCGGTTAATTGTCCCACCCATAGCAGGATTCCCTGGGAAGCTGATTCCGGTGCCGGATGGCTCACCTCTGCTGCGTATTGGAATCCGATGGGGCCAGCACTCATTACAAAAAATCCAAGGATGAAGGACGAAACCAGGGAAATGGTATAGGCCCCATCGGGATCGGAAGCTATTTGTCCCGCAAATGCCAGTCCCGCCACTGCCGGAACCATCCCACCGATGCAGAGCAGGATGAATGGTTTCCGCTTTCTGAATTTATCCGAAAGCGTGGGAATGATAATCGCCCCCACGATCCCCCCGATGAGCATCAATCCCCCGATAAGTCCGTCCGAATCCTTCACCCCGGCCTTTGCCGAGATTGAATCCGTCATTGAACTAATGGCATTGAAAATACCCAGTCCGATCAGGAAGAGAAGCATGGTGATGAGCATATCCCTGTTGTGCAGGATGTGCCCCAGTCCTTTAAAGAAGGGGTAACGTTCTGTATCTTCAGTTTTAAAACCCCGGGGTCGTTCGCGGATCAGGACCAGGCAGGCGAGGGCTGCTACCAAACCAATAATCCCATATATCCAAAGCATCTGTTCAAACCCGCTTCCATAGTTGGCCAATTCAGGATTCGATCCCACCAGGGCAGGGGTGATCAGCATGGCTATGATGATTCCGACGTACTGTGCCAGGGCCAGGAGACCGGCCGCCATTCCTCTCTGGAAGAGGGGAAACCACTTGGCAGTGAAAGCGGTGACCACGTTCAGCAGAAAAGGTTGAGCAATTGCAAGTCCGGTCTGAGCAATTACCAATCCGGTAAAGCTGTTGGCAAAAAAGGCCTTCACCAGGCTGAAAATAGCCAGTAAAATTGCACCGATGGAAATGCCGGTCCTGATTCCGTAGGTGTCAATTATATAGGAGGCCGGAAAGCTGAATACCAGGAAGGCCACCATGTAAACCATGGCCAGAAAGTCTATGTTCAGAAAAGACTCCGGGTTAAACTGTCCGCCGTAAAACACTTCGGCCGGGCGAACCACCGCTGCATGGGTGAGCCACTGGATCTCAATGGCCACTGTGGCAAACATAAGGAGTGCCAGCATGACATATCGATAGGCAGGGTAGGAGTGTTTTGTGTCCATTTTCGGGGAAGTGGTCTAAGGATTTACCTGTTTTTTTCTGCCTGTTTGGAGTATTTGCGGATGTAGATCTGGTGCATCAGGTGCGCTTCAAACTTATTGATACTTTTTGCACCCCCCAGGAACTCGGCTTCAATGAAGGCTTTGCAGGCCTTTTCCAGCACCTGGCAAACCACGAAGGCCTCGTCCAGGTCCCGTCCAACACAAACTGCGCCATGGTTGGCCATCAGTGCTGCGTTTCTTCCTTTCAGGGCCTTCACCGTCTTTTTGGTGATTTTCTTGGTGGAGGGCAGGGCATAGGGGGCAACCCTGACGGTCGGGCCAATGATCTGGGCCATGTCGTCAAGGATGGGTGGAACCTCACGCCTTGCGGTGGCCACGGTGGATGCATTCATCTGGTGGGTGTGGATCACCGAATTGATTTTGGGTCTTGTCCGATAGATCTCACAGTGCAACTCCTTCTCCGAAGAGGGTTTGATATCTCCCTCATATTCGGAAGTGTGGTAGTTAACCAGCACAATGTCCGACTCGCTGAGACCCTCGTAGGGCCTGCCGCTGGGTGTGATCAGCATGTAGGTGTCATCCACACGGATGCTGATGTTTCCCCAGGTGCGCGCAACCAGCCCCTCCTTCATTAATCTCTGACCCCCTTCAATAATCTCTTTCTTTATCCTTTCCATAACTTTTCGACTTTACAAACTTTATAGACTTTACGGACTTTACGGACTTTACAGACTTTACGGACTTTACAGACTTTACGGACTTGATGACTTTACAGACTCATTGAAGCGAACTCTGTTCGCTTCAATGTACGCTTTCCTTAGTCCCGAATATACATTTTTATAGGATCGGAACTGGCTATCATATATTTCCTTTAAGCCAGGATCGGGATCATAGCTTGCATTCATTTTGATAGAACGGTTTACATCTTTAAAGCCGGCATAGGTGCCACTCCCCACAAAGGCGCAGGCTGCAACACCGATGGCTCCGGCCATGGTAGGTTGGGTGATGGTTTCTACCTTCATCCCGGTGATATCGGCAATGCCCTGCATCCAGAGCCTGTTTACCGAGCCTCCGCCAATGGCCCTGATCTTATCAGGCTGAAAACCGAAATCGCGCCGGTAGTTTTCAAAGATCCAGCGCAGATTGAATCCCACTCCCTCCAGTAATGCCTTTACAAAATGCCCGCGTGTATGTTCCAGTCCCAGGTTAAAAATGGTCCCCCTGGTGGTGGTGGTACTCACCGGGCAGCGCTCTCCCAGGAGCCAGGGCGTAAATACCAGGTGATCGCAACCGGCTGGTATTCCTTCCGTTTCCTTATCTATAAATGAATAAATGCACTGAACAGCCGGGTCGTCTTTTTCCAGCTTATAAAACTTTTCAATGAGCCAGTCAAGATTGGATCCTGCCGATTCGGTAATTCCAACTAGCAGATTTTTTTCAGCGTCGGCACTCTGAAGAACCACCGCTCCGTTCTTGTGCTTCAGGTTTTTGCCTGTGGTGATTCCTGCCCAGGCAGAGCTTCCCAGGTAAATATGCGCTTCTCCTTCGCCTGTAGACCCCGATCCTACCGCAGCACTCTGGGTGTCGTCGCAGCCACCATAAACCCTTGTCGACAGAAGAAGTCCCATTTCCTTTGAAGCTTCCGGGGTCAGCGTACCAACCACATCGGTTGAGCGTACCAGTGGAGGAAGCTTGTCCAGGTCTACACCGGCAGCCTTAAAAATCAGCCGTTCCCAATCTTTTTTCTTCAGGTTAAATCCGTAGGAACAGGCTCCCGACCATTCGAATACCTTTCGGTCCGTGGCTCTGAATTTCAGGTAGCCGTTTACATCCAGAAAGTATTCTGTTTTTTGGTATAGTTCAGGTTCGTTCTGCTTCAGCCATTTGAGTTTTGGAATCACATCTTTGCCGGTGATTTCCACCCCGATGAGCTTTTCAAACACTTTTTTACCACCCAGGAGGTTCATAAGCGACCGGGCCTGTTCCTCCGCCCTGCCGTCCACCCAGGTAATATTATATTTCAGGGTATTGCCATGTTTGTCAATGGGGATAATGCCCATGGCCTGGGTGGAGAAAACAATCCCCAGGATTTGCGCCGGATCAATTCCTGATTCACTCAAAATGCTCCGGGTGTTTTGAACCGATCCCTTCCAGTAGTCTTCCGGATCCTGCTCCACCCATCCCGGATGCGGATAGCTTAATCCATATGCGTAAGTGCTGTGAGCAATCACCTCCCCCCTGGAAGAGACCAAAGCACTTTTCACGCTGGAGGTTCCCACATCGTGCGCAATCACATATTCCATCTCATCCATCATCTATTTCCCCATTTCCTTCCTTACCCTTTTACC
>CAZRPW010000134.1:0-11469 GCA_964601975.1 uncultured Bacteroides sp.
CGGTTGATGGCATCCCAGGCATCCCCGTTTTCATAGTTAAAACCGAAGCGGTCCCACATGGGGTAGACCCCGGTATCCATGTTTACCCGGATGGCCACCTTGGGCCGCTTACCCGAGTTTTCGGCGATGGCGATTATAGAATACATCTCGTCGAAATGGTCGATATGGATCAGTGAATCATTCTCGATGGCTTTCGTCAGATCAGCATCAGTCTTGTCGGGCCCGTTGAAAATGATCTGGCTCCCTTTTACGCCATTCAGAATGGCCTTGTCATATTCAAATCCCGAGACCACTTCAGCCCAGGATCCCTCCTGGTGAAATACCCGGCATACTGCATCCAGATAGTTGGTTTTATAAGACCATGCAAACTGAACCTTGGGATATCGGGTGGTAAAGGCATGAACGGCTTTTTTGTATTTCTCCCGAATGGTTTTTTCGGAGACCACGTAAAGAGGAGATCCGTGTTCGGCCAGCAGGTCTGCAACTGCCACATCATCAATGTGAGTGATGGGTACTGCCTGGGTTTTCATTCCGAATTTACTGGGCATTCCAGCCTGCAGCTTTTTTATAAAGGGTCTTTCAAATTGCTTTTTTTCCATGGCTTGCTATTATAATTCTCCAAGTGTGGAGAGTTTTTCAAATTCCTTAAGGTTTGTGATCAAATCGTATGAATAGCGGACAAACATGCATCCCACTTCATAGGATTTGTAGGGCTCGACTTCCATTCCCAGGGCCAGTTTTACAAGTGCTTCGGGCAGATTCTGACCGGCGCCTACTGCCAGGTAGACCCAGGCAGGGATCCTGGGATTGATCTCGATGATGAAGTATTCATTCTTGTGAGACTTCACAATTTCCAGTTCCATGCCGCCCCGCCATTTCATCGCTTTGATAATGCGGTAGGTTAGCTCCAGCATCTTCGGGTCGTCCAGCGTGATTCCCGACCAGGCCTTCCCTTTATCGGTTATGTATTGCTTTCGCATGGGGACTGCCCCAATGGTGTTGCCAAAACCATCCCCGAGGGCAACCACATTTACCTCGGTTCCCTTTATAAATTCCTGGATGATGACAGGCAGTCCCCATTTTGCGCTGATCTTATTGTAGTTCATTCTCACCTGTTCCTCATTGTAGGCCAGGTAGGCATCGTAGAACTTGCCTTTTACCATCACAGGGTATTCAAAGTTTTCCTTCAGTTTCTCAATCTCGTCGATGCGGGTAATGGCTTTACTGAAAGGTACCTCAAGGCCGTACTTCTTCCCGAATTCGGGCAGATTGGTTTTGTGACGCTCCTCGAACTGCTCCAAAGTGGGGAGGAAAGTCTTTATGCCGGCTTCCTCCAGGATCTTTTCGGAACGCATAAAGGCATAAAGCTCTGCATCAAAGTTGGGGATTAATACATCGATGGGGTCTTTCTTGTGGATCTCCAGGATTCTATGTACCAAAATTTCAGTACCTTCTGATGGGTAAGGAACCTGGTAGGTTTTATCTACAACGCCCGGCATGTATATCCCGGGTTCCAGATTTTCGTAGGCCAGTCCGATGATCCTGGGATCAAAAAACTCCGAATCACGGATTCCCCGGATTACCGGGACACCCGGTCCGGGATTATCCGTATTATTAAGCCCTGTAATGGCAATGGTAAGCTTAGTTTTCATTTTCTTCTTCCAGGAGTTCAAATTGTTTCAGCATGCTGATGAAGTCATAAAAATACTTTTCAAAGCTGGGAGGATCGATATCGTAGGCTGTGGTCATCAGGGAGGTGATCTCAGCGGCGGACTTCTTTTCACCCAGGTAAGCCAGGATTTCCTGTCCTACCGGGTTAATGGAATAGGAATCGCCGGTGGTGGGGTTGAAAACAAACCCGGATTCACTAAGGGCAATGTTTTTTTTGATTTGCATATGCGCAGCTATTGTAAGTTAAAATGTAAAATTGCAGATTCTCGGCATACAGCTTGTTATGTATTTCCGCAAAAAAGTTACGGAATTCTGGGAATAAGCTGTTTTTTTGATACTCATGGGCAAATTATTAAATTTCAATCCCATTTAAGCTGAGTGAAAACTTCAACGATTCATATTAAGAACATGGTCTGCCAGTGCTGCATCCGGGTCATCCGCGAGGAGCTTGAGAAGGCGGGAGTGGAGGTGAAGGAAATTTGCCTGGGCAGGGCCACCATCCGCTATGATCCATTGACGCATACCCCGGAAGATGTGCGTGCTGTATTGCTCAATCTGGGAACCGACCTGATCGATACCCGGGAACAGAGACTCGTGGAGGATATTAAACTGGCGGTGATTGAGCTGGTTCACCACATGAACAATATGGATTCTATCGTAAGGAAGTCCGAATACCTTGTGGAAAAAACGGGCCTTTCCTACGCTTACCTGTCGAGGATCTTCTCCTCCCAGGAACACATCACCCTGGAGCGCTTCATCATCCTGCATAAGATTGAACGCATCAAAGAGCTGATCGACCAGGAGGAACTTACCCTCAGCGAAATTGCCTTTATAATGGATTACAGCAGTGTTCAGTACCTTTCAAACCAGTTTAAGCATTATACCGGGATGACTGTAAGTGAGTACCGTGAAAGTGACCGATCTTCCAAGAAGTCCATTGACCAGCTCTACTGAGTACCCATTTCATAACATTTTCCCCGGATTTCATTACAGCTACCATTTCCCCGGATTATATATTTGCATATATACATATATAGATAATTGATAAAATAAACCTCATGAAAACATCATTAAGCAGATTAAGCGGCTTTTCAATACTGATATTGGCTTTGGCCTTTTCCTTTACACAGTGCACAGATTTATCCGGTTTGGATGAGGACCCAGGCTCCGCGCCTGAGTTATCTGAAGCCGAAAGCAGTGGAATTTTATTTATGCGGGAAGAGGAAAAACTGGCCCGTGATGTATACCTCTACCTTTACGAGTTATATCCCCTTCAAACTTTTCTGAATATCAGCAAAAGTGAACAGGCGCATATGAATGCTATGTTGTATTTGATCGACACACTAAATCTTGTAGATCCGGTGGGGGATCATCTTCCTGGCGTATTCCGGAACAGCGAGCTGCAAGAGCTCTATGACGAACTTATTCTCCGTGGCAGTAAAAGTCAGGAAGAAGCCCTCCGTGTTGGTGCTTTGATAGAAGAGGTCGATATTATTGATATTCAGAGAGAACTGGACGAAGATGCCAGCCATGAAGAGGTCATCAGGGTCTATGGAAACCTGCTCAGAGCCTCAGGAAATCACCTGCGAGCCTTTGTCGCTGTGCTCAGGGCAAACAATGTTGACTATGCGCCCGTACTGCTGGACCCGGCCGAATTTGACCGGATCCTTGCGAATTAGAAGCCAGGGATTTAATAGGTATCTCTGATGGTCCTCACCCGGATTTCTCTTTTGATACCGGCTTTAAGCTCTGTCTTTAGATGAACCCGTTTAATTTCGCCGGGCAGGAGATCGAAGTAGTTGTCCGAAAAGAATCCTTCTCCAGCCATGGAAAGAGATACATTCTTAGCCAGTACATCGGTGCTCAGCTCCAGCATAAATCCATTCTCGGTATTACTGACTTCGAGCTTGATTTCAGGTTTGGGCAAATCGATCTCTTTGATGGGTGCAAAGTAGAAGTGGTTCGAGGAGATCTCATTCCCATTTTCCAGAAGGTTTGCTTCCAGCACAACCTCATTGGATTTATTGCTTCCCAATAGTTTTTCAACTTCGATTTCGAACTGCACAGTGCTGGCATTGGCGGGTATGTTCACCTGTTTCTCTTCAAGTTGGATTACATTTCCCGAGAAGTCTAAAAGCCTCAGCGACAGGCTGGCTTCAAAGGAGTTAAGCCTGTCGGAAACCACATGGACTGCGAGCACCCCATCCTCGTTTCGGGGAGCTACCAGCACCTCGGCAAATGCCTTTTTTGAAAAGTATTGCAGTGCTTTCCAGCGCACGTAGTAATCGGTGCTTGACCAGGAGGCCACAGGCCAGCAGTCGTTAATCTGCCAGTAGAGACTGCCCATGGTGTAGGGCATGGCAATGCGATGCCCCTCCATGGCCTTTTTCACGCCCTCGGCCTGGAGCACATGACTCAGGTAGAGATAGGACTCAAAATCTTTGGGTTTCCTGTAATCCCGCAGCATGTATGTCTCAATAGTAACATTCCCGATAGAGGATCGCTGGTGCGATTGCATCACTTCGGAGTAAATATCAAAATCTTCTTCCGCCGCGTATTGTTTCACGGTCTTAAGTTCGGGGAAGGACTGGAAGCCATATTCGGACATGAAACGGGCCAGATAGGTGTGGTAATTTTCGAAGGGCTCCAAGCCCCACCAGACCCCCCAGTAGTGGCTGTCTCCGTTTGCCAGGTCCTCGGCGATCGAATCGCCCGACTGCGGACTGGAGGCCCAGTAGAATCTTCCCGGATCGTTGTCGGCAACGGCACCCGGGAGTACATCCAGGAAAATATCCTTATAGGCCTTCCACTGGGCGTCTGCCCCGGCCTGGTTTTCCTCTGCTGCCTTTTCCCTCCAGCCCCAGAGATACCATGCAGATAATATCTCGTTGTTGCCGCACCAGAGTGCGATGGACGGATGATTTCTCAGGCGCTTAATATTATCTGCTGCCTCATTGGCCACGCTTTCCAGGAATTCGGGGTGACCCGGGTACATGTTACAGGCAAACATGAAATCCTGCCATACCAGCATCCCGTGTTTGTCACATAAATCATAAAACAGGTCCTTCTCATAGATCCCTCCTCCCCAGACACGCAGCATGTTGAAGTTGCTTTCCCTGGCCGTGAGGATTATTTTTTCATATTTCTCCGGGCTTACCCGGTCCAGGAATGCGTCGCTGGGAATGTAGTTGGCACCCTTCATAAATACCGGGTGACCGTTCAGTTTAATAAAGAAGGATGTTCCCTCTTCATCTTTGTTCCTTACCACCTCCAGTGTCCGCAATCCAATCTTGTGACTGATCTGCTGTCGGCCTTCAGTGCTTTCCATGATCCCGGATATCTCATAGAGATAGGCGTCTCCCAGTCCGTTCGTCCACCAGCGCTTTGGCTCCTTAATTTCAAATGCAAGTTCATAATTATGAATGCCTGAGCGGATTTCCATCTCCTGCGTGGCAAGTACTGAGCCATTTGCCTCAAGTGAAAGGGAGGCAGTGGTAAGTTCGTCCGAATCTATCTCAAAAATGCCGGTCAGCCTCGCAAGATCGTTTTCCAGCGAGTTCTGAACGATCTGCACATCAGTTATCCTGGCCCCGTTCCAGGCTTTCAGGTAAATGGGCTTCCAGATGCCACTGGTAACCAGTCTTGGTCCCCAGTCCCAGCCAAAATGGCACTGGGCTTTACGGACGTGCGGACTCACTGCCTTCTCTCCGGGAACCTGCCCGATCCTGGCCAGGTCATTGTCCGATGTCTCCAGTCTGTGGGGATAGTTGTCATACTTCTCAAGGCCGGTGTTGACCGGTGAATGAAAGAGGATTCGTAATTCGTTGGATCCAGTCTGAAGGATATCTTTCACATCCACCTCCCACTCCCTGAACATGTTGTCAGCTTCCAGGATCAACTGATCGTTCAGGAATACATCGGCATAGGTGTCCAGACCCTTAAACTCCAGTATGATCCTCTGTTTTTCGAGGAAAGCTGGTGGAACATCCAGCATGGTTTTATACACCCAGTCTTTTTTATCGACCCACTGAACGCTATGTTCGTTGAGGCGGAAGAAGGGATCTTCAATTACATTATTTCGGATCAGGTCGGTATGCACACAGCCTGGAACGGCAGCATCCATCCACTCGTTCGCTCCGTTTTCGCTGAAGATCCAGTGCTCATTAATATCGATCATTTCTTCCAGGTTCCTATGGTTTGCGCTTGAACAGGAAATCAGCAGGGCCAAACAGAGGATTCCTGCAATTTTTGAAATAGGGAAATAGCCTTTCATCTATAGCGTTTAGTTTAGGCCCTTAATTTAAGCATTTTCCCAAGCAAAACCTGGTTCCTCAGTAGGTGGCAATCACTTCGATGTAAAAGGTGTCGGAGTTAAAGGCAGTAAAGATGCCCAGTCCGTTCGTGATATTGGAATAAGGTTCATTCAATTCCCTTGAATCCTGGTTCAGTGAACTGTAAAGGTTCACGTATTCGTCATTCACACTGCTCATAATGACACGATGGGTTCCGTAATATTCTAGCATCATGGGATCAATGGCATAGTAGGTGTCATTGGTGGGTTCGGTAACCATCTCGAAGGCAAATCCTCCCGGGCCGCGACCTTCGGGCATGCCATCGGGAACCTCTGGCATTATAGAAATGGGATTGGACTCAATGTTCTGGATGTGGAGAAAGTAGTATTTCCCCTCGGGGTTGTCCCAGCTGAGTTCCAGTGGGTCGGGCATTTCAATATTCCTGAAATCCCGGGGATCATCTACTTTGGGAATATAAATGGAGCCGGATGAAAGGATAACTGCAGGAGGGTTGCCGGGAACAACCGTACTGGCTGTAAGAATTTCTTCATCCAGCTCCACTGTTAATTTTAAGCTGTCACCGGGAGAGAAGACAGGGCTTTCAACCAGGTAGTAGTTGCCTGGATCATCATCATCATGCACCAGGTCCCAACTCGACATTTCATTTTCCAGGCGAATTATAGCATCAGTGATCATCTCTCCACCGGATGAGTCGCTGCCAAAGCTGATCATACTTGAAAGCTTTATGTTTTCAACGGCTTTATCCACGTAAAGGTAGGCTTCCACAACGGGTTGAAACTGGTCCGAGAACTCAAGCTCTGATTCGAAACAACCAGTCAGAAAGGGGATGAAGAGAAGGAGGTAATAGGATTTCGGCATGACTTAAAATTTAATTGAAAAGAATACATTAGGAGTAAATCCAAGGCTGTTTACATCGCTGATGATGATCTCATTGTCCTCTACATCGAACTCCCTGTACCACACATTATCCCTGCCGTATACATTGAAAAGGGAGATTCCCAGGTTGCTTTTGGTTTTTCCAAGGGCAAAACGATAGGTTACAGAAAGGTCGAGACGGTGATATGCCGGCAGCCTGAAGCCGTTTTTGTCACCCACATGGATATAATCGGCCACGGTCCCATCCAGCAGTGTGAGCTGGTAGGCCCCCACCGGTGCGGTATAGGTCTGGCCGGTGTTGTATACAAAGGTGGCTCCCAACACCCAGTTTCCCCACTGGTAGGTATTCACGAAGTTTATTTCATGTGGCTGATCATACATGGAAGCGTAAGCCACTCCATCATTAAGTTCATCGAACTGGTGCTCCACACGGCTGTAGGTATAGCCGAGCCAGCCGGTATATGCACCGAATTTTTTCTGCATCAGCACTTCAAATCCCTTTGCTGTTCCGCTGCCCCAGTAGAAATTTTCCGGAAGCGAGGATGTGGTTACCCGGCGGAAGGATTCGTTGCGCATTGTATATTCGGCCAAACCCTGCATGGGCTTGTAGAAAACTTCCATATCTACAAGGAAGCGGGGCGCCTCGTAAGAGATCCCGGCTATGTAGTGGAATGCCGATGCCACGGGAATCATTTCATCATCGGCCAGCAGCCAGAAATCGCGGTTTCCTTCCAGAACATTCTCCCTTACCACCCGGTTGGTGTACTGGTAGTACTTGCCCCAGGAGGCCTTCAGGTTCCACCGGTCGTTCAGTTTATAGTTGGCAGAGATACGGGGTTCCAGGTACACCTTGTTGGTGAGGTTGTACCAGGTCGACCGCAGACCGTATACCAGTGTCATTTTATCCTTTATATAGATCTTATCCTGGAGATAAGCCGAGAGTGTAAATCCTTTGGTCCGGCTGTCAATCATCTCCAGGGTGTCGTTCTGGGTATAGTAGTAGCCGATATCCATCAAGGAGCCCTGCAGTCCGAATTCAAGGGTATTATTCTGGGTAAGCCTGTACTCATTGTCCGTTCGAAGCGTATAGTCAAGGATGTTGTTGTTCTCTATGGAGCCATTGGTTGTCACAGATGAGGAGCCATCATCTTCGGTAATGGTCCGTTCCATATAGTTATCCCTTTCGCTGAAATAATTTGAAAAGGCAAAAGTGCTGTTGGAGTAGAATTTGTCGTTCCATTGTCTCGACCATTTTGAGCTGGCACCCCAGTTTCCCCAGTTGAGCACATCCACCCTGTTCATGTTGTAGTTATCGTTGCTGCCTCCGAACATGCCTGTGCGTGTGGAGGCATCGGAGGTTTTATCCAGCACGTCTTTACCATTGTAGAAACTGATGGTGACAATGTCCTTTAGGTTGGGTTTGTATGTGGCCTTTGCATTCAGGTCGTAGAAATAGAATTTAGGGCTCGTCTGGAACTGGGCCATTCGTCCACCCGTGGTTGGGGTGTCGGTAGAGCCATTGTACATTTCGTTGATGCTGTTATAAAGTCCACTCTGGATGAAGTCGGTGTAGGATCGTCGGCCCGAAGCAAACAGATTCAGCTTTTCCGATACCGGCACTTCAACGTGAGCGCTTCCGCTCAGTGCCGAAATACTAAGTCCCCCCGACGTCTTTTTCGTATTCCCTGTCTTGCCTGTAAGTTCCATCACACTGGAAATCTTTCCCCCGTATTTGGATTCGAATCCACCCTTGTATAGCTGTACGTCCTTAATGGCATCGGCATTAAAAGCACTCAGGAAGCCATAGAAGTGATCCACGTGGTAGACCGTAAATCCGTCCAGCAGGATCAGGTTCTGGTCGGGTGTTCCTCCCCGTACATGTAGTCCCGACGAAGTCTCGTTTCCGCTGCTAACCCCCGGCATCAACTGAAGGGTCCGGAATATATCCTTTTCACCCAGGTTGGGCAGGATGTCTATTTGTGTAGGTCTGAGTGAAATCTGGCTGGTCTTTTCAGCATAGGTTACAAGCTTTTTTTCCTCTCCCACGATCATGACCTCTTCGATGCGATAATCCACCGGTTTCATATAAATATGCAGGGCCATTCGGGCAGTCTCCGGATCCAGGTGAATGGTCTGGGTTTCATAGCCAAGGAAGCTGAACATAAGGGTGGAGGTGTCGGAGGGTACCTCCATCAATATGAAGTGGCCATCCACATTGGCAATGGATCCCGAAGGCAGTCCTTTGATGGATGCCGTGGAATAGGGGAGGCTTTCATTGGTGGATTGATCATAGATCCATCCCGAAACCGAGATATTACTCCTGGTGGCTGCGGTCCTGACAATCTCCTCTTCTTTCATATGGGGATAGATATAAACGGTCCGACCGTTTTCAATCCGGAAATCCATCCCAGTTTTTTTCAAATAGGCCTTCATGGCTGTTTCAAGGTCAAGGCCCTTCATGTTCATGCTTTTTATCCTGATATCCTGGACTTCTTCACGATCAAATACAAAATCAATGTTGTAGTTCATAGATAAGTCCAGCAGAAGCAATTCCAGTGATTTTTCTTCATAGAATTCACGGATATAAATATTGTTTTCCTGGGCGATAAGACTAGAAAGGGTTGGGCCTGAAAGCATTAAGAAGGCCATTAAGGTGAGTTTCTTCATTTTATTCTCTTCAATATTTCGATGGATCACTGCTTAGAGCTGTATCGACGACAAAGGTTTAATGTATAATCGAATAAGTTGAGGCTTACCCTACTTAATAATTGTTAAATGAAAGGCTCATTACTTAAGGAATGTTAAATAATGTTTGAAGCAAGCCCTGTTTTCCGGTTAATAAGATTTTTTGGGAATTGGTAGTTTTTGATGAACTTTGGCCTTTCTTTTGAAAAATTCCTTATGCCTGAGGATAATTTCAATTCCGGAAAAACTATTTCATAATTATTATTACAGCTTCGGACGATGAATTTAAAAAACTTGAAGGGTGATGTTTTTGGGGGGGTAACCGCAGGAATTGTCGCATTGCCACTGGCACTGGCCTTTGGTGTTCAATCAGGATTGGGTGCAATTGCAGGTTTATATGGGGCAATTGCCCTTGGTTTACTAGCTGCAATTCTGGGTGGAACGAAAACCCAGATAAGCGGTCCGACAGGTCCGATGACCGTGGTTTCAGCATCTTTTATTGCCATGGTCATTGCCAAATTCGGCGGAATTGAAAACGCCTGGGGGATTATAATTCTTTGTTTTTTGCTGGCGGGATTGTTTCAGATTGTATTTGGACTGCTGAAGGTTGGAGCGTATGTGAAGTATATCCCCTATCCGGTGTTGTCGGGTTTTATGACCGGAATAGGGGTAATTATTATTGTGCTACAGATTTTTCCTGCATTGGGATTAGAATCACCTTCAAAGATCATAGAGGTTTTTAAGGAACTCCCCTCCGGGATCGTTCATTACAATCCTGTATCACTGCTGATTACCATAGGGTCAATTTTGATTATCTATATTTTTCCCAGGATTTCTAAAGTGGTCCCCGGTGCCCTCATTGCCCTTCTGATTACTTCAGCGTCAGCCTGGCTTTTTAAGCTTGAAGTGCCCTTGATCGGGGAGATACCCTCCGGACTACCCTCCTTAAAAATAGCTTCACTGTCAAGCCTGAATCTGACGGATATTCAATATGTAATTTTTCCGGCAATTGCGCTTGCAGGTCTGGGTGCCATTGATTCCCTGTTGACATCGGTGGTGGCAGATAATATGACCCGGACCAAACATAACAGTAATAAGGAGTTGATTGGGCAGGGAATTGGAAATATGGCGGCGGCTCTCCTGGGAGGCATCCCCGGAGCCGGTGCTACCATGAGAACGGTTGTAAATATTAAATCAGGCGGAAAAACACGGGTTTCCGGTGTTATTCATGCCCTGTTTTTGTTGCTTATTCTTCTGGGTCTGGGTACCTATGTCGCATATATTCCCATCGCTGCCCTTGCAGGGGTTTTGATAAGTGTCGGGATCAGTATACTTGACTTAAAAGGGCTGAAGCATATTTTAAAAATTCCGAAATCAGATGCCTTTATTCTCATCCTGGTAGTCATTCTAACCGTTTTTGTTGATCTGTTGCAGGCCGTGGGTATTGGAATGGTCCTTGCCTCACTGGTTTTTATGAGGAAAGCAAGCATCATGGTTGAAGAAAATTCATCACTCACCAGGGTTGATAAAAACGACAGGGAGATTCCCTGGGCCGACGAGTCTGGGTTGGCATTGAATCAATGGGAAAGTGTTTATATCAAACGATTTGACGGTCCGATGTTTTTTGGTGTTGCAGCAAAAATGCTGGATCGGGTAAATAAAATACCCAAGGATGCCCGGGTAATTATCTTCAGAATGAAACGGGTGCCCTGGATGGATCAGTCGGGACTCCACGCATTTGAACAGGTTGTGAAAGAGATGGATAAAATGGGGATCATTGTGGTGCTTACAATGACCCAGCCGCAGCCCCTGTCGCTGTTTCAGAAAACCAGGCTGATTCCTGATATCATCCCGGAAAAGTATCTGTTTGAGAGCATAGAGGATTGTAGTATTTGGTTAAAAGAGCACTATACCGAAACAGATA
>CAZRPW010000135.1:0-2308 GCA_964601975.1 uncultured Bacteroides sp.
TGCTATTTCACTCCGAAGGGGACCGTGACGCTGATACTGATGTTCCTGCCTGCATTGGCATATCCCAGGTCCTTCAGGGTGGACAAATGGTCGATATATACTTCGTTCAGGAGGTTGTTTGCCTGAACAGAAAGGCTCAGCAGCTGGTCCCGCACCTTAATCCTTGTCCCGATGCCCGCATTGAGCAGGAAATAAGGGTCCGATTCGGTTTCAAACATGGAGGGCCTGTCCTGTCGACCGGCATAGACCACTCCCATTTTGAAGCAAGGCTTATCAAGGAAATATATATTTTGTCCCTGGAACCTGATTTCGGAACGAAGCTTGTTCTGAGGAATAAAGGGCAGATAAAATCCATCGTCCTGTCTGCCAACCAGGTAGGCGTAGCTGGCAGAGATATTCAGCCAGGTGGCGGGTAGTGCATGGGCAACGATCTCACCCCCGTAAAGCTTTGAATCGGTTTGCGAGTAGCGGTAGATGAGCTGGCCCGATTCGGTGGTCTCATCGCTTGGGCCCATGAATATATAATCATTGATGTGATTGTAGAATGCAGACACATCCAGCATGATGAACTTCGAGTGATAATGAGCACTCACATCACCCTCGTAGCTTCGCTGGGATTTTAAGTCGGGATTCCCCTGTTCGTAACTCGTGCCGTGCATCCCGTCCTGGGTCAGTTCAGCAATATTGGGCGTTCGGTAGGCGGAAGCGAAATTTCCACGCAGCAGGAAATCCTCATTCAGAGGCAGGGTGGCTCCTAACGAGCCGCTCAGGTTTCCATAGTCCCTGTCCACCGCCTCCCTGTCGCCATCAGCCTCTGTGGAAATGGACCGGAGATCATACCGCAGTCCGGCCTGGGTCTTCAGCTTGCCCGGGAAGGTATATTGCGCCAGTCCGAAAACAGAGAAATCGTTCACATCGGCATCCGGCAATACATGGTCCGGTGCTTCATGGTTCCTGTTGGTCTTGTAGGCTCCCTGCAGTCCGACGATGTATTCCTCTCCTTCGCCAGAAGGCAGGGAGGTCTTCAATTCATAGGAGAAAGTATTCAGGTCCATATCCACCATCTCAAATGAAGGCGTGCTGTTATCGGTCTGAAGACGCCTGTTGTTTGCCTGGTAGGCAGCATTGATATCCACCTTGAAGTCCTGGAGAAAGAGGGTGTTTCGGCTTGAAAGCACATGCAAGCTAAGGTCCTGGTACCAGTACTCGTTTTCCCTTCCGTTCCCTGTTACAAGGGGAATGGCAGCACCCACGCTCATCCCGGCTTTGGGCCGGTTGTAATCATAATAGAGACCGAAAACCCCAAAACGCTTCTTTATTCCAAGGTCTGCCTTCAGGCTTTGTTCATTGAAGCGGGTATTGGGAACATAATCCCCATTCCCGTCCCTGTAGTCGGTATGCGTTTTGATTCCTCCGCGCAGGCCCCAGAAAACAGACTCACTGCTGCCTTTCAGTCCCAGGTTCGTCACCACTCCCCGGGTGTTGGAGTGGTATTGTAAACCATAGTCGCCCAGGATCTGGCCGTTGGGAGCCGGTTTTTCCCTGATCACATTAATCACACCGCCCACGGCATCGGATCCGTAGAGCAGAGATGCCGGTCCCTTGATGATCTCCACACGTTCCGCTCCGAATTCGTCGATTATAAAGGGATGGTTCTCGGAGAACTGGAAATTCTCCAGCTTGACCCCGTTGTTGAGCATCAGGACATTGGTCATGGATAATCCCCTGATTACCGGTTTGGCCACACCGGGTCCTTTCGAGATCATGTCCACCCCCGGAACACTGGTTAGCGCCTCCATGAAAGTGGGGGTCCCGCCGGCTGCTATTTCGGCAGATTTAAGCAGGTCAATTTTAATAGCATTTTCGTGCTGGGTGGAATGCGTTCCCCCCGAGATCACCACTTCTTCTGCCTCGAAGATGGTGGCCTCCATTTCTATGTGCAGTATGGAGTCCGCACTTCCCGGAACAAGGGTAAGGATGCTGCTCTTGTAGCCCATGTAGGAGAACTGGATCTTTAGCTTTCTGCCAGGCAGGTTCTCCAGCAGAAATTCTCCATGCTCGTTTGTTTGAGTTCCTTTGCTTAATTCGGGAATATAGACGTTTGCAAAGGGCAGGGCCTCCTTGCTTTTAATATCGCTGAGGTGGCCCCTGATTTTTTGCTGGGCAAAGCCGCCCTGGCTCACCATTGTAAATAGTATAAACGCATACAGGGAAATATGCCTGATCTTCATTCGTGTAGCTTGTTAATCAAATAAGTAAATAGAAAAGTAATCAGGAGTGAAGCGGCGGTCCCCGCAAATTATACAGG
>CAZRPW010000135.1:2408-7340 GCA_964601975.1 uncultured Bacteroides sp.
AAGTAAATAGAAAAGTAATCAGGAGTGAAGCGGCGGTCCCCGCAAATTATACAGGAACAGAAACTCAGTGGATATTTCCTGCTGTATGAAAGCAGGGTGGTCATCTGAAAGCGCAAAGAGGCTGCCTGTGAGCCGGGGATTTTCATCACCGAAGAATTCAACAAAATGGAAGTCGCAAATCGGGCAGGTCTTATGCTCTTTGTCTATCGCCGCATCCTCGTGCTCATGCTCATGCGCATGCAGGTGGTAGTGTTCGTGCTCGACAAAGAGATGGTGGGTAACTTTTATCCCTGCGGGAATACACAGGACAAACACCAGCACAAGCGAAAGAATGCTCTTATATGTTTTGATGTTTGTCATGCCGCAAAAGTACTATTTTTCCCGGTCAATGGCTGCCAGTTGCTGCAGGATGTTTTGCCGGAAAGGATGGTTTTCATCGAGGACACCTTCGGTTTGGTCCCTCAGGAAATTGTATCGCTCGCCGGCGAGTCTGAATTCCCTAATCTCAAAGAAGAAGTGGGCTGTTTTGTTTATAAAGAGATGGACGCGGGGATGCGCGGGGCCCAGCAGCTCGATGAAACTGTTTCCCATGTTTTCTGCAACCGGGATCACCTTCTCGGCCGGGTAGGATTTAGCCAGGGTTTCAAAGAGTAAATAGGCCGCTTCCTGCACATAGTAGCTTTCCAGCTCTCCATCGCGCCAGATGTTCGAGAGTTGATCCACTGCCAGGTCGGTTCCTTCATTTCTGAGTATCCACAGGGCGAATTTGAACCTTGGCAGGTATTTTACCGGATCCGTATTTTCGCACAGGGTTTCAAAATCTTTGCAAAAGCCTGTCCACCGATCCACAGTCGATTTCTCCGGGATCATCCAGATCATCAGATCGAGCCATTTCAAAAGCTCACCGGAACCCTCGGGGTTCTCCGGATCCAGGTCGCGTTCCGACATACTTTCAGCTTGCTTCCACAGTGCTTCTTTTTCCAGAAAAGGGAGTTTCTCCTGCTTTATACTTTCTTGCAGGGCGGTCAGGCTATCTTCGATGCGGGACTTCCGCTCAATATCCTCCTGTTGCCTGTAAGCTTTATAAAGCTCCTTTACCCGCCTGGATTTCCCCAGGGTGTTGATCCCGGAAATAAATTCAGCATAGCAGGCCGAGAATTTCTCTTCGTTCTTCACAGCCTTATATAGCCTCGACAATTGGAGGCAGGCATTCAGGGTTTGATAGGCATGGGGTCCATATATGGCCTTGCTGCCTTCCAGGACTTTCAGGAATACTGCAGTGGCCTCGGACGATTCATTCATTGCAAGCAGCGCCTCTCCCAGTGCCTTTAAAGCCTCCAGGGTCGGCGCATGGTTCAGGCCTTTTTCCCTTTCGTAGCTATCGGCCACCCTGCGCAGAATAAGCTCGGCTTTGGTGTATTCTTCGAAGTCGATGTGCAGTGCTGCAAGGTCTGAGGCAATGCTTACGGTTTGAGCTGTCAGCATGCCGAAGCTCTCTTCGGAGCGCCGGTAAGCCTCAGTGAGCAGGTCCAGGGCCTCCCGGGGATGCTTTTCGGTGATTAGCATTTGAGCTGCCTTCTGCATCCCGTCGATGGTGGCCGGATGATCCTTACCGTGCTTGCTTTCAAAATCCTGAACATAGCGCTCCATCATACTGACCACATCGGTTTTACGCGAGGCTGAGGCTTCAAAGACAGATGTCATAAGGGCATTGGCTTCGTCCGTTTTACCTAAGCCAGTCAAGCTTTGAGAAAGCCGGGTGCTGGCAATGCGCGTGTTGGGATCGTCTTCCCCCTTCATCCCGGTCAGGTCACGCACACAGATCCGCAGCACCGCTTCCGCTTCCTGAAATCGTTTGGCAGTGTTGAGGGTCGCCCCGTACTCCGACTGCCAGTGAGAAAGCAGGGGATCTCCTTCGGGAAAGCGGGTCTGGCACGCGCTTACCATGCGCTCCAGGATGGCCAGGCGATGTTCCGTGTTTTCGTCCCGATCCTTTACATGCAGGAGCTCCTGGAGCACATCCAGTAAATCGCGGAAGACCAGGTCGATTTGCTTTGTGGCGGCTTGGACGGGAGACAGGGCTGCCAGCGTCTCCTCATACACCAGGGCCGCCTCGAAGGGCTTATTTTGCGCCTTAAATACCTCTGCCTGCTTCGCATTCAGGAGGTAGTAGCTCAACCAGTCGCTTCCATCGAAGTCCGACATAAAGCTTTTATAAAAAGGCTCGAACAGGCGATGGGCCAGCGCGGGATCGCCACTTTCCCCGATGATCCCGATTTCCTGTAATTTCATCTGGACCAGGTCGCTTTTATATCCCTTGCCGAGCGCTTCAAAGCCTGCGATTGCCTGGCGGCAAAGCTCCAGGGCTTCGTCGAAATGGCCCAGATGCCTGTGGCAAAAAGCCAGGTTATAGATACTGTGC
Source organism: uncultured Bacteroides sp. (assembly GCA_964601975.1). Lineage (GTDB taxonomy): Bacteria > Bacteroidota > Bacteroidia > Bacteroidales. Next base: position 4,831 of record CAZRPW010000135.1, read on the forward strand.
AGGGTAGAAGCATTTCTAAGTCCATATACCGCTTTTTTCCGTTCGACAGTTTCCTGGTAGATGGGCAGCGCCTCCTCAAATTTACCGGCATTGCCCATACTTGTAGAAAGATTATTCAGGAGGGTGAGTCCGATATAGGAATTTGTGCCTACCCTTGAATCGGCATTACTGAGGGTTTCCTCCAGGATCTTTCTCCCCCCTTCGAAGTCATTCTTCAGATTGATGTAAAACATGGCAAGGTTGTTCCTTGCCAGGATGGCATATTCGTGCAGGGGCCCCAGTTCCTTATCGCAGAATGAAACGGCTTTCCGGCAAAATTCGCCGGCCGACTGGCTCTCACCTGCCTGGCGGAGCATCTGGCTGTGCCTGATCAGGAGGTAGGCGAAGAGTTCATTTCGCTGGTCTTCCCGAACGAGTGCATCCCGGTCCAGTTCTCGCAATTTATCGCAGCTGCCGGTGCCCACATAGGCCTGGACCAGTTCATCAAAGTCAGATTGAAAGTCGTGCCGATCGTTTATTTTCCTGAAGAAATCCTGGGTGTGCATCCTGATTTTCAGCGATACCGGATGGTGTTCGGGTAAATAGACAGTGGCCATCGTAAAGGCACGGGTATGGTATTCTATGGCGCTCTCGCCGCTTAATTGCGTGGCCAGCAAAGGCAGTGCCACCGAGAGGGCTTCGAGGGTCCGGGCGTGCACCGCACCCAGCTCGGCTTCCAAAATGGCAAGGCACTTAATGGCCAGGTAGAGCTGGTATTCGCCCGAAAGCTTTGATTCTTCAACCGCACGTGAGAGCTCGATGAGCAGATCGTGTTGCCAGGGCTCGAGTACCGGGTGGATATGCTGATCGCGGGCCTCATCGTAGTACCTTATTTCGGCGCCCTGATCCGACACCTGCCAGAAGTCCAGGGGAATCCCGTCTTCGTGGTTCAGCACCTGCTCATAAGCGCCCAGGTTCGCGCAAAGGGATGCGTGCAGGAGGGCAAGCGGATTGGACTCTTCAATCCGGTTCCAGTGGGTGTTAAGCCAGTTGGGGTAGGATTGACGCATGACCAGGTAGTTCTCCAGATTGCCCAGGAGCTGTCTGATGGCTTCGGGTTCACCCAGTTCGTGGTAATGTTCGAGCAGCTCGGCCAGGGCGCGTTCTTTGTCGTTATGCCCTTCGAAGAAATTTGCCAGTTGCCGATGGAAGCCACGTTTATCGGCGGGGGTGGCCAGGTAGCGCTGCTGAACGCTGAGCTTAAATGTTTCGTGGTAAAAACTCAGGCTGCCCTGGTTAAACTGGAGGTGCACCCGCAGCTCGCGCCACAGTTGCGCCAGTTCTTCCCCTCCGATTCCCGGGCTCAGCTGCACGATCTCCTCCTCCCATAGTCCGGTCAGCGAACAGGCCAGCAGTCCCAGTGCCTGTTTCACCACCTCCCGACCCAGCTCACGTTCCAGCCGGTCGATCAGCTGTCCGTAGAGCAGGATCAATCCCCGCTCACCGGTCAGATGGGGGAAATTTTGAATTCTTTTTTCGAGGCGCTCAAAGGAACCAAACTTTCGGAGTTCCTCCAGCGTTATGCTCAGGAAGAGGGGATTGTTCGTAGCCGGGTGGTTGGACAAAAGATCGATCTGGGCGCTGTCGAGGGTTTTGGCCCAGAGGGATGGAATCTTCCGGATGATCTCCTTGCGTTCATGCTCCCGCAGGGCAGGCAATGCAATGAGCCGTGCTCCCGCCTTGCTCAGCTGGCGCAGGTTAAGCTCCGACCAGCTTTGATCATCCAGGGCACTCAGCAGGATGCTTACGTTTGAAGGAATTTGTTCGGGCAGCCATCTAAGGTCGAAGCCCTCCGATTGAAAGACAAGGTCAAAATCATCCACGGCAATCAGCAGCCGCTTGTCGGCCGGAAAATCTTCAATCAATTTCCTAAGCGCATTCGGCAGGAAATCCTTGCTGAGTCCGCCGGGCAGATCCTTTCCGGCACTTTGTGAGACCAAGCTCAAAAGCCTGCGGAAAAGCCCCTCTGCCTGTCTGCCCGAGGAAGTGGCCCCCACGAAATGAAAAACCGCGGCTCCATCCGGATGGCCTTTCTTCCAGTCGTCGATCAGGGCAGCCAGCATGGCCGTCTTCCCCCGTCCGCTTGCCCCGCTGAGCGCTATCAGCCGTCCAGAGGAGGCATCCTTAAATTCCTGCCGCAGCGCTTCTCGTCCCACAAAAGTAGCCAGGTGCTCGTCGAGCACCCTCTGATGCTCATCATCCTCCAGCTCGTCCGTCTGCCCCTGTAAGCCACCTGCTTCATTCAAAACCGGGAAGGCCTGGCAGAGCATTTCCCAGAGCGCGCGCTGCACTTCTTCCACGAAAACCCCGAGATCGTCCAGCACCAGGGTCGCATGTTCCTTCAGCCAGTCCATCACCTCTTCGGAAGCCTGCATTATATCTTCATTTTGAACCAGTCCCCGCTCACTGAAGCTATGCATAAAAGCAGCCACCTTTTCGTGGGCCTCGTTTGACAGAAGATCCCAGTCCAC
>CAZRPW010000135.1:7350-11330 GCA_964601975.1 uncultured Bacteroides sp.
CCAAGAGTTCCATTGTACGACCGGTTTTGATACCCGGAATAGATGCAATCTGTATTATTCCCGCAGGATGAAGCAACAGAGTACAGGGTTGTCAGGGCATCAAATCCTTCAGCTGCATAAAATGTGGCACTATCTCCATATTTTTTGTTATAACGGGCAAAAAATGGATGAGATGAGTTAAGGACCGGAGTAGAAAAGATGAGTCCTTCAGCTGCTTTTGTTTCCCGGCGTGCATGGGACTTTCGGCCTTTACAACCGGGGCAAAGCCCTCGGGAACCGATGCTTCGAACTGCGGATCGCGAAAAAAGAAGACCGCATTGTCGCGCTGCTCGGACAGCACCCCGTGGATAATCTCCAGCGCCGTAATGGAAGTCTGGCCGTCCCGCTCCAGCTCGGGAAAACGTTTAAGGATGGGCGCCGGGTAGGGCTCGGGGATCCAGCCATATCGTTCCCCCAGGATGCCTAAAAACAGCGGACGACAATTGTTGATGGATTCGAGACAAAAATCGATAGTCTTTTCGTTTTCAGCCTCTTCCCGCGTAATGCCCCAGCGCAGGTCGATATCGATCAGCCGGATGCGGTAGGGCAGAAGCCTGGCCCTGATATCGGGAAATACTTTTTTAATAAGCATGTCTCTTTCGCTGTGCATATCGCGAAAGGTTGACGAAATAAATACAGAAGCAGTTTGCCATTTTCCAGCCATTGGGGTGCGCTTTCGAGGGTTCGTACAAAGAAACAGGAATGTCTATTAAAGAAAAGGAATTTTGTTTAAAATGCCGAATGAAGGAATCTGTTTCTTAAATTGACCGAATTAATAGCATCCTCATGTCGCCTGTGTACATAAAGAGACAGCATGAGCACAGTATCAGTGCATGGTATATGGCAACTACCCGGAAGTATTTCTTTAGTCGTCCCGGCAGACTACCATTCATTTGTGGGGATTAAATAGTCCCTAAATGGATTTTACGCTTTAATGCCGCTCGAAGAGGATGCCCTTTGTGCGCCCGTTGGATGCTGTAAAGCCGCTCACTTCCCCCGCATCATCCTTCAGGAAGGCCAATTCGCCAATGAAGAATACATCGCCCTTATAGACATCCTCCTTCAGAACAGACAATTTGATCTCCGGCGTATTCCTGAGCAGGACCACAAGGGTGCTGTCGTGCAGCTCGAGCTTATAGAAGACATCCAGCTCCCTGCTGAAGTACCTGCCTTCACAGGCCAACAATTCTTCAAGTGTAGGTTCGTAGGGAGGAATGGCCTCCAGTATATATTCCTGTCCGCCCTGGGAATGCACCGCACTGCTTGCCTTTCCCTCTTTGTCCGTTTTGAAAACCACGGTGGCTTCCACGTCCTCGTATTTAAACTCGGATTGGGACAGGGGAGTGAGGTAGACTTCGGGCTGTCCCTCCACGGCGCTCATCAGCTTTCCATCCACCACGCTGTACTCTATGACCAAACCCATCCCGGTAAGGATGTATTTCCCGGCATAGGTCTGCAGCAATTGTTCCGGAACCGTCACCGCTGTGCTTTCTTCATTGTTTTCCCCTTCCGCATTCTCCGGCGCTTCCTCCTCTGGCTCCAGCTCATCGGCGAAGAATACCTCAGCCAGGGTATTGCCGATCATCCCCGGGTTAAAGCCGGCGTTGTTACTCATGACTACCACCCCTGCATTGATTTCAGGGAAGTACAGTGCATAGGCGCGATGGGCAATATCGGCCCCTCCATGGCTATAGGACTTCAAACCCCTGAACTCATCCACTCCAATTCCCAGGGCATAAGTCATGGTATCGCCATTGTTCAGAGTGTCGAGACTCACCAGCCGCGAAATCACTTCTTTGCTTCCCACCTTTGGGTCCTTGAAATTGTCCATCCATTTGCTGAAATCGCCCGGCGTTGTATAGATGCCGCCTGCCCCATAAGCTGCATAGAGATCGCCCGACTCCTTAAACCCCGTGGAATCGCGCGTATAGCCCTGCGAGGCCCCCGGAACGATCGTGGCCGGATCGGTTCTTACAACGGTGGTCTTCATCCCCAGGGGGGCAAATACATTCTCTTCCATATACTCGGGGAAGGGCTGTCCACTTACCCGTTCCACAATCCCGGCCAGCAGAATAAATGCAGAATTGTTATAGTTGAACTCCGCTCCCGGATCTGCCTGCAGCTCCTCCTGCCGCTGGAGGATATGGAGCACTTCTTCGCGCAGTAGTACATCTTCCCCTTTCCAGCCGGTCATGGGCATCAGGTTAAATACCTCGCGGAAGCCATTTGTATGGTTCAGCATGTTTTTAATCTTCACCACCTTGCCCAGGTCGGGCAATTCGGGAAAGTAAAGCCGCACATCGTCGTCGAGCGACAGCTTTCCCTCCTGCTCGAGCAGCAGGATGGCCATGGCCGTAAACTGCTTGGACACGGAACCAATGTTGGAAGGGGTAGTCACCGTGTAGGGAATCCCATGCGTGAGGTTCGCCATTCCGTATGCTTTTGAAAAAATCAGCTTTCCGTCGCGGATCACCCCGATCACCCCGCCCGGCATACCCTCGCCCGAGTAAGCATACATAAGCTGGTCGGCCCGTTTGGCCGGATCGGTGGCCACCGGCTCCACGATTTTCAGTTCCAGGGTATAAGCCCCTGTATCCTTCGCAAAGGGCTTAATCTCCAGCATATACCTGCCCGCATCGGTGATTTCAAAATGAAAGTCCTCCGGACCTATTCCGGGACCGTCGAAGCTCCCCATCGAAGTTCCGGCCGAGTCGTAAAGCGTAACCACCACATCGACCGTCAACTGATTACAGACCCCGTAAATGTAGGTGTCGGCACCAAAATCAAAATTAAAAGTATCGGGCGTTTCCAGCTCCAGTGTTCCCTCCACAACTTCGCCCAGGCTTAAATCGCCGGAGAATTCAACAGCGTCATTCAGATTACAGGCAGCCATAAAAAGCGCCGCTACAAAGATCAAAGCAATATGTTTCATGGATTTGAGGGTTAGGTTTATACATGAAATTTACAAACCAAGTCCACACAAGTCAAGTTAAAGCATCTTAATTGGCCCAATTTTTGTACTTTTACTGCCACATTACCGGGGCTGAGCTGGATTTGACAGCGGGATCAATCGGTATGTAAGCATGTCGAGCGTGGGAATTTGGCTCGCTAATCCCAGATTTCAGACTTATAATTGGCGATAATCAATATGCTCTCGCTGCTTAATTTTACTCAGTAAAATTAGCCTAATCCCGGTCTTAGAGACTGAGGACGAGATGTTCCGCTACTGTTTCCTCCTGGTTGGCAGTAGCATACGGGGCACAAGCTAAGCAAGGATAGCCTTTGGAAGGTCCCGGTCCATTGGCGAAATAAAGGAGACTAAGGTTTGAGTTTGTGGCCTTTCGCTGGCTCTCTCCCTACAATTAAAGATAGGCTAAACATGTAGAAAGCATTCAGGTTTCCTGTTTGGACCGGGGTTCGACTCCCCGCAGCTCCACGAAAATGAAAATGACCACTTCTAAATTGAGGTGGTTTTTCATTTAAAATAAATACTACTCTTTAGAAAATCAATCATTTAGCAATACTGCACCTGGTTATTCTGAATTTACTCTATTTGGAATCTGTGGAAGGTTTATCAACCATTTTCATTTTCGTGTTGAACCTATCCCGCATCATACCGACATCAGACATCATCAATTGATCATTGAAAGCTCCGTAAGCATCCAAGGTAACTCGGACATCTGAATGTCCGAGCAGTCTGGATACGACACCAATGTTAACTCCATTAGCGAGCATAATGGTTGTTGCAAAGCTTTTGCGAGCAATGTGGCTCGTAAGGTTCATCTTGATTCCTGCAATTGCAGCAATCTCTTTCAGGTAGGCATTGTACTTCACATTGGATGGAACGGGTAACAATCTTCCATTCTTAATACATCTTGGATGCTTTGTATACTTTTGGATGATTTCCTGAGCTTTCGGAAACAGAGGAACCTGATAGTGCT
>CAZRPW010000136.1:0-11239 GCA_964601975.1 uncultured Bacteroides sp.
GGATGAAGAAATTCAGGTTGTTTTAACCGGATGTTTTGGTTTCTGCGAAAAAGGACCGATCGTCAAAGTCCCACCTTACCATTATATCTGAATGACCTGGTCTCCTGGTTCCATTTCAATGGCAATTCGTTGAAGAATATTGTGTGTTTCCACGCCGGGGGAATCTCATCATAGGCACCGGTAAGAGCCAGTTGCCGCTCAAGCGATCTTGCCTGGGTCTCCCCCAGAAAATCCCTCATGGCCAGTACATAATGATGTCTGGTCAGATCCACTGGCTCCAGCTTGGGCATACTATCAATCTCCCGCCCCATCACTTGAAGGGCTTCAGGTGAAAACATGAAGTCGAGCCCCATAATTAAATTTGCAGTAAAGCGGTCCGCTGCTACATCATGCGTTGCATTTCCGGCTGCTTTAAGCTTCACCAATCCATAATTCAGGGTCAGATCGATGGGCCCTTCACCATAGAGCCTGCAATGATTGGTCTCCAACCTCAGGTAGTTCCCGGGAAGGGTTGAATCGGCAAGCTTGGCATCACTAGCAATCATATAACTTTCCCTGTCCGCATCATAGATGAGGGTCCCTGAAGCTGAGCTGATATTCGCATCGAAATAGTCCTTCCGTGAACTCAGGAATGCAGAGTAGATATGGGTGGAGTCACGCGTAATCATGGAGCCAGCAAATAGTTTATTAAGGTCTGTATTCATCATCTGCTCACCCACTGGAATCCTGATATTAGCGGGATCCACATCTCCGGTAAACCTAAACCATCCCTTCCCAATATTACAATCGTGTACAATCCTTGTTCCCCCATCAAAGCCCAGAATGGATTTATTGGCGTTGAGATGCACATCTCCCGTAAAATCGAAGAAAGGACTGAGCATGAAATCATCATCCTTTTCAACCTTTCCGGAGGAGCGGCTTACCAGGGTAGTGTCTACCCAGATCTTGTCAAAAAACAACTCATGGCTGTTCCCAAAGGCATCACGGTAATCATAGTAACCCGATCCCGTATAGTCGTTTGCTCCATCTACAGCAATGGTCGCACCATAAATCTTATGCTGCCGACTATACTGGTTGGCAAGTATTTTGGCATTTTCCAGCAGGTTTATACTGGCTTGATACCCAATCTCCACTTCCCCGGAGTCGGGGAAGACATATGCATCTGCAACAGCTATGAAGGGGACCCTGTGGGCATGCAAATGGCGTGTTTCAAAGTAATAGGTGGCTTCGGGTACAACAAAACTTAATTCATCCTGTCCTGGATGTAATGAGGTATAGCTTGGTCCATTGGTCTTTAATGAATCAATCCCAATATCCACGGTATTTTGGGGCAGCACCTTATTCTGTGAGAGCTCCACTTTCTCTTCATCCATAAACCAGGTAATCTGATCAAGATTCGTTTCATAAAGATTATATGGAAACTCTATCCTGGTTTGATCTCCCCGGGCCGAAAACTCCCCTTTGCGTCTGTCCATATCCACCAAAAGGGCCACATCATCAGTCAGAAAAGAGAAATCCTGATCCCAGTCAGACCGTAACTTAACCCCTGCCGAGTCTGAATACAGGATCCTGGATTCAAAGCGAAACCTTTCCGAATTGAAAATGGCATCCTGCATTGCAAATGTCCCGTATCCCGTAAGACCCGTAGGTCTTAACTCCAGATTGCCACTATGAAACACAGAGTCGTTGAACATCCGGAAATTCTCCTCCACCCTTTCAGCCCTCAATACCTGTTCATTGGCCAGCAGGGTTATATCAACTTCAGTATTCTCCACCTGCGGATATTCAGTAGATTCAAGCCTTTCCCGGATGAGGTACTTCCTGGAACGAGCCATCATTGAATCGGGATGCATTACAAAAACATCAGACCATGTGGTGGAAGTAAGAAAATCGAATGTTCCATAGCCCCTTAATCCCCTGCTGCTCATCTCTATATCATTGTAAAACCTCCCAAGTCCGCCGTAGAGATCAATCCCCTCCTCGGGTGTCTCCATGTAAAAACCAAGGGAGTTATCTTCGCGCAGCGTCATCTCCATCTCCAAAGGAGGCAGGATCCCGGCTGACGTAAAGGTCCCGCTTGGAGCAATGGCCTCTGGTCTGAAGTTATCCAGGCTATCTATTTTGAAAGGATCCAGTTTGAAATAGAAGGAATTACGGTCATAAACACCCTTTTGAATACTTGGATTATCAAAATAAATGTAGGAATCACCCAGGCTCAGGAAAGTCGGATATTGAGGATAGTGTTCCAATCCAGACTTATTGTTAGGCTCATCGATCAATAATTCCCCGGTCATGCTTTCAATTGCATTATCAATCCCAATCAGGGCCGCTTCTCCGTATTGATTTGACTCTCCTGTATTAATCGACATCTGCAGTGAATCAATCTTCTGCATATGGACCTTGAAGCTATCATACTGAAAAAAGAAATTATCTCCGGTAAACCTGAACAGTCCGGCATCCACCACCCCGTCAAACTGGAAACTCCGGTTTCGCTTCATGATAATGCTGTTATTTCTGGGTATTAGCTTTACATTTTGCGAATCACTTAAGGATATAACCGGAATTCCCCGGATAGTAAGATCCCGGGTATTTAGATCAAATGAGGCATTCGAGCTGCCTTCCACCAGAGAATTAAAGCGGATCACATCATAATCACGCTTTCTTATGGATGCTTCAATATAATCAAAGAGCTTCTGTCGAAGCGAAATTATACTCTTCTCGTCATCGTAGTAGACAAAACCCAGCTTAGCAAGAGCCATGAGCTGATGCTTAACCTGGTACTCTGCATATCCTATAAAATCAGCATAAGGACCCGAATTAAAGTCTCTTCCCCGAACCATCTGTGAATAGGCAGCCAGCTGTGCCAGGGGATGCGCATAATCCATCCCCTGTAAGGCCAGATAAAAATCATAATTGAAGAAAGTGCTTGACTCAAAGGTGGCCCGTCCAATAGAGGAACCAAGCATGGCCTGAAACTTCATCATACTCTCACCCCGGACCCACAATAGCTCATCAAAATTCATGTCTATATTATGGTAAGAGTTGAAGTAGGGACCCATGGATGTGAAATCCTCAGACTTGCTGAGTCTCAACTGTTCTTTGTTAAGCTCATAGTCCAAAACAAGGTCGGGGTGAAAGATGGAATCCTGACCGAAATAAATTACAACCTCGGTATTGGGGGAACGAATAAAACGGCCATCCATGGAAAAGCGATGTGATAGCGCTTTGATTCTAAGGGTATCATTACTGAATATTTTCAATTCAGCAGGTTTACCCTGGGCTCCCGAACCCACAAAGCTCACTCCTTCGATAGAGAGCCCTCCCCGATAGTTTATGCCAGGCGCAATCTCATCAATTACATAAGTGTTCTTATAGGATGTAAACTGCGGGAATTTCGCCCTCTGAATTTGTTTTATTACAGTCACCTTGTCATCAAGCCTTCCGATTATCTCACCCTCTACCAATGAAGGATAATAGAGAATGGCGGAGTCGGCCGTGTATAGAGAGGACTTCAGGTTTATCTTGAAATCGCCCAGTTGAGCATACATTTCATTGTCAGGGATTCCGACCCTCTCCCAGGTAACCTTTCCCCTACTGCCTACCCATTCAAGTGTCAGGGGATTAATGTACCCGGTAGCCTCCATAATCTGGATAAAATCCATACCTGCATAACAGGCAACGGTCACATTGTCGAAGCGAACCGTAGGGCTTGAATCGCATTGAAAACGGAACGAGGGAGACGAAACCTTCCAGGTAATCGTATTGGAAGAGTAAAAAATATTATCCTCAAGTAAGGATAGTGACAAACTGAACCACTGAGAAACTATTTGTTGAGAAATCTCTTCATTTTTCAGCAGAAGATTGCAACCTGCATGCCAGGCATCATAGCCGTGGGAGGTTTTATTCTGATTAAAAAATTCCATCATTACCCGCTGGTAAGTGATGAAGTGAGGCCTTGGCCTGCATCTCTTACTCAACATCAGGTTGGAAATTTCGATGATTTCCATCTGATGTTCATAGGGCAGGGAATCAAAAAGATGGATGAATTTTTCAAAGTCAGGCGTCTCATCAGTCTGAAGGGAAGTCCCTGTAAATACCCTTAGCTCGCTTATAAAGGTAGCCGTATCAACCTGAAACTCTCTGATCGACTGAGCACGGACTGTAGTGAACAGACCTGTCAATATCAGAAATATAATCAACTTTCTTATACGCCTTACTTCCATTGCTTATGGCTTTTTAAAAGAAAGAGAGATCCAGTTAGAATCCTCCTGGGTTTGCTTATGATCCAGTCCGCATTGATAGGCTGCATTCAAAACAAATTGCACATCTTCAGCCAGAAAACCACTTACAGCAAGAGTCCCGTCTTTTACAAGGTGATGGCAATAATCGGGAAGGTCCCTGACCAGAATATTTCTTGTGATATTAGCCATGATCACGTCAAATACAGCCGTCCCCAGAGAAGTTACATCTCCAAAACGTACTTCCATAGCCGAAGCGCTGTTCCTTTCCACATTTTCAAGTGAATTCTCATAGGCCCACTGGTCATTATCCACAGCCAGGACCTGTTTCGCTCCGCGGAAACAGGCATAGATTCCCAGAACACCAGTTCCACATCCCATATCCAGTAAACGCTTCCCCTCCAGATCCATGTTCATCATAGCTTCAATCATCAGGCGGGTCGTAATATGATGACCGGTTCCGAAAGACATTTTGGGTTCTATGATGAGTGTACATGGAAGGTCTGAGCCTGAATCATGAAAAGGTGCCCTTACGAGCACCTTTTCCTTAATAATCACCGGATCGAATTTCTTTTCCCATTCTTCGTTCCAGTTTTGTTCAACGGTTTCATGAAACCTGTATTGCACCTTAATACCAAATTCTGAGAGCTCATCAATCAACTGGGTAAAAACGCCACTTGAAAACGATTCCTTTGGAATATAGGCCTGAATCAGGTCCTCACTCTCGACGAAGCCTTCATATCCGATCACCGACATGCGAGCCATCAGGATCTCTCTCTCTGTGCTGCTCCATGATCGGACCGGAATTTCAAATTCAAGGTATGCCATACAGGCTTTTAGTCTCTTTAGAATGAATTTACAATAGCAAGAAAGTCCTCTGCCTTCAGGGCTGCTCCTCCGATGAGTCCACCATCAACATCCGGATTTGCAAAAAGCTCTTCTGCATTGGATGGCTTACAGCTACCGCCATAAAGGATGGACATATCATCAGCAACGCTTGCGTCAAACATTTCAGCTAAGAATGTCCTTATATATTTGTGCATCTCCTGGGCCTGGGCGGGACTTGCAACCACACCTGTTCCAATGGCCCAGACGGGTTCGTAGGCAATTACAATCTTATTGATTTCGTCATTTGACAGTCCTTTCAAACCCACTTCAATCTGCTCCTTTACCACATCGAAATGTTTTTCTGCCTCCCTTTCTTCGAGAACTTCACCACAGCAGAAAATAGGCTTCAGACCTTCGGCAAGTGCAAGCTTCACTTTCTTATTAAGCAACTCATTGTCCTCATTATAAAAAGACCTTCTTTCGGAATGACCCAGAATCACATATTCTACACCTGCTGAAACAAGCATTGCCGGAGAAACCTCACCGGTAAAAGCTCCGGAAGTTTCTGAAGCACAATTCTGCGCACTCAGCTTAACCTGGTCCAGCATCTCATTTACCTTACTCAGGTGGGTATAGGGAGGTGCAATAATCACCAGTGCATCACTGGTCTTCTCCTGCGCCAATTTCTCAACAGCTTTTGCAAGCTCCATCCCCTCTTTTAATAAGGTATTCATTTTCCAGTTTCCTGCTACAATTTTCTTTCTCATGATCTTCTTAATTGATTGTTGTATTAAATGTAATAATTATTCTTCTATGGGAGAAATAAGCGCAGCTAGCGCTATCATTAGCAAAACTCCAAGGATGAAAGCTATAAGCACTCCCCTTTCAATAGCTGATGCTCCTTTTTCATAAACCAACTTGGGTATGAAGGATTTAAACTCCAAAACGCCAAAGGAGAAACCTTCATAAACGCCTGCCTCCATCAGCAGCTCCTCTTCTTCACCCATAGGAGCTGCGGCATTTTCAATTTGCTCAAGCACCTCAGGATCCAGTTCGCTGAGAGAGGGAAAATCCCTGTATCCCCATTTACCGATAATGTTCCCGTCAGAAACCAGCAAAAATCCCGGATTTGAACGAACAATGGTTTTCAGCATTATCTCATCACCCGCCAGGAATGAATAGTCCAGATCAAAGTTTGCAGAGAGCGACTCCACCACTTCAGTTGTTGAGGCCGAAACAGCATAAAATGAAAAATCCTCCGCAAGTAGCTCAAGACCAGACCATTCCCCGGCCTTCTGAAGAGATTTCTCATTTGCATGTTCCAGGTCGTAACTGATCATCAACAGGCTATATCCCGGATCGGACAGAATCTGATCAACAATGTCCTCACCGTATTCATCCATGATGGCAAAATCGTGTATGGGCGGTTCAAAGCCCCGACTAAGCAATTTGGAGTCACTGCTGACAAATTCCCACAGGGTGGTATCCCTGGGATAATCAGCAAGCGTAAAGCCCTGCTCTTTTCCGCTATCCAGGTTCCTATAAACCAGAATCGTTTCATACTCGTCCACTGGAGCGCCTTCCGGAACCTCCATATCCTCACTAATCACAGTGCCAACGCTGTAGGGCCTGAAATCAATAAGGGGCAAATGTCTATAGTTCCATACCGAGAAGATAGAGACCAGTGCATAGATAATTCCCAGGATCATCCATTCCGATATGCGACGACCGTTTTCCTTCTCCTTTTTCCATCCTGTAAAAAGGATCAGTACAAAGACCATTAATACCACATTTTTTAAAAAGGTCTGCCAATTCGTTAAAATCAGTGCATCGCCAAAACACCCACAATCTGATACCGGATTAAAAATTGCAAGTAAAAATGTGAGTATCGTAAAAAACAGCATGAAACCCAGGAGAAGCCAGTAGATGATCTTCCTCCTGTAACCCAGTATGAGTGTTATACCCAGAACCAACTCAAATGCAGCCAGCAAAATGGCAAGAGGAAGCGCAAAGAACTCCAGGAAACCCAATTTAAATGCCGTAAAATAGTCTGCAAATTTATAGGCCGATCCCAGGGGGTCTACAGCCTTTACAAATCCACTAAAAATAAATACAATCCCCAGAATGATCCTGCTCAAGAACTTAATATACTTCATTTCAAATCCCCAAATGTTTTATAATAATCTCACTAATCGAACGCGCACTTCGCATTTCGCCTTTGCCGTCTGTACAATCTATTAACTCCAGGTCATCCACGTATTTCTGCAAAGCAAGGTACTGCTCCATAACCCTCTTCTGGAAGCCCAGGTCTTCCTCATGGATATCCCGCTCTCCGTTCAGGTAAGCCCGATCTTCTCCATCCCTTGCTTTGGCAAGCTGCTGACGGGTAAACTCAATAGGAACATGTAAAAGCAGGTTCAAATCAGGTTTCGGCAAAACATTGTGACCGAACTCAAAATCAAGGATCCAGTCCCTCAGCCGAGTCTTTTCTACAGCTCCCTGGAGCTTGGCACACTGGAAGGCAATGTTGGAATAAACATAACGGTCTACAATCACTAGATATCCCTCTTCCATCCAGGTCCTGATCATGGATGATGCTTCGGCACGGTCTCCCGCAAAAATCAAGGCAACCAGGTAGGGATCCACCTGATCATTAGGACCCATTTCACCCCTCAGAAAGCGTGCTATCAAAGCTCCATAAACTCCCTCCTCAAGCCTGGGGAAATGCAGGTACTTATAAGAAACACCCTCTTTTTCAAGACGTTCCCTCAGCAATTTCAACTGGGTTGACTTTCCAGAGCCATCCAATCCCTCAATCACAACAAAGCGCATGGATCGATTTCGAATTATTTAGTGTATTTTTGATGTAATCAGTTTCCAAACTTACAAAATACCGACTCAAGAACCTTGTTTTAATGAATAACTTTTCCACATCAAGCTCCCTCTTTTCAAGGAATTTCTCACTCAACCTTGGAGGACAACTTCTGGACCTTTCTTCTCCTGCAGTCATGGGAATCATCAATGCCACCCCTGACTCATTTTTTCAGGGCAGCCGGGTACCCGAACCTGATATTGCTGTTGAGGTTGCAAAGAAAATGATGGATGAAGGAGCAGCAATTCTGGATGTGGGAGCGGTCTCAACCCGACCGGGTGCAAAGGATATTCCGGAGGAAGAAGAGGTAGAGAGAATCTCCCCGGTGATTGAAGCCCTCAGGCAGAACCTTCCTGAAGCAGTCATTTCAATTGACACATGGCGGTCAGGTGTGGCCAGAACCATGCACAAGCGCTTCGGAATCCAAATGGTAAATGACATTTCTGCAGGCAGTTTTGATCCCAATATGTTTGCTTGCATGGCAGACCTGGGAATTGTTTATGTGATGATGCACATGCAGGGAAAACCTGAAAGCATGCAGGAATCGCCTCAATATAATAATGTGGTGGATGACATCCTACAATTTTTCGGCGAAAAAATCCATACCCTCAAAAAACTTGGAATAAACGATGTGATTATTGATCCGGGGTTTGGATTTGGTAAAAGCGCAGAACAAAACTTCCACTTGCTCAGGGAACTGGATGCATTTGCCATCACAGAGCTTCCCCTGATGGTGGGATTGTCTCGTAAATCAATGATTTACAACACCCTCGACAAAGACCCTGCTTCAGCCCTGAACGGTACTACTGCAGCCCATATGGCCGCCTTACTGGGTGGTGCACGCATCCTTCGGGTTCATGATGTGAAGGAAGCTGTCGAAACTGTGAAGATTTTCCGGCAGATTGTGGACAGGCCTGCCAACACCGTATAAGTTCTTTTACTAAATTTGGCCTCAGATCTGCTGCATGATCAGTGCTTTTATCCATATTCGTTTTCTTGATGTGATCGACATCATCCTGGTAGCATTGCTGCTATATCAGCTTTATATGCTCATCAGGGGAACTGTAGCTTTTAACATCTCACTGGCCATAGCTTCCATCTACATATTCTGGTGGATTGTAAGGGCTCTAAAAATGGAACTGCTCAGTAATATCCTGGGGTCGGTTTTGGGTGTGGGTGTTATTGCCCTGATTATTGTATTCCAGCAAGAGATAAGAAGGTTCCTGATCTATATGGGTAGCAGGTATTTGGACGGAAACCGTATAAGCTTCGAAAATATCCTCAATATTAGGTTCGATACGAAATCTCAATTGAAGATCAGATCCATCCTCAAAGCTGTAATGCAATTCTCCCAGGAGAAAACCGGTGCCCTTATAGTAATCAAGAAGAAGTCAAACATGGACATGTATTCCCAAACGGGTGATGTGCTAAATGCTGAAACTTCCAGCCGCCTCTTCATTAGTATTTTCAATAAATACAGCCCGCTACACGATGGAGCTGTAATTGTGGAGAATGACAAAATTAGAGCGGCCCGGGTTATCTTACCTGTAACAGAGAAAATTGATCTTCCGCCTGAATACGGTTTACGTCACAGGGCCGGACTGGGTATTTCAGAAGTGACCGATTCACTGGTGATTATTGTTTCAGAAGAGACTGGTCAAATCTCCATCGCCGAAAACGGCATTCTTCAAAAAAATATTTCCTCTAAAATTCTGAAGGAAAAACTCGAGGCGGATTTCTCCAAGACTTAATCAGGACTTCCGGAAAAGTGACTTCTCTTCTTTTTGAATCAGGCGTTGAATATTAGATCTGTGTGTAATCAGCACAAGCACAACAACCAACAGAGAAAAAATCTTCATAGCCAGGTAGTCTGATTTAAAAACCCAGATCACCCAGATTGGATATGACAGTACCGCTAATAGCGAACCCAGGGCAGATATCCGCGATACCAGGAATACAATTAGATAAATCCCCATTGCAGCAAGGGCTGAAAATGGATGAAGCGCCAGCCCGATCCCCGCCATGGCAGCCACACCCTTCCCTCCTCGAAAGCCGGCAAATACAGGAAAAATATGCCCCAGAATAGCCAGCAGGCCCAGCCCGATTCTGAACACCATCCATGCTTCAGTTCCTGGTTGGATCACATCCTGAAAAACAGCAAGATAAACTGCCAGGTAAGCTTTTAACATATCCAGGATAAGCACAATGGTCCCGATAGGCTTCCCCAAAACCCTGAATGCATTGGTGGCACCGGCATTACCACTGCCATGCTCCCGTAAATCCAAACCTTTCAATCCGCGTCCCATCCATACCGAGTTAGGAATGGATCCAAGCAGATAAGCCAGTACAACAGCAATAACGATCTGTATCATATTCGACAATATAAAAAAAGATCCCAACCACCTAAAATGATCGGGACCATTTTTAATTTAGGGAAGCATATTTCAATGAGCAAGCTGGCATTTATTGGCGAAGCCAATCAAGCACCTTGCGAATTGAAATATGCGAGCTGCTTCATAACTGCGGTCCAGCCTCTACCAGGGCCATGCCCTCTTCATTATCGGTAAACTGATCGAAATTGCTGATGAACAACTTTGCCAGCTCCTTAGCCTTCCTCTCCCATTCCGCCGGATCCTCGTAGGTATCCCGTGGATCCAGGATTTTACAATCCACCCCGGGAAGCACAAGGGGAACCTCCAGGTTGAAATAGGGAATTTGTTTGGTTTCAGCATGGTCCAGAGATCCATCCAGAATGCAATCAATAATGCAGCGTGTATTCTTAATGGATATTCTCTTACCTGTACCATTCCAGCCGGTATTCACCAGGTAGGCTGTTGATCCGGCAGCTTCCATACGCTTCACCAGCTCCTCTCCGTACTTGGTTGGATGCAGGGTCAGGAAGGCGGCTCCGAAACAGGCGGAAAACGAAGGAACAGGGTCTGTAATTCCACGCTCGGTACCAGCCAACTTTGCTGTGAAGCCCGAAAGAAAGTGATACTTGGTCTGCTCAGGAGTCAGTTTGGATACCGGGGGCATTACACCAAAGGCATCGGCTGTCAGAAAAATCACTTTTTGGGCGTGACCCGCTTTTGAAACCGGTTTTACAATATTATCGATATGATAGATCGGGTATGATACCCTGGTATTCTGCGTCTT
Source organism: uncultured Bacteroides sp. (assembly GCA_964601975.1). GTDB lineage: Bacteria > Bacteroidota > Bacteroidia > Bacteroidales. The sequence goes on from CAZRPW010000136.1 coordinate 11,095, forward strand.
GGAGCCATCGTCAAAATCCACCTTCCCGTCATCTGCAATAACCACATTCTCCAGCAGGGCATCCCGGCGTATGGCATGAAAAATATCGGGTTCACTCTCCTTGCTCAGATTAATGGTCTTGGCATAACAACCTCCTTCGAAGTTA
>CAZRPW010000137.1:0-11169 GCA_964601975.1 uncultured Bacteroides sp.
AATAAGAAATGTCAAAAATTGACGCGAAGCGGAATCGCTGCTGAAATTCCCGATTATGACTATTTTCCAGGTGGTTCCCGGTTAAAAATCCTCCCTTTTTATCCGGGTTTACCACTTCTCCATCTTCTGAGCAACCGGATTAGCCTGACACGCAGTTTACCCATAACGAAATAATGGGGTATCTCCAGAAACATCGCTTTCTTGACTTTGGCCGTGGTTTGAATTAACTTCGCTGCTATAAGTGTTAATTTATCTAAATCAACTAGTTAAAACTTGTTATCATGAAAAAAAACATCTTTTTTGGAGTACTTATTTTTCTTGCTGGCATCGCCTGCCAGGGACAATATGACGAAGAAGCCGATAAACAGGCTTTGACAAAACTAGTCGCTAAGGATTTTGATGCGAATGCTCTCTCAGGTAATCATGAAGCAAATGCTGCGCTTTATACAGAATCGGCCAAGAGAATCCAACAGGGCACTGTTTATAAAGGACATGAGGAAATACTGTATGTATTAAGCAGGGCCAGAGAGGGTTTCGTACTCTCAGAACACGAAAATACGGTTAAAGATATTTGGATATCTGAAAACCTGGCCTCAGTTGGAGGCATATTCACTGGCTCATGGGTGAAAGCAGAATGGGGCGATACCCTTTTAACAAAACAAGCATGGGTCCATGTCTGTGAACGTCAAACAGACGATTCATGGAAAATAGCATTTACCATGGCTAGTGAGCTAAACGAATAAATAATTCCATAGCCAACTTCATAGGTATTCATTAAGGAAGTTCATATTCCTTGTCTACACGAAGATCATTGCCTGATAACAATGGAATAGTGTTGATGAAAAGGAAGGCTCCGGTTGGGGCGGCGCTTATTTAGTGGGTTTTTCGAAGAGCGATGGGTCGATTTTGCGGTTGATCTCCACTTTTTGTATTTCTAAGGTGACAACCAGCTGGCCATTCATCATTGTTTTTCCGCGGTGTAAAAAGGGGATGCCCTTCACTGTTTTATACTCCTCCATCACCAATTCAATTTCTGTTTCTGATCCTCCAAGCCTCTGAGTACTTACAATGGAGCTCACAAGGTAAGTTTCCCTGTCAAGGTAATATTGAATCAATTTTCCTTCGGGGGAGGTATACAATAGATGGATAGGTGCATCATCTCCGCTCTCCAGGAGCGCTAATTCGGCTCCCTTTTCAGCATAGTTCCAGAGTCGGCTCTCAAACATGCCCTGTTCGAGCAGGGCGACTTTCTCCTCGCCGCTTATCTCTACCGGTTCAGGAACTCCCATGGCCGGGGCATATTTCCAGGCTTGCTCACCGTTGTAGGTCTGAATCACCTTCGCTCCCCCAAGATCACTCTCCACCCTGAGCTTATGGGGCCTGGCATGATAAGCTTTGAAACCTGACTCAATTCCACCCGAGGTAAAGGTGTTTTTGCCAGTGCTTATAATTGTTTCAACTTTTTGCATCTTCTCCTGTGCAACAGCTTGATAGTGCGCCTCCAGGATGGCCGGGAGTTCCTGGGACCTAAGTGGTGTGTAAAGTAGAATGCCTAGCAGAAGGCTCAGAACAATTTTCATAAAACGCAGATTAGTTGTTTTCCATTTTAAGTCCCACTGTTATCTCCCTGAGTTTAATCAATTGCACAATCAGTGATTCCAGTCTGGCCAAGGCTAGCATGTTGGCGCCGTCGGAAAGTGCTTTGGCTGGTTCAGGATGGGTTTCAAGGAAAATTCCATCCACTCCGGCAGCCACCCCTGTGCGGGCCATGTGTTCAATCAGCTGGGGCATACCCCCGGTTACCCCCGACTCCTGGTTGGGTTGCTGCAGTGAGTGGGTCACATCAAGGATCACCGGTACAGCCATTTGCTGCATGATCGGAATTCCCCTGAAATCAACCACCAGGTCCTGGTAGCCGAAAGTAGTGCCCCGTTCCGTTATCAAAACTTTAGGATTGCCCGAATTTATGACCTTATCAATTGCAAATTGCATGGCCCCCGGAGAAAGAAACTGTCCCTTCTTCACTGAAACACTCTTCCCTGTATTCGCACAGGCCACAAGCAGGTCGGTTTGACGGCAAAGAAAAGCAGGAATCTGTAATACATCCACGTATTCAGCCGCCATTTGAGCCTCTTCAGGCGTGTGTACGTCTGTAATTACCGGTACTCCAAAAGTGTTTCTTACCTCACCCAGGATTTTCAGGGCCTTCGCATCACCGATGCCTGTAAAGGAGTCGATCCGGGAGCGGTTTGCCTTCCTGTAGGATGCTTTGAAAACATAGGGAAAATGGTAGCGCTCGCTGAGCCCTGCAATGTTTTCTGCAATTTTCATAACCATATCCCGACTTTCAACCACACAGGGACCTGCAAGCAATAGCAGGGGAGATCCTTCGGTATATTTTAAGGAAGGAATAAATTTCTCTAAAGACACTATTTTATTTTTTTCCATATTGCTTTTTTGTTTTCCACAGGCTTTCAATCCGCTTCTGTATCTCTGCTTCCCGTGAATTTTTTCCGGGGATGAAGAATTGCTGATTATTAATGCCTTCCGGGAGATAATTCTCCTCTACGAAATGATCTTCATAGCTGTGGGCATATTTATAGTCCTTTCCATACCCGATCTCCTTCATCAATTTGGTGGGCGCGTTCCTCAGGTGCAGGGGAACGGGCAGGTTTCCTGTACTCCTGACGAACTCAATGGCCTTATTAATGGCCATGTAAGCCGAATTGCTTTTAGCCGAAGCTGCCAGGTAGATTGTGGTTTCCGAAAGGATGATCCGCGCCTCAGGCATGCCAATCATATTGACTGCCTGGAAGCAGTTGGTGGCCATCAGCAGGGCATTAGGGTTGGCAAGGCCAATGTCTTCCGAGGCCAGGATAAGCAGCCTTCGGGCAATAAATTTTATATCCTCTCCACCCTCCAGCATACGGGCCAGCCAATAGACGGCTGCGTCGGGGTCACTTCCCCTTATCGATTTGATAAAGGCCGAGATGATGTCGTAATGCATCTCCCCGTTTTTATCATAGATGGCCATGTTTTCCTGGAGCCGCTCCTTGACCATATCGTTGTTGATGGTGATCAGGTTTTCGGGCATAAATCCTTCTCCCGAAGCTTCCGATTTAACCACCAGTTCCAGTGTGTTTAGTAATTTTCGGGCATCGCCACCTGAATATTGCAGCATCGCTTCATATTCCGCGATTTTTATATTCAGTTTTTTAAGGGTATGATCTTTTTCCAATGCCCTGTTGAGCATTTCTACCAGATCGGCTTCTGTAAGTCCGTTCAAAATATAAACCTGGCATCTCGAAAGCAGGGGAGAGATCACCTCAAAAGAAGGATTCTCTGTGGTGGCTCCAATTAATGTTACCACCCCCTGTTCAACTGCTCCCAGGAGGGAATCCTGCTGGGATTTACTGAAACGATGTATTTCATCGATGAACAGGACGGGATTGGGTTTGTTGAAAAACTGGTTCTTTCTGGCCTTTTCAATAGTCTCCCTAACGTCCTTAACGCCAGACTGAACCGCACTAAGCCCATAGAATGGGCGGTCGAGTTTTTTCGAGATAATGGTTGCCAGAGTAGTCTTCCCCACTCCGGGTGGACCCCATAAAATAAATGAACTAAGGGAACCCGAGAGCACCATCTTCCGTATAACTGCATCGGGACCTACTAAATGCTTCTGTCCGATAAAGTCATCAAGCGTTCCCGGACGCAGGCGGTCGGCAAGAGGTTGGTTGGGAAATTGAACGGCTGATGACATGGTCACAAATTTAGTTTTTTTATTTTTGCACGTGAAAGGGGAGAACCATGAAAAGATATAAAAGTATGCTGGGTGCAATAATCCTGGCTTGTAGTTTCGGTACAAGTACTCAGATCAAGGCGCAGATTGCCGATCTGGATTTTGTGTACGGAGGCGTATCCGATGCTGAAAAATTGCTACAGGCCTATCTGGAGCCATTTGCAAATATCCTGGGTTCTGACCTGAATGCAGGCTGGTATAACACGGCCCGACCACATCAGCTGGGAGGTCTTGATATAACAGCAACAGTTAGCTGGGCAAAAGCACCTCCTGCGTTGTTTACCTATGATGTGTCGGCTCTGGGGCTGAACGGACAGCTGGCTTCCGGTAGCCCGTCTCTCGCACCCACCGTAGCCGGAGACATGGATGATCGTCCCGCACTTAGTTATTCTGAGGTTGTGGAGTTCCCTGACGGCTCAAGCCAGGATATTGAGTATGCAAGCTTTACCCTTCCAAATGGTAGCGGGGTTGATTTCTTTCCCCTTCCGATGCTTCAACTTACCGTGGGACTTCCCCTGGGCACCGATGTGTCGGTTCGCTTTGTCCCCATGGTGCAGATGCAGGATTATGGAGAAATCGGGCTCTGGGGTGTGGGTGGAAAGCACTCGATTTCTCAATGGCTGCCAGGAGTCAAAGATCTCAAACTTCTGGATATCAGTCTCCAGGGTGGCTATTCAAAGGTGTCCTCATCTGCCAATGTAAACATCTCACCACTGGATGAGGTGGGTGGAGTTCCGGTTGTGGATCTGCATCCGGGTTTTGATTGGGATGACCAGTTTATCATACAGGATGTCTCCGGGTGGACACTGAACCTGATTGCCTCACAGACCCTTTCGGTACTGACCATATATGAAGGTGTCGGCTATGCAAATTCACTCGTGGAAATGGCATTACAGGGCCATTATCCAATCCATTCTGTAATTACCGAAGAGGGTGAGAATTTTGGAGAACCCAGCTACGAAATATTTAAGGATCCTTTTACCTTGAGATATGAGAATCTGAGCAAACTCAGACTGAATATCGGGGCACGTATCAAACTGGGAGTACTGACGCTACATTATGATTTTACCCATACACTCTATGCTACCCATTCAGTAGGCTTGGGAATCTCATTTCGGTAGGAATCCCTCTCGCTTAAAAGCCATTCAGCTCCATAGTAACCGTGGGTATGAGCAGCAGCCAACCCAGGAAGACCAGAACAGCCATAAAGGGGAGCACCCATTTGAGCCACTTTTCATAAGGTATTTTTGCCACACCCAGTACGCCGATCAGCACCGGTGAAGTAGGGGTGATCATATTTGTAAAACCATCTCCCAGCTGAAAAGCCATGACAGTTGCCTGTCGACTTAACCCGATCAGGTCTGAGAATTGCGACATAATGGGCATGGTCAGAGCCGCTTTTGCCGAGCCACTGGGGATTACAATATTGATCATGGTCTGAATCAGGTACATCATACTCACCGAGGCCAGTTTCCCAAACTCCTGCATGGAGCTTGCCACCTGGTAAAGAAGAGAGTCTATAACCCTCCCGTCTTCGAGAATCACAAGAATCCCGCCGGCCAGACCCACCACTACAGCAGCAGAAAGAATATCCCTCATGCCTTCGATAAACAGTTTTGTAATCCTGTTGGCACCGCTGTTCATGGCAATCCCGGAAAAAATACCCATTACAAGGAAAAGCGTGGCAATCTCCTTCACAAACCATCCATACCCCATGACTCCCACAATGAGATAAATGATTGTGAATACAAGCAGGTTGAGCACGAAGAAATGAACCGATTTGCGAAGTGAAAATACACTGCTGAGTGCAAACAATGCCGTTGTAAGTGGCAGAAACCAGAAAGTATATTCGCTGTTTCCTATTTTGAGCGTTGACAGGGGTTCTGATATTGCAAAAGCGATCATACCTGCCAGGAGTAGTCCAAAGGTGATCCATGCTGAAAGGGGTGTGTGGTATTCCAGCGAATCAATATCCACCGCTTCCTTTTTCCTCCAGTAGCCATCACTTTCGTAAACCGGGGAGCTTTCGGGTTTCTTACGAATGCGGGCAGCATAGCGCAGTACCCAACCGATACCCACAACATTGATGATAAGCCATGCAAACAGCCTGTATTCTATTCCTGAAAAAAGGGGAAGGTTGGAAAGGCCCTGGGCAATCCCAATGGTAAAGGGATTGAGTAATGCTCCTGCAAAACCCAGAGCAGCGCCCACAAAACACATACAGAGTCCCACAATTGAGTCGTAACCCATGGAAATCGAAAGAGGAACAAAGATGATAATGAAGGCAATGGTCTCCTCGCTCATTCCAAAAGTCGCCCCAAAGACGCTAAAAACAAGCATGATCAGGGTGATGATCATATTATCAACCCCAATCCATCTGAATATTTTTTTATTTTCGAGTCGCCTCACCCGCTTAAGGAAAGTCTGGATGCCCACATCAATGGCCCTGCTATCATTCATAATCCAGAAGGCTCCGCCGATTATCAAAATAAACACGATAATATCTGCTTTCCCGGCGAAGCCATCAAAAAGGGCACTGAATACCTGCCATGTCTGGGGAGATTTATCGGCACTGTGGAAAGAGCCCTCGACGATCACCTCTCTCGGAGTCCCATTTACATCCACGATTTCCCGATCAAATTCACCACCCGGAAGAATCCAGGTAAGCACTGCAGCAAGCAGGATAAAAGCAAAGACGATTACATAAGTGTGGGGAATATTTAGTTTTTTGGCCATCTCAATTTTATTGGGAAACTGAATACAATATTAAAAATTCTTACTTTTAAAGCACGAAATTAAGCCTTTCTATGAGAAACTATCTGAAGCCATTGCTTTTCCTTTTCTTTCTAATCCCGCTTGCCACTATGGCTCAGGATGAAAATCGAACGGACAGCCTGCTAAGAGAAATGGAGAGCGTACATACCGATTCGGTACGCTGCCGGCTCATGCTTGAGATAGCTTTGATCCATAAAACAGCCGATACTGCGCTTGCTTTACAATATCTTCAAAAGGTTAAATCCATTGCACGCAACCTTGAGGATAAAGATTATCTGGGTCGTTGTTTTGAGATTGAAGGTGAGATGAAGATACACTTTGGCCATTACGATGAAGCAATCATTGATTTAGACAGGGCCCTGGCATTCTACAACGAGGCAGATAATGATATTGCCTACTATGAAACCATGAAGAACAAGGGAAATGTATACCTCTATAAAGGATTGTATTCCCGGGCCATGAACTATTATGAAACCGCCCTGGATTTCTACAGGCGTAATAATATGGTCGATGGAGCAAGTCGCTGTCTGAATAACATGGGGATTATCTATAAAAACCAGGGGAATTACGTGGAGGCCCTGAGTGTTTATGACGAGTCTATCAATATCATTGATGCTGAAAAAGATGCCATGCAGGTTGCCAAGGGATACATTAACATGGGAAATGTTTTCGTCTACCTGGGTTCTTACGAAAGGGCGCTTGAATATTTTGAACGGGCCAGAATAGTTGCTGAAAGGGAACAGAATAAGCAAAGCATTGCACTCTGCCTTATTAACTCGGGTGTGGTGCAAAATAAGTGCGGGAACTTTCCGGAGGCGGCAAAGCTTTACCACAGGGCCCTGGACATGGGAAGAGAAATTGGAGATCCTGTGATGGTCTCAAACTGCCTTATAAATATCGGTACCAATTTTTCATCTATGGGCAGGCATGAAGAGGGACTAAAATATGTGGAGAGGGGGCAGGAAATAAAGCTTGAACTGGGAGATGTAAGGACCATCTCCAACTGCCTGATTCATTTGGCTGAAATTCACGCGAAAATGGAGGACTACGAAAGGGCCACAGAGCTATTCATGGAGGCTATTCCTGTGAAAGTAGATCTGGGCGATACGGAGGCCCTGGCGCGCTGCTATCTTGGATTATCAAAGGTTTTTTTCGACCGCAAAGATTTCACAAGGGCCAATCAATGGTCGGACCGGGCCCTGGAGAGTGCTAATGAAATAAACTCCCTGGAGCACATTACAACGGGCTATAATATCAAAAAAGAAATTGCAGAAGCCAGGAGTGATTTTAGATCGGCCTATCACTATGTGAACCTGTATAATCTGTATAACGACAGTGTGATGAGTGAAGCAGCCACCAGGGCTGCTATGGAAATGGAATTCAGACACCGCTCACGCGCTCTTGAAAAAGAGAACAATAACCTGAAGATCCAGTCCGAACTCACAGCCCTGCTGATGAAGAAGAGAAACGCGCTGATGTACAGTGCCATCGGAATTGCTGTTCTTCTGGCAGCACTGGTGATTCTTGGAGGGTCCTTTTTGCGCAGACTGAGGCTCTCTTCCCTGAAAATGGAAGAAAAAAACCTTGTAATCACCCGGCAGAACATGGAGCTGGACAACATGAACAGAACCAAGGACCGGATGATGTCCATCATTGCCCATGATTTGCGAGGTACCATGGGGAACCAACTTACGGCTATCGATGTATTGCACCGGGTGGAGGCATCCGGACAACCGGACTTCGATCGGAAAAAATTACTTGGAAATTTGAAACGATCTGCATCCTATTCACTGGAATTGCTTGAAAATCTGCTGCTTTGGTCCAGGATGGGGGAGCATGGATCCTTTTTTATGCCCGCTGAGATCAATTTGAATATGATTGTAAGTGGATGCATTGCCCTGTTTGACGAATCGGCATTGATTAAGGAACTCTCTGTAAAGAAGAGGGTAGATGAAGGAATCGTTATCTATGCAGACAGAATCATGCTGGAAGCAATCATCAGGAACCTGCTTTCGAACGCTATAAAATTTTCAGAACCCGGAGGAAGTATAACCATCTCGGCTAATCAGAATGAGCAGGCCATCCATATTGAGGTGGCAGATCGTGGAGTTGGTATGACGGAGGAACATGTCGAAAAGATCTTACACAATGGCGGATTCTCCAACAGGGGAACGGCCAATGAAAAAGGAGCAGGAATCGGAATGACGCTCGTACGTGAGTTTACAGCCCTTCATAAGGGAGAACTGCAGATCACCACTAAAAAAGGTGAAGGCACCACAATACATTTGTCTTTCCCAAGGAAAAGTTGAGTATGGAGGTTTTGAAGAAGTATAATGAAGATTTGCAGAAACAGTTCATGGTTCGATACGATGAATTGATACGTATTTGTGAGAAGGAATACGATGCCAGGGGAGTGAAGCTCATCAGGCAGTCGGTAGAATTCCTCCTTGAAAAAACCCCTGAGGAAAAGCGTAAACTGGGGATGCATCTCAGTATCTTCGCGATCCAATTGGCCGAAATGACTGTGAAAGAGCTGGGTCTCGATGCGCTGGGCATCTCTTCTGTTTTGATCGTCGATGCCGTTGAACTGAATGACATTCCCCTGGACGAAGTTCAGGCAAGCCTGGGGGAGCGTACAGGGCAAATCATCAGAGAGCTGATGAACATAAGCGACCTTGACACCACCACCAATAGCGGTCAGGCCGAGAATATGAGGAATCTGATCCTTACCCTGGCATCGGATTTCAGGGTCATCCTCATAAAAATTGCAGAGAGGCTGTTTCTGATGAGGCAGAAGGATACCCTCAGTGAGAAAGAACAGATCGCCATCTCCTGCGAAGCCAGGTTTATCTACTCACCTCTTGCGCATCGTCTCGGACTTTACAATGTCATGTCAGAGATGGAAGACATTTCCATGAGCATCCTCGAAAAGGAAGCCTACATGGAAATTGACACTAAATTGAAAGCTTCAAAAGCACGCAGAGAGCGCTTCATTAAAGAGTTTATAAAGCCCATCGAAAGGGACATGGAGCAGGAGAAGATCAAGGTGGAGATTAAGGGCCGGCCCAAGGCAATCTCCTCCATATGGCGAAAAATGAAACAGCAAAAGGTTGATTTTGAGGAGGTATATGACAAATTTGCCATCAGGATCATCATCGATACTCCCCTGAGGAAGGAGAAGTCGGATTGCTGGAGGGTTTATTCAATCATCACCGACCACTACCAGCCCAATCCGGAAAGACTCAGAGACTGGATATCTGCTCCAAAATCAAATGGCTACGAATCATTGCACACCACCGTGGTGGTGCCGGGAGGGGAATGGGTGGAAGTCCAGATCCGCACAGGCCGCATGAATGAGATTGCAGAGAAGGGTCTTGCAGCCCATTGGAAATATAAGGGAATCAAGGGCCAGGCAGGAATCGATCAGTGGATACAGAAGGTTCGGGAAGCCATGGAAAGCTCGGATGAGGATGCCAATAACCTAATAGAGGATCTGAAGCTGAGCCAGTTCAGCAAGGAAATCTTTGTTTTTACACCCAACGGGGACCTGAAAAAATTCTCCGAAAATGCCACAGTGCTTGATTTTGCATTTGATATTCATACAGATGTGGGATGTTCCTGTGCCGGAGCACGGATAAACGGGAAAAATGTCCCCATCCGCTATCAGCTACAAAATGGCGACAAGGTTGAAATCATTCGTTCCAAAAACCAGAAACCCAAGAGAGACTGGCTGAACTATGTGGTAACCTCCAAAGCCAAAAGCAAGATCAAACAGGCCATGAAGGAGGTTCTCCTGAAAGAATCAGAACATGGTAAGGAGATTCTGAAAAGAAGGTTCCGCAACTGGAAGATAGATTTTGATGATACCAGCATTCGAAAGGTGATTCAGCACTATAAATACAAGGATTCCATTGAGCTCTATTACGATGTTTCCATCGAAAAAATTGACCTGCTTGAAATCAAGGATCTGCTTACCCGGGAAGAAAAACCGAAAGAAACCAAACCAGACACCATTGACCCCTATGCAGTTGAACGCCTGGTTGTCAATGCCAGTCATGACCTGCCCGACAGCAGCGACTTCCTGGTCATCGACGAAAAGCTGGCCAATATCGACTACCGGCTGGGAAAGTGCTGCAATCCCATTCACGGGGATGCCGTCTTTGGCTTTGTTACAATTTCAACAGGCATCACCATCCACCGCAAAAATTGTCCCAATGCCCAGCAACTGCTCTCAAAGTATCCTTACCGTGTAGTAAAAGCCCGCTGGAGAAACAGCGAAAATGTTTCCTCCTTTGCCGTTAGCCTCCAGGTCACAGGCATAGATGACCTGGGCATCGTAAGCAATATATCGGACGTAATCACCAAAGACCTCCAGGTCAACATGCGCTCTATTTCAATTGATTCCAATGATGGCATATTCGAAGGAAGTGTCACCATCTTCGTGAAAGACACCCAGCACCTGGAAGCCCTCATCCGCAAGCTGAAGAAGGTGAAAGGCGTTAACACCATCCGGAGGATTTCTTAGTCTGTAAAGTCCATCAAGTCTGTAAAGTCTGTAAAGTCTGTAAAGTCTGTAAAGTCTATAAAGTCTGTAA
>CAZRPW010000138.1:0-6807 GCA_964601975.1 uncultured Bacteroides sp.
AAGGCAATTAAGAAAGTCTTTCGTGAGACGGTGAGTCTGGCGAAGTACTTCAACCCCATTGGCGGAACCTTGATAGCCGGGGATAGTACCAATCTCAGGGCCCAGAACAGCAAGAAGAACGTCTTTAACGAGAAGAAAATATCCCGGCATTTAGAATACATCGAGAACAAGCTTCAGGAGTATAATGAAGCCCTGGCCCAAAGCGATGGAAATTATTTGCGCCCTCAGGATCAACAACTTACAAGCACAGGTAAATGACACAAAGCGGAAGCCTATTCATTCAAAAGATACACCACAAAGGCTTTTTCATTGCTGAAAAAGATAAACCCCAAAAGAAACAAGTACTAACCCCATCTAATACACAATTCAATATAAATCCAATATATGTACAAATATGAAATATGTCGTATGGAGTTTAGCGCTAACGATAGTTATATTTTCCTGCGGACAAGAAAACCGGCAGACCAACATCATGAAGGAATCTTTCCAAGGATTAATCACCCAGGAAGAATGGGAGGATGGGTGGAGGCCGATATTTGATGGCAAATCCTTTAAGGGCTGGAGGAGCTTCCTTAAACAGGACATTAATCCAGGCTGGTATATCGAGGACAATTTGATTGTTACCCGGGGCGACAGCCTTATCCATCCAGGAGATCTGATAACAACAGAGATATACGAGGATTTTGAGCTTTCGGTGGATTGGGCCATATGCTGGCAGGGAAACAGCGGAATCTTTTTTCATGTCCAGGAAAATTCATGGGCAGCCTGGGCAACAGGCCCAGAGTATGCATTACTGGATGATGAGCACTTAGATAATGTGAATCCCAAAGTCAGCACAGGTGCAAATTATGAGGTCCAGGCTCCGATAAATCAAAAGCTGCAAGCACAGAGTGCATTCAATAATTCAAGAATAAGAATTAAAGATGGCGTTGTAACCCACTGGCTTAACGGGATCGAGGTTGTAGTATACGAACTGTGGACCGATGAATGGGAAGAAAGTGTTAGGGACAGTAAGTGGAAAGACTATCCCTTGTATGGCAGGGCACTAAACGGGCATATCGGTTTTCAAGGACATGGATTTGAAAGTAAATTCAAAAACATAAAGGTGCGGGACCTGACCGAATTAGGCAAATCAATCAGCCTCCCTAAAAAAGAACAGAAAAAAGAGCTGTTGAGTTGTGATATTGAGAGTATTGATTTTAGCCGTGACTTTATTTTTCGGATGGATGTTCTATGCAATAACGACGATCCCCTGATAATTTGTTTTTCAACGGAAATTGAGGAAAATCGAAATTTCGTGAATGAGCTTATGGAAACTTCTGTTCGCTCTGAAAATGAAAAGGTTGTCCTTAAAATTGCAGATTCCGATACGATTCCCCTAAAAATCGGCACATGGAACAACATTGTGGTCCGCTATAAAAATGAAAAACTGATCGTTTGGTTAAACAGCCAGATGATTTTAAAAGAATCCCTCCAAATGAATTTTGATAATGCCAGTGTACTGACAATCCTTAATCCGAAGATATACAAATTTGAAAAACTGTTTTTCAATCAATTATAATCGTTTACCCTATCATGAAAGATTCATTCAGAATAAGTAGAAGGAAGTACCTGGATACAAGTATAAAATCAACTATTGCCCTATCGGTGCTTCCGGGTTTGGCATGTAGTCGGACGTTGGCACCTTCCGATAAGCTTAACATTGCAGCCATTGGCGTAGGTGGTATCGGCAAGCAAAACCTACAGCATTTTACTTCGGAGAATATTGTGGCCCTGTGTGATGTTGACTGGGAATATGCTGCGCCTGTATTTCAGCAGTTTCCTCAAGCTAAAAAATTCAGGAATTATCGGAAGATGTTCGATAAAATGGATAAGTCAATTGATGCAGTTTTCATCGCCACCCCTGACCATACTCATGCAGTGATCGCTGCAGAAGCCATGCGAAGAGGTAAGCATGTGTATTGTCAGAAACCCTTGAGTCACTCCATTTACGAATCTCGAGTGTTGGCAAAGCTTGCAGAAGAGAGCAAGGTGGCGACTCAAATGGGAAATCAGGGTCATTCATCAATGGGTGTGCAAAATGCGATACAGTGGCTACAGGAAGGCGCCATTGGCGATGTAACACATGTAGAAGCATGGACCGACAGGCCACTCTGGTACCAGGGCATCGGAAGGCCAAGCGGCAACCAGCCAGTGCCGGATTCCCTATCATGGGATCTATTTCTGGGTCCAGCTAAATGGAGACCGTATAACCGGGCCTATACTCCTTTTCAGTGGCGTGCCTGGTGGGACTTTGGAACAGGCTCATTGGGTGATATGGCCGGGCACGTGCTGGATTTGCCCTTTATAGCCCTTAAGCTCGGGAATCCTGAATATGTCTATGCACGAACAAGGCCTGTAACTACCGAATGTTACCCCACAACATCCATCGTACATTACGAATTTCCTGACAGGGGAACAGTAGGACAAATAAAACTCAGGCCATTAAAACTCACGTTTTATGACAGTGGAATTAAACCGCCAATCCCCAGCGGACTGAATGAGATGAATATGCCGGGCGCTGATGAGGGGGGAGTAATACTTACCGGCACCAAAGGAAAGATGATCACAAATTGTTTTGGGTGCGACCCGGTTATTATTTCCAATGACTCTTCTCATCAATTCACTCCGTCTGAACCACGTTACAGAATTGTACAGGATGCGGTGAATGGAGGACATGAAAAGGACTGGCTCAGGGCTTGCAAAGAAGAAAAAGAATCCCGGACAGAATGCTATTCCAATTTTAAGAAGGCCGCCGTATTAACTGAATTATCTTTGATTGGAAATCTGGCTATCCGATTTCAAAGTTTTCAGAAGCGCCTCAAATGGGATAGTGATAAAATGGATATTGTGAACATAAACGACAACGATACGGTGGAATTTCAGAATATCGATTTATTAACTGGTTACAATTCATACCCTCATATTGAACGACACATGGAAAAAATAAATGCCAAAAAGACCCTGAACGAAATGATTAGGCACACTTATCGAGATGGATGGGAATTGTAGTCTGATACCGGCAGACTAATGTACTGTATTGATGTTGAAGATGTGCATAGAAGCATATAAAAACTTTCAGATACCCATTAGTTGGCTGCAAGTTTTAAAACTGCGTAAACCAATTGATTTAAAATTGATAACTTGAAAATAAAAGCACTTTTGTACAACCTAAAAACTTAATAAGATGAAAGGGATGAAAAAAAAACTTACAAGTAGCTCTGGAGCACCTGTAGCTGACAATCAAAATGCAATGACAGCAGGACCAAGGGGGCCCATGCTTTTACAAGATGCTTGGTATCTTGAGAAACTTGCGCATTTCGACAGAGAGGTAATACCTGAAAGACGCATGCACGCCAAAGGCTCTGGTGCTTTTGGAACTTTCACAGTAACACATGATATTACAAAATATACAAGAGCAAAAATATTTTCCGAAATTGGAAAAAAGACAGAAATGTTCGTTCGTTTTTCTACTGTAGCAGGAGAACGCGGTGCTGCCGATGCTGAAAGAGATATTCGTGGTTTTGCAATGAAATTTTATACAGAAGAAGGAAACTGGGATTTAGTTGGAAATAATACACCCGTATTTTTCTTAAAAGACCCGCTGAAATTTCCAGACCTAAATCATGCGGTAAAACGTGACCCAAAAACGAACTTGCGTAGTGCAAAAAACAACTGGGATTTTTGGACATTATTGCCAGAAGCATTGCATCAGGTAACAATTACAATGAGCGATAGGGGTATTCCCCTATCGTATCGTAATATGCACGGTTATGGAAGTCACACATATAGTCTTATAAATGACAAAAATGAAAGAATCTGGGTTAAATTTCATCTACATACACAACAAGGAATCAAAAACCTTACCGACCAGGAAGCAGAAGCAGTAGTTGGGAAATGTCGTGAAAGCCATCAACGAGATTTATTTGACAGCATTGAAAAAGGCGACTTCCCAAAATGGACGATGAAAATCCAAGTAATGACCGATGAACAAGCAAAAAATCATAAGCAAAATCCTTTTGACTTAACAAAAGTATGGTCGCAAAAAGAGTTTCCGCTTATCGAAGTTGGAGTTATGGAATTAAATAAAAATCCTGAAAACTATTTTGTTGACGTTGAGCAAGCCGCATTTAATCCGACCAATATTGTTCCAGGAATTAGCTTTTCGCCTGATAAAATGTTGCAAGGCAGATTGTTTTCTTATGGTGATGCTCAGCGTTACAGACTTGGAGTAAATCATCATTTAATTCCTGTAAACAAATCAAAATGTCCTTTCTTAAATATGTTCCACAGAGACGGACAAATGAGAACAGATGAAAACTATGGCTCAACTTTAGGTTACGAACCAAATAGTTACGGCGAATGGCAAGAACAACCCGAATTCAAAGAACCGCCATTGGAATTAAGTGGAGCAGCCGACCATTGGAATCATAGAGAAGATAATGATGATTATTACTCACAAGCAGGCGATTTGTTCAGATTAATGACTAAAGAGCAGCAACAAATATTGTTTGAAAATACAGCAAGGAATATGGGCGATATACCGAAAGAAATAAAAGTGCGACATATAAAAAATTGTTTGCAAGCTGACGAGGCCTATGGTCTAGGTGTTGCAAAAGAATTAAAAATAAAACTATCGGAAGCTAAATAATAAAATCATCAGTGCCAAGCACAAATAACTAAACTGTATGAAGCTGAGAATTTAATTGGAAAGCAAGTCTTTGCAGTTGTTAATTTCCCACCAAAACAAATCGCTCATATTATGAGTGAATGCTTGGTTTTAGGTGGTGTTGGAGAAAACAAAGAAGTTACTTTGATTGAACCTGAAAGAAAAGTCGAAAACGGAACTCGAATAGGATAAAAGTGCTTAACCAAATATTTTTGAGCTTAGAAATCGCCAACTTGGAAATTGAGTTCCCTAACATGGTGGATACACTAAAGCCGACCATAACATCTGTCACGCCCTTTGCCAAAAAGTCAAAGCTAGCCCTACCCAATGGCGGCATAGGTCCACCGTTCTACTCCCTATTCTCTTTCTCCAAAATAGACAAAAATGGTATCTATATAGATGCACCCTTAAATAATGAAAACAGAAAACATCACAAATTACGAATATGATTTCACCGTTATTTTGTCACTTATTAATCCCCTTTATTATAGCTATGTTTTTAGCGATAACAATGGGTGGGAGCGGAACAGCACCTGCTTTTTCTGCTGCATATGGAGCTAATGTTATTAGAAAAAGTTTGATTCCGGGAGTATTTGGAATAATGGTCTTTCTCGGTGCAATTATTGCAGGAAAAGGAACAGCTACAACTATGGGTAGTGGTTTATTAGCCCAGGAAATGATGTCACTTACAGTCGTTTCAATTATACTTTTTTCGGTTGCAATTTCTCTATTGATCGCTAATTTAGCTGGCATACCTCAATCCACAAGTCAAGCAGCAGTTTTATCTGTCACAGCTGTAGCATTATATTTTAATGACCTACACTCAGATAAATTGTTCCTGGAAATAATACCAACTTGGTTTATTTTACCAGTAATATCATTTTTTCTGAGTTTATTTTTTGGGAAATATATTTATCGCCCCATGAGAAGAAGAGGGCTTACTTTACAACGAGCCCAAAATGAAAATATGAAACCTATCTGGAATGGTTTATTAGTATTAATGTCATTATATGTTGCGTTTTCAATCGGAGCAAATAACGTGGCTAATGCTGCCGGCCCCATTGCCGCGATGACTGCAAATGAACTCAATATTTCAGGAGACGAAAACTTCATTTTAATAATGATTTTATCTACCCTGATTGTGGCTCCATGTTTTGGAATTGGAAGTTCAATATTCGGACATAAGATTGTAAAAAATACAGGAAAGGAAATTGTATTATTTGGGAAATTTGAAGCTGTAATTATAGCTTTTGTGTCTGCTAGTTTATTATTATTAGCATCACTAACAAAAGGAATTCCAACCTCATTAGTTCAATTGAATGTTGCTGCAATTTTAGGAATTGGTGTTGCAAAATTAGGCGCTAAAAAAATTTTCAAGAAAACGGAAGTCAGAAGATTTTTTGTAATGTGGCTGATTGCACCACTAGTTGCTTTTTCATTATCATTATTATTGATATTTATAGCTGACAAATATGGATTTTTATAGAATTACCTTGGGCGACAATGTATAAAATATCAGCCAAAACAGCAGCAAATTCAAGGGTAGCAGCCCGCTTCAACTTTCCTGAGCCCTGACAGGAACGTGCAGGGTAATCGGCTATATGCAATGGTCAATAGTAATTTTATTGACAATCAATAAAATGTAATCTTCTCTGAAAAGAAAAACATTTATTCATTAATAGCGCATTGCATCATTGGTATTACCTTGCTCCACTTCAGAACCTATCATTCAGATATAAGAAATGATAAACCCTTAAAAGAAACTACCTGGAATGGCTCCCTGAAATTGACAGTCTATATTCAGTTGCCGGAGGGAAAGTGTATCAAGCCCGTAAAAAGGACAATGGCAACTTCGTATTTAAATATTTGGGTGGAGTATCCATTATGGAAACACCCTTTTTCCTGGTTGGGAATTTCATGGCTATGCATACTAAATGGGAAGCAGGTGGGTTCTCTCCACCCTACCAGTATTCCGTTGTCTTTGGAGCTATCATATAAAGCCATCTGCCAAATCTAAAAAGCACTAATACGCCTTTTTTTCCTTATCGTTGAAGAGAATAATAATATTTAACATTAAAGCCAACCGCAAACGGCGACTT
>CAZRPW010000138.1:6907-11100 GCA_964601975.1 uncultured Bacteroides sp.
TGTTG
This sequence comes from uncultured Bacteroides sp., assembly GCA_964601975.1. Taxonomy (GTDB): domain Bacteria; phylum Bacteroidota; class Bacteroidia; order Bacteroidales. The sequence continues at coordinate 6,913 of CAZRPW010000138.1, forward strand.
AATCTTACCTTAGTCTGAGAAATCTATTTGGAATTAGATATACTTTCGGTAACTGACAAGCGGTAAGTGAAATGGAAGTGCCAGCGGATTTTCTGGCAGCACTGGAGAGTCAGCCGGAGGCCAAACAGTTTTTTGACACGATCAATAAATCGAGTCGTTATGCCATGAAATTAAAAAAACTCTTACCTTAAGAAATCTGTTTTCAACTTAAAAACTGTCATATGAAACTTAAATACGGAATGAACCCTTACCAGGATGTCGCGGAAGTATCAGACCCTTCCAAGGCTCTTGAACTCCTCTGTGGTACCCCCAGTGTGATCAATGTACTGGATGCACTAAATTCATGGCAACTTGTCAATGAATTAAGCAGCTGTTTCGGAAGAGAGGCAGCCACATCCTTTAAGCATGTCACTCCTTCCGGGGTAGCATTATCCGCACCCCTTTCTGCTCAGGAAAAGTCTGCCTACCTGGTTAAAAATGATATTTCCATGCTTGGCTCGGCCTATGCAAGGGCAAGGGGAGCAGACCGGCTTGCCTCCTTTGGTGATTTCATTGCCTTGAGTCACACCGTTGATGCCCCCACTGCGAAGCTTATCAGAAGTGAAGTCTCGGACGGTATCATTGCCCCTGGCTTTAATGATGAGGCCCTTGAAATTCTAAGGAAGAAGAAAGGGGGCAAGTATGTGATCTTTAAAATTGATCCTTCCTATGTTCCACCCGAAATGGAGTCCAGGGAATTATTCGGAATTACAATCCGTCAGAAACGAAACAGCTACAAAATCACGAAGGACTGCCTTACCGATGTTGTCACTGAAAATAAAACGATCTCTGATAGCATACAGGATAACCTGCTCCTGGGAATGATTACACTGAAATACACCCAGTCTAACTCTCTCTGCATTGTATCCGGGGGTCAGGTAATCGGGATTGGCTCGGGACAGCAATCCAGGATTCTCTGTTCCCAGCTTGCCATATCCAAGGCGATGAACTGGTATCATAAGTTAATTATGGATTATTCCTTTCTTCAGAACCATCCATCCCTGAAGAGAACTGAACTGGACCAACTCATCGAACTTGAAAAGCAGCAGGATAAGACAGGACCGGAAAGTATGGCAAAATTGCAGGATGCCTGCCTGGTTTCGGATGGTTTTTTCCCACAAAAGGACAATATCGAACTGGCAAATAAGTATGGAATCAAGACTATCGCAGCCCCAATGGGATCGGTTCGTGACGGAGAAATTATCGAAACAGCAAACAATTACGGAATAAGCTTTATTGATACTAAGCTGCGCCTATTTCACCACTAGGGAGTGTTGATCGGCGATGCTACAAGGGCACCTGACTGGTAAACCGAAATTCTCTGGTTTGCCAGTTCGGTATTGCCCAGCAAAAGCTTCATCTCCACTACATCAGGTATCCTGTAATAGAGCATATTAGTTACTTCACCGGCTACCTTATCCGAATAGTAGGAGTCCAGGTTCCTGGTTTTTCCAATGGGTTTGATAACAAGCTTTAAAGGGGCACCCTCCATCATCTCCTGGGGGATGAACCCCAGCTGCTCTGAAAAAACGCCCAGGGGGTACGAGGTGGTTTCTGATCCCGATTCGGGAACAATGAACCAGGACCTTGTCTCCTGCCTGCTCAGGGTTTTTCCTGTAAAAAGCGAAAGATAGGAGGCTTCCATTTCATCCAGCTTATCCAGTGTGGCCTTCATAGCCTCCCCCTGGGGATAGCTGTCATACTCGCCTGTAAGCAATTCAAACCTGCGGGTTCTTAATTCCAGCAGAAATTCAGCCGCCTCCTCTGCCTTCATTGAAAGGGACTTCTGCTCTGTAATGGTACGGTTCACCGGGACCTCCACAAAGGAGGTATCCGTCACGATGGTCTTGTACATGGTTTCGGTGCGCTCATTAAAATTCGAAGCAATACCCAGGTCCTTGTACTGTATATAATCCTTTCTCACAGAGACCCCCATGGCTGGACTCTTAATTCCCTCAAGCACCTTTTCACTTCCATCAAGGATCATCCCCTTCCCCACCAGTTCATTCATGCCTGACATTTTTAGATCTCCCTTCAGAAGGTTAAGTTGAAAAGCCATCCCCGGATCCATTTCCTCATAAGGCACTACTTTCAGATCAAGGATTTGCCACTGACTGGAATTCTGATTTATAACTTCCTTGATACTCAGATATTTTTGTGCATACTCCCGAAATGGGCCCGGCACACTTTTCACCTCCTGGCAAGTCAGTTCCACCTTCAGAATGGTCTGGGGCAGCACATAAGCCCCCTTTTGGATTGATCCCGGAACTTCCTCCCCCAGCGGGGTAACAATAACCTGCATCTCCGCAGGGGCTGAACAACTGGCCAGAATGGCTGCAATTGCTATAAGAATGAATAGCTTCTTCATGGGTACAATTTACTGATATAACTACGAATTTAGTATTTAGGTATACGCATTACAAAAAAAGTTATTGCACCCACTGCACCTGCCTGAAGGCTGTGCCCAGGAATTTATTGATATCTCCTGCTATGAGTGCCTCCTGGCTGGAGGCCGCTGTCCCCAGATCTCCTGCTAATCCGTGCAGATACACGCCTGCAAGGGCCGCATCCAGGGCTTTCATCCCCCGGGCAAGCAGTCCGGTCATTAAGCCTGTGAGCACATCTCCGCTGCCTCCTGTGGCCATTCCCGGATTACCTGTGGTATTAAACCAGTATCGGCCGTCGGGAGCAGCAATGCCTGTATAGGCTCCCTTGAGAACTACAACAAGGCCGTACTTTCGGGCAAAGGCAATTTGTTTTTGGTGGCGTTTAAACCCATCACTGCTCTTCCCTGCCAGGCGATCGAACTCCTTGGGATGAGGAGTCAGGATGGTTCCTTTCGGGAGCATGGACAGCCACTCGGGATTCTCAGAAAGAATATTCAGTCCGTCCGCATCAATCAGCAGTGGCACTTTTGCCCCTTCCAAAAGCATTTTCAATCCCTTTGCCGAATTTGGTTTACAACCCAACCCTGGCCCTATACCGATGGCTGAAAATGCCTTTAAAGAGGGCGCTTCGCTGAAGAGAATATCCGATTGATCAAGGCTCACCAGGGCCTCCGGCAGGGCTGTCTGAATAATATGATACCCAAACCTGGGCACATGCACTGTTACCAGTCCGGTCCCGCTCCGAAGACAGGCCTCCCCCGCCATCAGGGCAGCGCCCATCATGCCGTAGCAACCCGAAATGATCAGTCCATGGCCAAAGCTGCCTTTATGTGCAAACTTCTTTCGCTCGGGCAGCAAATCCCGAACCATTTCCTTCTCTATGGTCTGGTAAGGGGTCTCTGAACCTTCAATAATATCAGGATGCAATTTGATGTCATGAACCCTCCATTGACCTACAAAAGGTTCGTTCTCCTCGAAGAAAAAGGAAAGAAATGGAAACTGGAAAGTGAGCGTGTACTTTGCCTTGATCACAGACCTGTAATCATTGTCTGAATTGTCTTCTCCGAAAAGTCCGGATGGAATGTCGATGGCAATTACCGCCTCGGAATGCTTGTTGATATGATCGATTACTTTTGCCGGGAATCCTGAAACCTGACGGGAGAGCCCGGATCCAAAAATGCCATCCACCACCACATCGCTTTTGTCGATCTGCGGAAGGGGATCTTCCTCTTGCAGTTCACTGAGTTGGACCAGGCCCTGATCAATCAGTCTTTGTTTATTTTTAGCACAGTCTTCCGAAAGAGATCCAAAAGCAAGTAAGAAGCATTGAACCCGGAATTGCCTCTCTGCAAGCTGTCGGGCCATGGCCAGTGCATCTCCCCCATTATTACCCGGTCCGGCAAAAATTATAACTTTCTGATTGACATGATAGTGACGAACATACCAGCCGGTGAGCCGCAGGGCTGCCCGCTCCATCAGTTTGATGGATGGCACTGGTTCATTTTTGATTGTATAAGCATCTATTTCACGCACCTGATCTGCCCCGAAAATTTTCATAACATGCTGTTTGTATCAAATTTAAGAAAAAACTATTTCTATATTTGTGGCCGTTAGGAAAATCAGACTATTCACAAAAACTAATCTCAATGTTAAAAGGACATCCTAAAGGACTTTATGTGGCCTTCTTTGCGAACATGGGGGAGCGTTTTGGTTTCTATACCATGATGGCCATCCTCGTACTGTTCCTGCAGGCAAAATTCGG
>CAZRPW010000139.1:0-3482 GCA_964601975.1 uncultured Bacteroides sp.
CTGACGACCATCCTGGGCATGATCCCGCTGCTGACCGATCCCATGTATGCTTCTATGGCTGTGGCCATCATTGGAGGCCTGCTCGCGGGAACGCTCGTTACCCTGTTATTTGTACCCATACTTTATTCGGTATTCTACCGGGTGAAGATCAACCCTTAAAGCATTCACAGATGTACAAGACAAAATCCATCATATTCGCCATCATATTCCTGATCCCTGCCGGTGTCCTGGCTCAGGAAGCATTCATCCTGAACCTCGAACAATGCCGGGACATGGCCCTGGAAAACAGTGAAGTTATGAAGATTGCCGATGAGAACTACGGCAAGGCCCAGGGGGAGCGTATGGCTGCCCACTCGGCCTGGTTACCCAATGTTTCCGCTTCCGCCACTGGCATGTACAAAAATATTGACATCCAGGAAGATCTATATCTTCCCACCCAGGTCTTTGATGCGACCACGGGACAACTGGTTCCCAATATTGTAGTCGATCCGGGTACCGGTCAGCCTATTACGGGTTCTGACGGGAATCCGATCTTCAATACCTATGGTTATCTTCCCATTGATATAACGCTCTATGGAGGAATGATGGCAGGAGTGAGCGCCCAGCAGCCCCTTTATGCAGGCGGGAAAATCAGGGCGGGAAATAAAATGGCTCAAATTGGGGAAAGCATGGCTGACACCAACAAAGGTCTCCAGGAAGCCAACCTGATCTATGCCACTGATCAGGCCTATTATATCTACCTTTCCACCAAAGCAAAGGTCAGACTTGCCAGGGAATATCAGCAATTGCTGGCCGAGGTGCTTTGCATGGTCCGTAACAGCTATGAAACAGGAATGACCAACCGCAATGAGCTTCTGAAGGTCCAGGTACAGTACAATGATGCATCCCTGCATGTGCAAAAAGCAGAGACCGGGCTGGTATTAACCCGGATGTCGCTGTGTCGCATCATAGGTGTCGATTTGCACAGCAGTTTGGAAATCACTGACAGTATCCCCGATTTTCAATACAATGCCGGACACTTGGGACTGGCCACAGCGGCAGATCGCCTGGAATACCAGCTGATGAAAAAACAGGTAGAGATAGCCGAACAGAACATAAACCTGGTTCGGGGAGATTATCTGCCCACCGCGGGAATTTCTTTTGGTTATAATTATTCTATAATCGGTCTGGAAGGTATGAACAATCAGAGCGACCACGGAGTCAGTGCTATGGCCAGTATCAATATACCCATCACGACTTTCGGGGAAAGAAAAGGAAAGCTTCAGTCAGCCAGGGCTGATCAACAAATAAGGCAACTGGAAATGGAACAGGCGAACCAGTACCTGCAATTGGAAATGGAACAGGCCCGCCTCAACTACAATGATGCCTGGACCCGGGTGGAAATGACTGAAACAGCTGTGGAACAGGCAGCGGAGAACATGCGGGTCAGTGACGATAACTACAGCCTGGGAATGGAGACTATTGTGAATCTCCTGGAAGCCAAAGCAGAGTGGGCAAAAGCAAACAGTAGCCGGATAGATGCGCTCACCAGTTTCAAGATCCAGGAGAGCAATCTCCTGAGGGTCTCAAACCGCTTGAAATAAGGCAGGGCTATTCGGACAAATACCTATCTTTCACCTATGAAACCAGAAAGTCCCGGTAAAGAATTGCGGTTCCTCATCATTGAGGACGAAGTACATAACAGCCGCATGCTCGGGGATATGGTGCATGAACTTCGTCCTCAATGGAAGTTGGAAGCGATACTGGCAAGTATTGAGGAGAGCGTTGGCTGGCTGAATTCCCATCCGGTACCCGACCTTATCTTGCTGGATATCCAGTTGTCGGATGGGATCAGTTTTTCAATTTTTGATCACGTAAACCTTCCGCCTTCCTGCAGGATCATTTTCACCACCGCTTATGATGAGTATGCCCTCAGGGCTTTCAGGGTCAACAGTATTGATTACCTGCTTAAACCTATCGAGCGCAAGGTGTTGGAGGAGGCTTTCGACAAATATGAACGGGTGGCCATGGCTTCGGCCCCAGGGGTAGATTATGCGGCGTTCAAACCCGAACAGTTTGCTCCGCTTTTCGAAAGTATCATGAAGCGCCGGAAGGAATACCGAACCCGTTTCCTGGTTTCGGGTATCAGCTCCTGGCAGAAGCTTGAGACCAGTGAGATTGCCTATATGTACAGTGAAAATAAACTCTTATTCGCGGTGGACTGGAAGGGGAAGGTATACACCCTGGACTATACACTTGAACAACTGGAATCTGAACTGGACCCGGACAGTTTTTTCCGGGCCAGTCGTAAGATCATTCTCCATGCGGATGCGGTGAAGAGGATCCATAACAGCGATGGAGGTAAATTAGTCGTTATGATTGATCCCAAACCTGATTTTGAAGTGACGGTGAGCCGGTTAAAGGCAGGGGATTTCAAGTTATGGATGGGAAAGTAAGCAAGTTATGATTGAAGAAAAGAGACTGGATCTGCTCATCAACCTGGGAAGCTATAAGCTTCGCTACGTCCTGATCCGCCTGTTGATGGTTTCCGCCATTGCAGCCCTGCTGTTGTTTGTCGTCCGGTTGATTTCACCCAGTGGAAAAGTTTTAATCCAACAACAATGGAGGGTGTATTTATTCGCCATTATTGCCTACAATGCGGTGATAGAGATGAATATCTTTATCATGCGTCTTCTTTCACGATCCCGTTGGCGCCGAAGCCTTTATATCCAGACCTTCAGTGTGGCCCTGGTCTCTGTTTTCGCTTTGATTGCCGTGGTATTGGTCAGTGAGCGGGTATTTGGCAAACATAACGTTCTTGCGCACGATGTAACTAAAACAGCCCTTATAATCGGGTGGTTAGTCATCATTATCCACCTGTTGGTGATCATCATCTCCAATCTGGCTAAAGAATGGATGGAAAACCGTAAGGAGATCAACGAATTGAAGGAAGCCAAATTGATCAGTGATTACAACTCGCTTAAGGACAGGTTAAATCCGCACTTTTTATTCAATAACCTCAGCACCCTTAAATCGCTGATCCGTTACAATCCCGAAATCGCAGAGGAGTTTACCCAGGATTTCACCAATGTCTACCGCTACGTATTGAAAAGCCATGAAGAGACCACCGTATCCTTGCAGGAAGAGCTTCGCTTTTTGGAATCCTACATTGCACTGCACAAGGAGCGGATCGGAGAAGGCCTGGATATCCTTATCGGGATTGACCCACCGTATCTGGAAAAAAGAGTTCCGCCCATGGCATTGCAACTGCTGGTAGAGAATGCCATTAAGCATAACATCGCGAATAAGCAGCATCCTTTGATGATAGAGATTTTTTCGAAGGAAGGGGTTCTGGCTGTAAAAAATAATCTGAACCGTAAGGAAAGCACCTATTCTACCCATACAGGATTAGTTGCCCTGGAAAGCCAGTACAGGCTAATTACCGATGCCCGGATTCGGATCGAAGAAAAGGATCAGTATTACATGGTCGAACTGCCTTTGAT
>CAZRPW010000139.1:3582-10852 GCA_964601975.1 uncultured Bacteroides sp.
CAAGAAAGACCATTGTCAGGTCCCATGAACGGTCTGCCGGGTTCGGAATTGATCCTGAAAACGGAATACCCAGGATCATGCTGGGCGCTAAGGATCTGGATAAAAAGAGGATGAAGAACCGGGATCTGCTTGACATTGCCCGTCCATATATGGCAGAGCTGGATAGCTTCCTTGGTGATAAGCATGGGAACGTCATCATATTGACCGACCGGACCGGGGTGATCCTCGAGGTGTCAGGTGAAGAGGAGGATATTGAGAAGGCGGCCACATTGAACCTGAAGAGGGGGGCGAATATGGATGAAGAAAGTATCGGGACCAATGCCATGGGGACAGCCATACGGGAAGGAAGGGCTGTTCAGGTAACAGGAACGGAGCACTTTGTAAAGGCTTTCCAGCGATGGAGTTGTTCTGCTGCACCCATCTATGATGCAAATAGTGAGATTGTCGGTACGCTGAACCTGACTTCAGAGGAAGATCGGCTTCATCCCTATACCCTCGGGATGGTGGGGGCTACTGTAAAAGCCATTGAGAGCAGAATTCACAACTCATCTGTTCAGAGGCAACTGTATGATGCCCAGCAATATGCGTTCAGTATTATGAATCATCTTTCATTCGGACTTGTTGCCGTAGATCTTAAAGGGATGATCCACTGGGTGAATGATACAGCATGCCGTTCGCTTGATATCAGGAGAACGCGTTTGATAGACCGTGAAATCAGCGAGATTTGTCCCCAATGGGAACAGTTCAGGGAGCTGGTGGACAAGGGTGAGCAGATCCTGGATGAGGAAGGCGAACTGAATACAAGAAATGCAAGTGCCCGATACCTGCTGAATGCCTATGCTATTTTTGGTCAGGAAGGGGACAGGATTGGTTACGTGCTCTCTTTTCGGCCCCTCAGCCGCATGCTCGGGCTCATGAATAAATACCAGCCCCAGCAACTGAATTTCACTTTTGACAAGATCATTTACAAGGGAAAGAAGATGAGGAAATTGGTGGACTATGCCCGGACCATTGCACATACTCCGTCAACCATCCTGATTACCGGGGAAAGTGGAACGGGGAAAGAGGTGTTTGCTCAGTCCATTCACAATGCCAGCGACAGAAAGAACAATGCTTTTATAGCCATCAATTGTGGGGCCATCTCTCCAGAGCTTATAGAGAGCGAACTTTTCGGCTACGAGGAGGGTGCATTTACAGGGGCTTCGAAAGGAGGTAAACCAGGTAAGTTCGAACTGGCACATCAGGGGACGCTCTTCCTGGACGAGATCGGTGAAATGACACTTGAAATGCAGGTGAAGCTACTTCGGGTCTTACAGGATAAAATGCTTACCCGTGTGGGGGGATCAAAGACAGTGAAGGTGGATGTGAGATTTATTGCAGCCACAAATAAGGATCTCGGTGAAGAAGTGAAAATGAAACGATTCCGGCAGGACCTGTTCTACAGGCTCAGCGTGATTCCCCTGGAGCTTCCCCCGCTCAGGGAGCGAAAGATGGATATCCCTCCACTGTATCATTATCTCCTTGAGCAAAAAGCCCATAAGATGGACAGGCCCATTCCTCCCACCGAAAACCGTACCATGCAGCAGCTGGTGCATCACAACTGGCCTGGGAATATCCGTGAACTTGAAAACTTTGCAGAAAAGGCGGTGATCCTAAGCGCTCACCCAGAACAACTTTTTCCCGGAGCATCTCTCGAGGAAGACCAGGGAAGCGGAGAGGATTTTTTGACATTCAGGGATAAGGATAAGCTCCCTTCAATGGCACAGGTGGAGAAGCTGGTAATCGAGAAATACCTTGAGCACTTCGATAATCATATAACGCTTACTGCACAGACCCTTGGTATGGGAAGAAATACACTCTACCAGAAGATTGAAAAATACGGGATCAGGGTGTAGTGCGTAGCATTGTTCGATTTCAGGACAATGCCCTACTCGGTATCAAGCTTTACATTTTATAAAGTACACTGCTACAGTCAATAAGGTTGTTTGGCATGCTATTGGATATAGTATGGCAAACAACGGAAATGAAAAAGAATCTCAATATTCCCGCGAAGCTTTTAAAGCGATTGGCCCATTACCATTACTATCTCGAACAGCTTGAGAAGCGAAATCGTGATTATGTCTCCAATGAACGCCTGGCAAGCGATCTGGATCTGAGTATCGACCAGGTGCGTGAGGACCTGGAGAACCTGCATGACGCACTAAGCGTTAGCGATATTCATCATGTGAAAAGCCTGCTTGGCATTGTGGAAACTTACCTGGGATATGGTCAGTCCAATACCGCGATAATTGCCGGGGCAGGTAAGCTCGGCAGGGCTCTGTTGAATTATCCGGGTTTTCATCTTTATGGCCTGGATATTCTGGCAATTTTTGATAATGATGAAAAGCTGGTCGGCACGAAGGTGGGAGAGAAGGAGATTTATTCGGTCGACCGGCTTGAAGAACTTACCGGCCGGCTGAAGGTGCGTATGGGAATTATATGCACCCCTGCCGGGGCGGGGCAAGAAATAGCTGACATGATGATTGAGTCCGGAATCAAGGGCTTATGGAATTTTACCCAGGCCAGGATCAGGGTGCCAAAGGATGTGGAGTTGCGGAATACATCGCTCTATGCAGACTATCTGTGGTTGTCGCAGAAGTTGGAGAGAAAGTTAGATAAGAATATAAAAGATAAACAACAATCATGAAAACCAACAAGATACCCATCCGATTGTGCATGGGCAGTTCGTGTTATGCCCGTGGGAACGATCAGATCCTGGAGCTAATAAAAACCTTTCTCGATGAAAATAATCTTAAGGAGCATGTTGATTTCAGAGGGCACCTGTGCCAGGGAAACTGTAACAGCGGACCTAACCTGAGTATCGGGGAGACAAAATATAATGAGGTAAGTCCTTCCAGCGTCCAGATGATCCTGGAGGATGCCTTTAAGGAAAGCATTGCCTGAGACAGGAGGACAAACAGATGAATGTAGATTACATATATACGGAAAAGAACAATTGTCAGGATTGTTATAAGTGCATCAGGGAATGCCCGGTGAAGGCCATAAAAATGGAGGACCAATCGGCCTCCATCATTCCGGAGAACTGCATTTACTGTGGCCACTGTGTCAGCGTTTGTCCGGTGGGTGCCAAGCAGGTGAAAGAGGATGTGAGCCTTGTAAAATACCTTTTAAAACAACATAAGCAGGTGATCGTATCCCTTGCGCCTTCCTGGGTGGCAGAATTTCCGGAATATGATAAACAGGAGATGATCGGTCTTCTCAGGGGACTTGGTTTCGCAAGGGTTTCTGAAACTGCACTGGGCGCTGAAATCGTTTCCAGGCAGGTGATGAAGGAGATGGCAGAGTCGGAAACAGGGGTGGGGATCTCACCCTGCTGTCCTGCTTCGATTGAACTAATTCTCAAGTATTATCCACAGTATTCGGGGAATATTCTGAAGGTGGATACGCCCATGCTGGCACATGGAAAGTATCTGAGGGAGTATTACGGAAAGGATATTAAAGTGGTGTTTATCGGACCCTGCATTGCAAAAAAGAAAGAGTCGGATTACACCCCGGGAGTTGTGGATGCGGTAATCACTTTTAAACGCCTGAGGTTTTGGCTTGAGGAGGAAGGTTTGACCGGAAATACAAGGCCGGGTGTAGATCTGCCAGGGGAGGGAAACAAGCTGTTTGAGCCTGCAGAGGCCGGGCAGGGAGGCCTTTACCCCATAACAGGAGGAATGATTGCCGGTGTAAAAAGCAATACACAGCAGCAAAAGATTTCTTATATGAGTTTTTCGGGGGTTAGCACCATCAGTTCTGTTTTAAATGATCTGCCTTCACTTGAAAAGCATGGACCGGTTTTTCTTGAACTGATGTCCTGCACCGAAGGCTGTATCGATGGACCGGGGGTAAGCAATACCGACTCAGTGGCTGTTAAAAGAGCCAGGGTACTTGCTGGTCAGAATAGTCCTGCAATTTCACCTTCTTATCCGCTTGTTCAGGCAGGTATCTTCAATGCTTATGATTACGGTAGTCCGGTTAAGCAGCGCGTTTATACCGAATCGGAGATCAGTGAAACCCTGAAGTCTATCGGTAAACAGAACAAGGAAGATGAATTGAATTGTGGAGGCTGTGGTTATGAATGTTGCAGGGATTTTGCAAGGGCGGTTATGGACGGAAATGCGGAAAGGACAATGTGTGTCTCCTATATGCGTCGGGTAGCTCAGGACAAAGCCAGCGTGTTGTTGCAAAGGATGCCTTACGGGGTTGTCATCGTGGATAAGAAGATGCGCATCCTTGAATCGAACCGGCTTTTTGCGGAAATGGCCGGTGAAGAGGTTCGACTGGCTGAGGAAGTGAGACCCGGACTCGTGGGAGCCGATCTGGCCAAAATCATTCCCTTTCATGATTACTTTCAGAACCTCTTAGATTCGGGTGAAAGCATGTTGGAAAAAGATGTGAAAACAGGTCCGCATCTGTTTCATCTTTCAATTTTCACCCTGGATGGAAGAAACCAGCTTTGTGGAATTCTGCATAACCTAAGGACACCGGAACTGAACCGGGAGGAGATCGTTAAAAGAACCCGCAAGGTGGTCAGGGAGAATCTTGAGACTGTACAAAAAATTGCTTTCCACCTGGGGGAGAATGCTTCCAATATGGAGACCCTGCTTAATTCGATTGTAGATATCCAGGATGATTATGAACAAGACTGATATTTTTGTGGAAGTGGACCATGTCCAGCGTCAGAAGGCCGGGAATGAAATCTGTGGAGATGTGTTCCTCTCAAGGAAGATTCAGGCTGAGAACCGGACGATTATCATCCTGGCCGACGGACTGGGCAGTGGGGTAAAGGCAAACATCCTTGCGACCATGACCGCATCCATGGCTATGAACTTTATTTCCGTTAATTCACCCATAGAGCATACTGCCAGGATCATTATGCGCACCCTGCCGGTGGATGCTTACCGGAAAATCAGCTTTTCATCATTTACAATCATCGATATTGAAGGGAACCGTAAGGTGCGCCTGATTGAATTCGGAAATCCCCTGGCTCTTATATGGAAAGGAGGTCATATTTTTGAACCCCTTAGAGAGGAGATTCACATAAATGAGGGACTGTTGAAACAGACCCTGTTCACTTCAGAATTTGATGTAACGCTCCATGATCGTATTGTTCTTTTTTCAGACGGGATTACCCAATCTGGTATGGGGAATGAAAATATGCCCTTTGGGTGGGGTCGGGAGCAGCTCTCCGGTTTTTTGGTTCCTCAACTTGATCATCAGCATGCCTTGCCGGCTGGTGAACTTGCCGAAAGGGTACTTCGGCATGCATTGAAGAACGACCATAGCATGGCCCGGGACGACATGAGTTGCGGGGTGGTCTGTTTCCGTGAACCCCGGAAAATTCTTTTTTGTACCGGTCCTCCATTCAGAAAAGAGAATGATGCTATCCTGGCCGACCAGGTAAATAGTTTCAACGGAGATATCATTGTCAGCGGAGGCACCACCTCGCAGATCCTTTCCAGGATACTGGATAAGGAGGTGGAAGTTATGATGGATCCGGTTTTCCGGGGCTTGCCTCCCGCATCAAAAATGGAAGGGGTTGACCTGGTGACCGAAGGAATCCTGACACTGGGGAAGGTATCCGAATACCTGGGGAAAATAGACAATCTGGGAAAGGAGATAGCCGGACCGGCGGGGAGAATTATAAACTACTTCAGCAGGAATGATGAAATTATCTTCCTGGTGGGAACCCGGGTAAACGATGCGCACCAGGACCCGAACCTTCCCGTTGAGCTGGAGATTCGAAGAAATGTTATAAAGAAAATTGCCCGTTTGTTGGAGGACAAATTTCTGAAAAAGACAGTCAAAAATTACATATAAGAATATGGAAAAAATAAAAGTGACGATTTGTTGCGGCACCTATTGCCATGTGATGGGAGGTGCTGAACTCCAGATGCTGGATGAATTGCTTCCCCCGGAAATTGCTGAGCATGTGGAAATGAGGTATTCGACATGCCTTGGATATTGCAAGGAAGCCAATGGGAATCCTCCATTTGTTGCGATCAATGGGAAGTATATGGCAGAGTCGAATATTGAGAAAATTACACAGGAGTTAAGAGCGATATTGGGAGGGATGTACGATGAGAGTAAATAACAATGCAAAGATCATAAGGAGAGAACTTCTGGCCCGGATCAGCACCATTCAGCTTCAGGATCAGCCTCTCCTGAAAATGGACCGGATTGCCCTTGATATGCGACCCCGAAAAGGTGAATCTGTGCGCTGCTGTATTTATCATGACCGGGCAGTTCTGAAATATAAGATCATGGCCATGCTGGGATTTGATGAAGATGAAGGAGGGGATGAGCTCAAAAGTCTGGGGGAATACTTCGAGGAAGCGCATAAGGGTGCTACTGCTTCGGCTCCGGTGCTGAGTGTGGTGGATGAAGCCTGTAGTTCGTGCCAGAAGAACAATTATGTGGTCACCAATATGTGCCAGGGCTGTGTGGGTCGTTCCTGTATGTTGAATTGTCCCAAAGGGGCCATCGATTTAAGCGGCGGACAGGCAAAAATCGATAAGCATCTCTGTGTGAATTGTGGTATTTGTCAGCAGGTATGTCCTTTTCATGCCATCATCTATGCCCCGGTGCCCTGTGAGGATGCATGTCCGGTAGGTGCCATTCAGAAAGACGATGACGGGAAGGAGAAGATTGATATGGATAAATGCACCCTGTGTGGAAAATGCATGGAGGCCTGTCCCTATGGAGCTGTTGTTGAAAAATCCCACCTCTTCGAGGTAATCAACGAAGTGAAGAGTCCTCGTAAAGTAGTTGCCATGGTGGCTCCGTCCATTGCCGGTCAGTTCCGGGACAGCATGGGGAAGATTCTATCGAGCCTGCATGTGCTTGGATTTGATGAAGTGCGGGAAGTCGCTTCAGGAGCAGATGAGACCGCTCAAACCGAAGCCAAAGAATTTCTGGAACATATTGAGAAGGGAGAGTCAATGACCACCTCCTGTTGTCCGGCCTATGTCAATATTATAAAAAAGCATGCTCCGGAGCTCGTGGAGAAGCTTTCGACCACGCTTTCACCTATGGAGTATACTGCGATATCACTGCGAAAGGAATTTCCGGAAGCAGCCCTGGTGTTCATTGGTCCCTGTGTGGCTAAAAAGGGTGAGGCGCTTGAATCTCCCAATGTGGACTATGTGCTGAACTTCGAGGAGTTTGGAGCCTGGTTGATTGCCACCGAAACCGAAATATCTGAATGTGAAGAGCGTGGTTTGGA
>CAZRPW010000140.1:0-10817 GCA_964601975.1 uncultured Bacteroides sp.
TCAGCTCCTGCTTTTCAGAAATTCTGCACTCGCTTCGAAAGTCGCCGGATCCATTTCCACGTAGAAATTCTTTACACCTCCCGTTTCGGCGGCCACGAAAAAGTCATCCCAATCAACCATTCCCTGTCCGATGGGCACTTGCTTTTCCTTCTCGGGAGAATAGTCAGCAAGGTGAGCAGAAATGAAACGCCCGGGATACGCTCTGAAGAAATCCGCTGCCTCATATCCAATATTTACAACTGCCACCTGGAACTGCATTTTCACCAGATCCGGATCAAACCCCTCCATCAGAAATTCGTAAATCAATTGATCGTCTATTTTCTGAAACTCTCCATGATGATTGTGAAAAGCCATCTGCAAACCACCTGCTTTTACTTTTTCACCAATTTCATTAAGCTCCTCAATCGCCTTCTTCCAGTCATCTAAACCTGATTCTTCGGGAAGCCAGAAGGAAGAGCACACCATCTGCTTCATTCCCAACTGATTTGCCCATTCAATCCTGTTGTCGAGATGATCACGCAGTTCACCCATATTAAAATGTGAGCTGCTGCATACCAGGCCCGCATCCCCGATTATATTTTTCATCTCTGTGCCCGACATGTCATTCAGCTTTTCAAAACCGGTTCCGGTATATCCAAGTGGAGAACACATTTCCACCTCGGAATAACCCATGGCTGACATCATCTCCAGTGTAGGCACGAAATCGGAGGTGAGCTTCTCACGAATGGTCCAGGTCTGGAATCCGAAAGAAAACTTGTCCACGCTGCTGCAACCGGCAAGCATTCCAAGAGGAATTTGACTTAATACTGCAGCTGAAGCCATAGCAGCTCCGCTGTTTTTGATAAATTTTCTTCGTGTTGTTAGCATTTTTATTGAGTTTAGGGTATCGTCTCAGCAATGTATAAAAAGTTCTTTTAAGTTGATCCGAAATTTATGGCCTCTTAGTGTTAATATTGTCGTACCTTTGCGATTTAATTTAATTATATGGAATTTAAGGACTTAGGATTGCCCGAAAAGATACTGAAAGCAATCACAAAATTAGGATTCGTTACCCCTTCGGAAATCCAGGAAAAGGCCATCCCGATCCTATCTGCAGGTGAGCGCGACTTTGTTGGACTGGCACAAACAGGTACTGGTAAAACAGCAGCATTCGGACTGCCACTCATCCAGCACATCAATTTTGATTCGAAAGATACCCAGGGTCTGGTAATCTGTCCCACCCGGGAACTTTGCATGCAGATCACAAAAGACCTGGTCTCGTTTGCATATTACGAGCCCAAAACCAATATCGTCCCGGTATACGGAGGATCAAGCATTACTGACCAGATTCGCCAGATTAAAAGAGGTGCCCAAATCGTGGTCGCCACTCCGGGCCGACTGCTCGATTTGATCAATCGCAAGGCCATCAAACTGCAAACTGTGAACCGGGTGATCCTGGATGAGGCCGATGAGATGCTAAATATGGGCTTCAAAGAGGATATCGACAGCATCCTGGAGCAAACCCCTGCCATGAAAAGGGTATGGCTCTTTTCCGCCACCATGCCAAAGGCCGTAAGGCGCATTGCCAATAACTACATGATCGACCCCGAGGAAATCGTGGTGGGTAAGCAGAACTCTGTGGCGGCAAATATCGATCATCGCTACTACATGATGAAGGAGAAGGACCGCTATTATGCGATCAAAAGAATCCTTGACTACTATCCCGATATTTTCGGCCTGATTTTCTGCCGGACCCGAAGAGAATGCGGACAAGTCTCCGACAAGCTGGAGAAAGAGGGTTACGATGTAGTGGCACTGCATGGCGACCTTTCCCAGCAGCAGAGGGATGCAGCCATGAAAAAATTCAGGGAGCGGACCGTCAAGGTACTGGTAGCAACAGATGTGGCGGCCAGGGGACTGGATGTTCACGACATCTCTCACGTAATCCACTACAACCTGCCCGACGATATTGAAAATTATACCCACCGGAGTGGCAGAACTGCCCGGGCGGGAAAAGGAGGCAAATCGCTGGTTCTGATCAATACAAGGGAATTGCACAGGATTAAGCAGATTGAAAAAATGATCGATACCAGCATCACCTACAGGCGCATCCCCGAAGCCGAGGATATTTGCGAAAAACAAATGTATGCGCTGATGGACCGGGTGGTACAAACACCCATTGATGAGGCGGCCATCGACCGCTACTGGCCTGTTTTTTACGAAAAACTCAAAGACCTTCCCACCGAAGAGATTGTGCTGAAGTTCATCTCCACAGAACTCAATGCCCACCTGGATTATTACAAAGGAGCCGGCGATATAAATGCCGCCCAGGAAAAAGGTGGCAGGACTACAAGCACTTCCCGCAGGGAGAGGGGTGAAGTAAACCGGAATCTGAGCGGACCCAAGAAACGCTTCACCCTCGATCTTGGCGAAAACCAGAATATGAACAAGGGAGCTCTGGTCAGACTTATATGTTCTGAAACCGGTCTTGACAGTCACAACATCGGGCGAATCGAAGTTCACTCCCGCTTCTCCTATTTTGAGGTGGACGAGGGTGTATCTAATTCAATCCTTCCAAAAGTTGCAAGCGGCGTCTACGAAGGGAAGGCCTTCAATGTTGTTATATCCAAAGACCAGGATGCCGGAGGCAGTTACCCTGTAAAGAACTACGGAGGCAGAAGCAAGAGTGGAAACAGCTATCACGACAAGAATAAGGGAAAGAGAAAACCTTACAAAAAGAAGTATTGATACCTACTTCGCGGGTTCTGCATCAAAGGATATCATCCAGTTGATTCCGTAGCGATCTGTACATTGACCAAAATAGCTGCCCCAGAAGGTATCAGCCAGGGGCATGCTTACTGAGCCGCCTTTTGAAAGTTTACTAAAGAGTTCGTCGGTCTGCTCCCTGTTATCGGCTGTAATAGAAAGGGAAATGTTATTTCCCGTCACGACCCCGGGTCCCATTCCTGCAGCCTCGTCACTGCCCATGAGGACCGAGTTTTCACCAATTGGGAGAGAAACATGCATAAGCTTTTCCTTCAGCTCCGCAGGGATTTCCATACCCTCCACGGGAGGCATCTCAGAAAATCGACTTAAGTTTACGAAATCACCACCAAATACAGATTTATAAAAGGTGAATGCCTCTTCACAATTTCCTTTAAAGGTCAAATAAGAATGTATACTTGCCATAGCGTGTCTTTTTTGAATTGTAGGATTAAAACGACAGCTAGTCGGAATGGTTCATTGAGTAGTGGGAATTAACAAAACTTTTTAAAGATTGATCATCGCCATTTTTCTTATGGTCTGCTTGCCTTTCCTTACCTGTATAACAAGGACCGCTGTAGCAGGAACGATGCTACCCGGCACTTCATAGCTGAGAGCTCTGCCTTCACAGGACCAGCTTAATCTTCCGGCCATGTCCCATACACGCATCCCGTCAATTGGGGTCGCATCGGCCGATCTGACCTGGAGACCGCTATGTAAATTACTAATAATCAATTGGTAACTGCCAGCGGGAACGGATTCAGCCCGAAGCACTACAGAATCCTGCCACTGCCGGTATGCCAAAAGGTCAAACAGGGAATCACTTGCCAGCAACCAGGATTCCTTCTGGATCTCAGCCTACCATTTCTCCTTGATCACGGCATTGATTTGCACCCTTGAATCGCCCCATCCCTGGCCCTGCCACATAGCCTGGCTGTCCCAATCCACATTTATATAAGCCAGGGCCTTAATCCTTTCGTTCCCGGATATCTTTTCGAAAAGAGGGGCATACCACCCGGTCCAGTGCGTTGCTCCATCCCCGGTCTTCAAATCAACCTTTGGAGTCGCCTCGGCAATCATCACCGGCTTATCATGGATTTCGGCAAAAGAAAGGATATTTGCCCCGGGGTTTGGCTCATCAAAACAGGAATAGCCCATCCAGTTCACATACTGGTCGCCGGGATACCACCTGTTGATATTCGGAGTATTCCCTCCATGGGCCTGCCAGACATAGGATACATTTTTAACCCCAAGGGCATCAAAGTAGTGCACAATATATATCCACGCTTCCCTGAATTGCGCAGGATCGTAATGATTCCATGAGCCGTCAAACTCGTAGCCGATCCTGAGAAATACAGGACGCTCCTGCTCCTTGATCCACGTTCCCAGGTCCTCAATCGCCTCATCGACCCAGATGATCCACATAACCTATCGGAGTAGTCTGTCAACCCACCCACAGCACCCTGATCCTGGCCCATAATCAGGAGCTTCATTCCATCTTCCGGGACATACTTCGAGGCACTATAATGTCCACTCTGCTGGGAAAAAAGAAGCGCAGGCAAGAACAGAAACAACGTAGAAATCATTCGTCTCCTGTTTTTCGAATAAAACACCCATTTCAATAATTGGCATAAATAACCTGCCATTAAGCTCTTCTCAAGACGCTTCAAAAAAATCTATTTTGAATGAGTCCCATCGATTCCGCTAACCAGGCAGCAATTCCTGAGTTACGTGTATATAAATTATCTGAATAATATGAAAATATCATAAGAAACGGATATTAAATATTCGTTTCAAATATATTTTATCTGAATATTACCAAAATATCATGATAAACGGATATAAAATATTACCCTGTTTCAGTCCGCGAAGCGGAATCGCTGTTTCAGTCCACGAAGCGGAATCGCTGTTTCAGTCCGGATAAGAAATGTGTTCATCTGGCAAGCTTACTTGCTGACAAGCTCCATAAAGCCAAGCAAAATAAAATCTCCAGGGACAAAAAGGGACAAAAAGGGACAAACAGGAACAAACAGGAACAAACAGGAACAAAGACAATGGGTCACCCGAATTGACCAATTTACTACACCTTAAATCTTGTTATTCAATTAGTTGTAAATAAGTTCGGAAAGAAATCGGAAAACAGGAAGAACAGACACACCATAGAAATCAATTGTCTCATAGCGACCTCAATATTATTATAATTATTTCTATTGAAGGGACGGGAAGGATGTCAGGCAGGAGAGATTTTTTTTTTAGCTAAGCCTTCCTATAGTCCTCCAGGCTCTTCATGGTGGCATACCTGCCCATGTCGATCAGCTCCTTTGCTTTAAAGAAGTCGTAAGTACCACAGGAATCACGGCTTACCTCGATCAGAATATCCGGATTGTGCAAAGCCAGGTTCATCTGGGCCATGTGGTAGGTCATCAGGGAGATGGTTTTGCTAATCAGGTTGAAATAGCCAAGCTTACCCTCATGGCTTTGAAACAACTTATCATCATTTTCTTTGGATTCCTTTTCAGCCAGACCGCGGGGCAGGATCTTCTGCAACTGCGACTGGAAGGCTTCCATCTTCTTCAGATAGGCCTTCTTTTGTTTTTCATCTTCCTCCCGGGTAATCTCCGGATATGTAACAGGAATCCTTGCATTCACATTAGCAACCACGAGCAGGTCTCCCTCAGATCTTTTTGCATGGTTCACAGGGATATTGTTTAAAACACCCCCATCTACAAGCAGGGCATCGCCTGTCTTCACGGGAGTCAGCACAGTGGGGATGGAGACCGACGCACGGATTGCATCAAAAAGGCTTCCCTCTCTGAATACCACTTCCTGCTGTGCGATCAAATCGACCGCAACAGCGGCATAGGGAAGCCGGAGATCCTCAATAAGGGTATCGGGAATAAACCGCTTCATAGCTTTAAATACCTTGTCACCCTTCACCACTCCCGATTTGCCCAGGGTAAAATCCACAAGGTTAAACACCCTTCTCCGGTCAAGGGAGACCATCCACTTTTTCAGCGCATCCATTTCCCCGTCGGCATAAATGCCTCCCACAAGCGCACCCATGGAAGTCCCCGTCACCGATGCAATCTCAAAACCCTGGCTTTCCAGTTCCTCTATTACCCCAATGTGTGCATTGCCCCTGGCACCGCCGCCGGACAATACGAGCGCAACTTTCTGTTTCACGATCATATACCCCTAATCCACAACTTCCACTACCCTGCCTCTCATTTTCTTCATCCTGATAGCCAGAACAATTCTGAATAGTCCCAGAATAATAAAAGCCAAACCCGTCCAAATGGCTATCGTAAATCCAAGGATCATGGGATGCCACAGAAGCAGAATGGCAAGCAGCAGCAGAAAGACCCCCAGAATGAGTTCCCACTTCCAGTATGCACGATTCACCTGCCTGGCTTCTGCTGCCATCATAATAACCATAACACTACCAACGATCAGCCATATGGCCACAAAAACAGTAATGATTTTCAAAAGGATGGCTGGATTTATGAGAAGAATAAGCCCGATAACCAGGTTAACCAGGGCTCCTGTCAACTGGTATCCCCAGCCGGGAATCGTTCGCCGGTTATAGATATTAAGGAAGAGCTCCGTGGTTCCGCTTATCAGGATAATCACTCCAATAATGGTAGTGATAGTCTCAAAACTTTCGCCGGGAGCTTTTAAGATCCAGACTCCTGCGGCTATGAAGATGATCCCAAATAGGATGGGTATCCACCAGTAGGTGAATTTTTTATTTACGCTTGCTTTCTGATTCATAAGAAGTGATCATTGATTAGCTACTTAAATATCGGATAAAAAACTGATAAAACAATGCCGTTTACCGGCAGAAGGATGTCGCACCGTGCAGCTGATCATCCCCAAAATGCAGCTTACCGATAATTTCCAGGCACACATCGATTTTTACTACTATCACCCTAAGAACCACCGTAGTTTTACACAATGTTTTGGTACATCCTCATAGCATTTATACTGTTCACCATGGCCTGGATCCTGTGGGTTCCGATCATCATTTTCGTGAACACCGAAAGCAAGAGGTATTCACTGGCACTGCCCGGAATATTTCACGCACGGGTAGTACCTGCCGCAGAACTATTCGCTATAAGGGGCAGCATCTTTTTCATTCCCTATCGCTTCAATCCGTTCAAAAACAGGCCAGGCAAGAAGAAGGTTGAAAAGAAAAAAGACGGGGAGAAAAAAAGGCGTTTCAAGGCACAGGAAGGCTTGAGTCTGGGAAGAAATATAATGCACGCATTGCGGATCAGGAAACTACACCTGGATATAGACACAGATGACTATTCGCTGAATGCATGGTTGATCCCTGTTTTTTCGGCAGTGAATTCCGAAAACATAAGATTAAAGGCAAATTTCGAAGGAAATGCCTCCATGCTTCTGGATCTGAGAACCAGTATAGGAGCACTTATATGGGCATTTCTAAAAAGTAAATACAATTTAATGTCAAATTAATAAAACCAAAAAAAATGGAAATCAGAGTAGATGAATTATTAGACAAGGTATCCGGACATGTAAAAAGCATTGCCAATACCGACACCATCCTTGGGGATGAATTTACAATGGGTGAGTACACCTGCAGGCCCGTCATTAAGGTGGGTACCGGATTCGGCAGCGGAACAGGGACAGGTGATGACCCAAAAAGAAAAAGCAGTGGTACCGGCACAGGAGCCGCCGCCGGTATCGGGGTTACCCCGGTGGGCTTCCTGGTGGCCAAAGGAGACGAAATCTCTTTTGTTCCTTCTAACAGGACAGCCGGTCTGGGCACCCTTCTGGAAAAGGTACCCGACCTGCTTGAAAAAGTGGTCGATATGAAAAATAAAAAGGAAGGTGAAGCAGGAGAAAAGAAGGAAGAAAAAAAGGAAAAGAAGGGCTAATCCTTAGCGCAGCCTGCTTCTGATAAGCTTGCTCCGTAAATGCAAATCCCCTTGTTACCAAAAGGTGACAGGGGGATTCTTATGATTGAACATACTGTCCTAGCTCCATCCAGCGCTCCATTTTGGCATCAAGCAGTTCAATGATCTCTGCTACACGTTTCGACTTTTTATCCAGCAGTTCATAGTCGGGCGAACCAGCACTTAATTCGGCCTCCAATGCATCCTTCTCCTTCTCCAGGGCATCAATCTCCGGCTCCAGCTTATTATACTCCTGCTGCTCCTTATAACTCAGCCTCGTCTTTTCATTCTTTACAGACTTTCCACTTTCCACTTTATGGACTTGCCCGACTTTACTTTCGACTTTACGGACTTTATGGACTTTACGGACTTTACGGACTTTCGACTCAGTGGACTCGGCTGCTAGCCGATATGACTGGTAACTCCCGTAGTGATCCTTGACCTTGCCCTCACCTTCAAATATGAATATATGATCGGTGAGCTTATCCAGGAAATAACGGTCGTGGGAAACGATCACAAGTACCCCCTTAAAGTGAAATAGAAATTCCTCCAGCTTATTCAAAGCAAAAAGGTCCAGGTCGTTGGTAGGTTCATCCAGGATCAGGAAGTTGGGGTTTTGTATAAGCACCGTCAGCAGGTGCAACCTGCGTAGTTCTCCCCCGCTGAGCTTGTCAATCCGCTTATACTGCGCTTCGGGAGTAAACATAAAGTGTTCCAGGAACTGAGAGGCTGAAATGGTCCTGCCATCCTCCATGCTCACCACCTCGGCAATCTCCTTTACGGCATCAATCACCCGCATATCCCTGTCCCATTCCTGTCCCATCTGCCGGTAATATCCCATGAGCACCGTTTCGCCAAGGTCGAGGGTCCCGGCATCAGGCTGCTCCAGTCTGGAGATTATATTCAAAAAGGTGGTTTTACCCGTACCGTTCCGGCCAATCACCCCCACCCGGTCGCCCTTCAGAAACTTGTAGCTGAAATCATCAATGATCTTCGTCGAATCATAGGCCTTACTGATTCCCTCTATCTCCAGGATCTTTCCTCCCAGCCGGGGGGACTTAACCTGAAGTCTCAGCTCACCCGGTCCGGCCTCCAGCCTCGCCTTCTCCCTGATACCATCGAAGGCATCGATGCGCGATTTACTTTTGGAGGTCCTCGCCTTGGGCATTCTGCGGAGCCACTCCAGCTCCTTTTTCATCAACTGTGTGGCTTTCTCCGATTCCACCCTGCGATTCTCTTCCCGTTCGGCCCTTTTCTGAAGGAAGAGCTCATAATTCCCCTGGTACTGGTAAAGCTGACCCTGACTCAGTTCCATAATGCGGTTGCAGACCCGGTCGAGGAAATAGCGGTCGTGGGTCACCATCAACAGGGTAAGATTCGCGGTGGAGAGATAATTCTCCAGCCATTCGATCATATCGATATCCAGGTGGTTGGTAGGCTCATCAAGAATCAGCAGTTCGGGTTCATCCAGCAATACAAGTGCCAGCGCCAGCCTCTTCTTTTCACCACCCGAAAGAGATCCCACCATCTGCGAAGTATTGGTGATACGGAATAAATCCAGTAGCTGCTTCAGCCGTCTCTCGTAATCCCAGGCATTGGCATGGTCCATCTCATTGGTGGCCTCCTCCAGGATGCCGGCAGTCTCATCGGTCTGCATACTGGAATGATCCTCCAGTGCCTTCTCGTAACGCTGGATCACATCAATAACAGGGGTATTGGCCGACAGAATCAGCTGATCAATTGTAAGCGAGCCATCCAGTTCGGGCGATTGCTCCAGGAAGGCGGTTTTGATCCCCTTTCGGAAGGTGAACTCCCCGGTATCGGAATCCATCTTGCCCATGAGTATCCTCAACAGGGTGGTCTTGCCCGTCCCGTTCCTGGCCACAAAGGCCGTCTTGTCACCCCGCGCCAATCCAAAGGTCAGCTCCTCAAAAAGCAGCTGTTCCCCGAATGACTTCGATAAATTCTCCGCTGAAAAATAGTTCACCCTCGTTCTTTTAAATCCGGCAACAAAGGTAAGATTCCTTAGCTTCTAAAGCCTAAAAACCCCTGGAGAAACCCTCAGCATCGGCAATCAGTGTGATGAAGCTATTTGATTCGGCCTGGAACCTGGCCTGACCATCCCTCACCCAGGCGCTTCGCCTCTCCGAATTGTGATTGTCTTCGTTGGTAACAAAGACCTTTACCCGACGGATCCCCTGTGGCAGCCCTTTGAGAACAGCCTGTCTCGAAGCCCCGTTATTTACGATATGGATAACGTAGACCGCCTTATCATTGTCGCCCAGGGCAGCACATATAACACCCTCTTTGTCAGCCTCAACAGGCATGGCATACAGGCCCTGTGGGACATTCGCAATCTGTTTGAAATTCCAAAAGCGCTGCGTGGGTGAAAGAGGAATATCTGTTTTCCCGTATACACCACCGCCAATCATGGGAGAGTAGTCGGTAGTCAGCTGCCATTGCAGGATGGACTCGGGCTGACAAATCTTAAGGATTCTGATGTAGAGCTTCATCTCTTCCATGGCGTAAGTGGGCTCCAGGAAAATGTGGGGATATCTCCAGGCTCCTGCGTCCATACTGCCTTCTCCCACAAGAAGAGGAAGATTCATCCGGTCTGCTGCATCAGCCCAGCGCTTCAGGTTCTCATCGCTATAACCTCTCCATGAGTGGAAGGATACAGCACCTATGTATTTGTGGGTAGACTTATCTTTAATGGCCGCCTCGACAAAGGGCCATCCGTTTGCATCGGCTGTATCTCCCAACAAAAGCTTTGTCTTGATTCCCCTTGACTCCAAATATTTCCCAAGGCCCTTTATGAATTTGGCATGTTCCTCAGCTGTCTGCCGCACATTAATGCCCAGGTCCGATTCGTTGAAGGAAAACATCACAAACTCAAACCCATATTCATCCTTTACATATTGAATGTAGTCGGCAATGGACTTATATATAAGATCCATCTTATCCTGGTTCAGCGCATTTCCTCTTAATCCACCGGGTTGCGGACGCCAACTTCTCTCACCCACGATGGCCCAGTCGGGAGCCGACCAGTCGGAAAGGATCACAGGCATGCCCCTGCGGTGCAATTCCAGTCCCATCTCCATCGAAGCTTTTACATGCGGATGCAACTCACCCTTTTTTGCTTTTTCAATGGGGTCT
>CAZRPW010000141.1:0-10817 GCA_964601975.1 uncultured Bacteroides sp.
AGAAACGGATGGGTGTGGCACAGAAACTCTCCTCCATGATCCTTGGATTAAGGAGAAAGGTCAACATCAAAGTACGCCAGCCCCTGAACAGGATGATGATTCCTGTAAGTGAACCCGGTTTCCAGGAACAGGTTGAAGAAGTTAAAAACCTGGTGCTGAACGAAGTCAACGTGAAACAGATCGAATACATAACCGACACAGCCGGCATCCTGGTTAAACGGATCAAACCCAATTTTAAAACGCTGGGACCCAGGTTCGGTAAACTGATGAAGGAGATTGGCGCCGCCATTAACGGAATGGAACAGGATGAGATCGCCACTTTTGAAAAAGAAAAGGCCTTCAGTATTGGCGCCGGTGGTCAGCAAATTGAATTGACCCTTGAAGATGTTGAAATCATTTCCGAGGATATCCCGGGATGGCTGGTGGCTAATGAAGGCACCATCACCGTAGCCCTGGATATTAACATTTCGGAAGAATTAAAACAGGAGGGTATGGCCCGTGAATTGATTAACCGTATCCAAAACATCCGAAAGGAAAGCGGTTTTGATGTTACCGATAAAATCCAGGTACTGGTAGAAAAGCATGAGCTGGTCAATGACGCCATCACAAACCATGGTCAATACATTGGAAGCCAGACTCTTGCCGAAAGCGTGCAAATGATCGACAAACTTGAAAACAATCATAGTAAACGCGTCGAAATCGAGGAAGATATTTTCATTAATATCAAGGTTACCAGGGTGTAGGATCATGGTCTTGGAATCATGAAAATTTATGTATATTTAGCAAACTAAAGACGACGGAAATGGCTGACAAGAACAGATTTACAGACGAAGAGCTTCAGGAATTCAAAACGCTGATCATACAGAAGCTGGATAAAGCCAAAGAGGATTACGAATTATTAAAAGCCTCTATTACTCAGAGCGAAAGCAACGATACACAGGATACTTCTCCCACTTTCAAAGTACTTGAAGAGGGAGCTGCCACTCTTTCAAAAGAGGAGGCTGGAAGACTGGCTACACGCCAGGCAAAATTTATCCAACACCTCCAGGGCGCACTCATCAGAATTGAAAATAAAACCTACGGTATTTGCAGGGAAACCGGGAAGCTGATCTCCAAGGAACGACTGCGTGCGGTCCCCCATGCAACCCTCAGTATGGAAGCAAAATCTCGACAGTAAGCAGCTCTTGAAAATTCAAATGTCCATTACCAGGAAATCCATTTTATTAATCCTGCTTATTTTGCTGGCCGACCAGACTTTGAAAATCCTGGTCAAAACCAATATGTCTCTTTACCAGCAAATTCCCTTCCTGGGAAACTGGGGAATTCTCCATTTTGTGGAAAACAACGGGATGGCCTTTGGCATGAGCCTGCCCGGGAGCTGGGGTAAAGCGCTGCTTACTTCATTTAGGGTAGTGGCAGTTATTGGCATCGGATTCTATATGCGTCAACTCATTCACCTGAAGGCACATACCGGATTAATTCTCACCCTTGCAATGGTAATGGCCGGCGCACTGGGAAATATAATCGATTCCTTATTCTACGGTTTAATCTTCAGTGAAAGCACGCCTTTCCAGGCAGCCACGATGTTTCCGGAAGGAGGAGGATATTCCTCGCTGCTTCATGGAAAAGTCGTTGATATGTTCTACTTCCCCATATTCAAGGGCAATTATCCCGACTGGTTCAAAAATGGTAGCAGTTTTATTTTCTTCCGGCCTGTTTTTAATATTGCCGATTCCAGTATTTCGGTGGCCGTGGCCCTGATCCTTTTTAACCAGAAACGTTTCTTCAGACATGTGGCTCCGAAGGAGGAGAAAGCCACAGACAATTCCGGGAAAAGCCCGAAGACTCCTAAGACCTCAGAGGCTTAGCCCTTTCTGTGTTCCATTGACTCAAACAGTTCTGCCGAACCAGCACCGCAGCTAATAATGGATTTCATCCCGTTATCCACCGAAGCCCCGGTCTTCATAACCCTGTCCTGGTGCAGATGATAGATATTTCCGGAAGTGGGATTGGGTCCCGTCGGAACAAATACAGTGATCATCTCTCCCTGGTCGTCTGTAATAAAACCGGTCATCAGTGCCCCCGTATTAAATATATCCACCAGAACCACCTCCCGGAAGAAAGAGCGGTTTTTCCCAAAAAACTGTTGGATCGTCTCCTTGGCTAATTTGTAGCCCGGAATCTTTAGCAAATAGCGATTTTCGGCATTCTTCATGAATACAGAGAGCCGTGTCTGTACAATGAGCCCGATGATGAAAAAGAAAAGCAGGATGGCCGTAAAGGTGATCACGTAGAGGGCAAACTTGTAAAATGGATTGGGATCTGCATCCTGAAGAAGGGTGTCCACCAGGGGAGTAAGGCTACGACCAATCAAATTGATTACCCATCTGAACAAGAGAATTATAAGGGTCAGCGGTGCCAGTGCAACCACGCCCCCAATGAGGGTGGTGCGCAGAAATTTTCGAAATCTTTGGAAGAATTTGACTTTCATGGTTGTATCTTTATCTAAACGCTTATATCATGATTCAGACCCATAAATTTACTCCGAATCTCCGAATATTCAACCTGCTGATTATCCTGCTGCTGTTTACTTCCTTCTCTATGCCGGGACAGGAACCCTCCGGAAAGCAGTCCCTTAAATTTGTGGGCCACCGTGGAGCCTCATACCTGGCTCCTGAAAACACCCTCGCTTCAATCAAACTGGCCTGGGAACTGGGCGCCGATGCTGCCGAGTGTGATGTGATGCTTTCCTCCGATAACAGGGTAGTTGTATTCCACGACAAAAACACGAAGAAACTAACAGGTGAGAATTATGACATCGCGAAAACGCCATGGAAGACACTTCAAAAACTCCAAATCAAGCTGAGGGAAAGCAATCTGCCCGAATATGAAGGAGCGACCATTCCCCTGCTTAAAGATTTGCTGCTAAGCATTCCGGCCGACCGTATGCTGGTGATCGAAATAAAAACCGGACCTGAAATTCTTCCCTATTTGAAAACGGTGGTAGATGAACATTGGAAAAGTGGCAAAATTGCCTTCATCTCCTTTAATTTCGATGCTGTCAGGCAGGCAAAAGCCATCTACCCGGATGTACCCTGCTACTACCTGTCCATGTTCAAGAATGATGCGCAAAAACACATTGCCCCTGCGGTAGAATATAAACTGGACGGCCTGAACCTGCGTTTTGCAATCATCGACCAGGAGATGAGCAATGCCTGTAGTGAGGCAGGACTCGATCTGTGGTGCTGGACAGTCAACGATCCGGAAACAGCCCTGAAAATGAAAAATTTGGGTGTCTCGGCTCTTACCACTGACCGACCCCGGTGGCTCAGGGAACAGATCATGCCCGGGAAAGAGATAATGCCCGGGAAACAGATAATGCCCGGGAAAGAGATAATGCCCGGGAAAGAGATAATGCCCGGCTCAATTCTTCCTGTTCAGGCCGAAAAATATGAAGCCGAGTCTGGTTCCGTAAATCAGATGCAGAAGATCCATGACCCGGGAGCCTCCGGAGGAGCTTACCTCTCCATTCAGAAGTCCTCGGAAGTAAAATGGGAAATCCCTGTGAATAAAAGCGGCTATTACCAGGTAGAAATCAGTTACCGGACACAGGGAGGTGATAAAATGCAGTACTTCTTGAAAAACGGCGACGAGATCGCCTGCGGTTTTGATATGTGTGCAGACTGGAAGCTCTTTTCCCAGGATTTTCACCTGGACTCGGGCATCAACAGTCTTGGAATCAGGGATGGCTGGGGCGGCATGGACATTGACTATATTGCCATTAAGCCCCCTGTTACCGAATTCGGGATCACTCCCCATAAGCATACATTCTTCAAAAGTGCTCCCCACGACCTGGTTTTCAAGATTGACAATTTTAACCGGGAGGTTCAAGGGGTAAATTTGAACGGTCATTCGGTAGGTTTTACAGTAAGCCCATACCCCTACCAGGAATCTGCTATCTGGCTCGAAATCAAAGCTTCCGAACTTGCCGGGACAGACATCGGTATACATGAACTATCTGTGATCCTGGATAAGAGAGAGAGCCAGGATAAGAGAAAGATCCAGGCTCAACTTTCTGTTCTCTCTGAGCCTGCATTTTCAGATCTCATCCTGGTAGCACCCGATGTAGAACACGGATCTTCAATGCTCCTGCGCCTGCCCTCCGGAAAAAATATGCTCATCGATTGCGGAAAAGACTGGGTCCGTGATAGCATTGTTGTTCCCTTGCTCCACAGGCACGGGGTCGATTCCATTCAAACCTTCATCCTCACCCATTACCATGGCGACCATGATGGAGGCGATTCGGGAAGAACCATCATCCATGATTTTCACGTGCAGGAATTTATCGATTATCATACTTACCCCGCCGGATACGAATGGGAACAGGATGGGGTGAGCTTCAAGATACTGAACGCTTATGCCGACGGCAACGAGGAAAACACCCGCTCACTTGCGATCAGGATTAGCTACAAGGGTTTTACCCTCATGCACGGAGGAGATACCTACGCGGTGAACCAGCAGAAAATTTTGCAGCGCTTTCCGGAAGATGTCCCTGCAGATGTATTTTATGCAAATCACCATTTTCACGGTTCGGTCGATGCGGATTATATAATCGCCACCAATCCTGACCTGGTCATCCTGCATGCACAGGAGGCCGTTTATGCCCGGGCTGCCTACAGGGTCAAATACAAGGAGGAAGCTGAAAAGGTCCTGAATCGTACCCGTTCTGTTCCCATTGAAACCCTGCCGGCCCTTGAGGTTGGGTGCATTGTTGTGCGGGTAGACAGTGGTGAAGAATGGGGATATGAATGCTACCGCAAGCAGGATGAGTTGATCATTCCCGGAGGATTATAAAACACAGATATGTTCAAAAACGCCATAGTTCGTAAACCCTGCCCGGAAATGATTCACGGACTCAGGGCTGATTTCGAGGGAGTGCCCGATTTCAACCTTGCCCTGGAGCAACATGCCGCCTATGTGGAAGCACTCCGGAAATGCGGATTGAAAGTATACATCCTTGAACCCGATCCCAGGTTCCCTGATTCCACTTTTGTGGAAGATGTTGCCCTTTGCACTTCCCGCTTTACAGTGGTGACCCATCCCGGGGCTCCATCAAGAAAGGGAGAAGAAAAAGAAATGGAGCCTGTACTTCTAAGATTTTTCGACAGGATCGAACGAATAAATGCTCCCGGTACCCTCGAGGCTGGTGATGTGATGATGTGCGGTACACATTTCTATATCGGCATATCGGAGCGGACCAACCGGGAGGGGGCCGGACAACTGATCGGCATTCTTGAAAAATACGGCATGTCGGGAGAGATGGTTCCACTGAAAAAAATGCTCCATTTGAAGAGCGGACTCTCCTACCTGGAAAATGATCAGCTGCTCGCATGTGGAGAATTCCTTCAGCATGCTGCTTTTAAGGACTTTAAAATAATTGAAGTGGATGCAAAGGAGAGCTATGCAGCCAACTCCCTTTGGGTGAACGATACAGTTCTGGTTCCAAAAGGTTACCCAAATACACTTACAAAAATAAAGGCAAGAGGATTGACCACCCTTGAAGTGGATGTTTCCGAATTCAGAAAGCTGGACGGCGGACTGAGTTGCCTCTCTCTCAGATTTTAATCAGCATTGCTGATCATCCCTTAATCTTTTGGGGCCTGGAAAATGCTTAACTTGAATCTCTGATTGAATATGATGAGAAGTTTCATGCTGATCTCAATAGCCCTATCGTTTATATCGTTATCGTTTATATCGCTAAAGGGCGCTGTTTTGCCCACCGGTGAAACAGGGAACGACACCATCCGGCTGGATGAAGTGGCGGTTTCCGTACTCCCTTTCAAACAAAGCTATATGGAGTCGGCCGGTGCCGTATTTACACTGAACCCCGTCCGCCTAAACCAACAATACCTGGTGAATACCGCAGATCTGATAAATCTGGTGCCCGGGATATACATGGCTTCCGGAACTTACAGCACCAGCCGCCTGGTGATCCGGGGAGTGGGGTCGCGTACTCCATACAATACCAACCGGATCAGGGCTTACCTGGATGACATCCCCCTGACCTCGGGCGACGGAGTAAGCACCCTGGAGGACCAGGACCGGATGGCCATTGGCAGGATAGAGGTGCTGAAAGGTCCGGCTTCCTCCCTGTATGGATCAGGGCTGGGGGGTGTGATCAGGCTCAAATCCCCCTATCCTTTGGAGGACGGACTATCCGCCAGGGTTTCGGCCGAAGTGGGATCTTTTGGAACTGCCCTTTATGGAGGGGCCGTCACTTATAAAAATGAGAAAATTGCATTGAGCGGTGGTCTGAGCCACAGCTCCTCGGAAGGCTACCGGGACAACAGCACCTACAGAAGAAACAATGCCTTCCTGAATATGAAACTGTTCGGATTGAACAGCTACCTTTCCCTTTCGCTTTCCATGGTGGATCTTTTCGCCAGAATACCATCTTCCCTGAACGAGGAAGACTACCTGAACGAGCCCTGGAAAGCCGGGGGAAGCTGGGGGGAAATTAGAGGCTTCGAGGAGTATTTCCGGATGCTTGGCGGGCTAAGCCTGGAGAGCCGCCTGGGTAAAAAAACAAGCAATAAACTGGTGTTCTTTTCCACTTACTCTGATCCTTATGAATCAAGGCCTTTCAATATCGTGGATGATCGCTCCACAAACCTGGGTTTCCGCGAGCTCTTCCAGTATGAAAGCCCTGAATGGAAATTTAACCTGGGAATTGAATATTTTCATGAATGGGTTAACTGGAAGGTCTATGAAACCGACAAGGCTATCCAGGGGGCTTTACTAACCCACCAGGATGAGATTCGTAAACACATGAATGCCTTTGCCATGGTGCAATGGAGACCCCATGAAAGGGTGCTTATTGACGGCGGACTAAACCTGAACCTGCTTTATTACGGACTGGAGACCAGGTATCGGTCCGACTCCACCGACCAGTCGGGCCATTACAGCTATGCGCCCGTAGGCTCTCCCAGGATGGGAATCAGTTTTTTGCTCCGGGAATCTCATTACCTCTATGCTGCTGCTGGTCATGGTTTTTCAGCACCCTCCCTGGAGGAGACCCTGTTGCCCGAGGGTGGGGTGAACACCGGCTTACGGCCCGAGACTGGTTGGAACTTCGAAGTGGGGGAACGCGGCATATTCCTGGATGGAAAAATACATTATGATGCCACCTTCTATGCCATTTTGCTTGACGATCTCCTGGTTACCGAGCGTATCACCGAAGATGTCTTCACCGGGGCAAATGCCGGCAAGGCCCTGAACATGGGCATAGAGTTCTGGGGCGAATATGCTGTACTTCAGCCAAAGGAATCTCAAGCCTTAGAGCTGAAAGCCACCCTCTCCTACACCCTTTCCCGAAACCGTTTTACAGATTTTGTGGATGAGGGGGTCAACTACAGCGGCTTTGAGCTCCCGGGCATCCCCTCCCAGCTTCTCAATGGCATCATCACAACAGGGTGGCGACCACTGGAAATAAAGTTACATTACCAATATTCAGGAAGGCAGTGGATGGATGATCTAAACAGCCTTGAATATACAGGCCATCAGCTCCTGCACCTGCAGGCCAGTTGGAAATTCAGCATAAAAGGCGGACCCTATTCTCTCAGCCTGCAGGGTGGAATCCGGAACATATTTAATGCCTCCTATTCGTCTATGATCCTGGTAAATGCCCCCTCTTTTGGCGGAAGTGACCCACGTTATTATTACCCGGGAAACCCCAGGCAGTTCCACCTTGGAATTTCCCTGCAATTCAGGTAGCATTACTGCCCCCTTCGCTCGGCAATGGGTGAGAGTTTGATAACGCGGTGGGGATCATTCACCACCACATATACATTTCCTTGGGGATCCAGGCCAATATCCCTGACACGGCCCTGGTTTTTCAGAATGACTTCCTGGTGCATAACACGGTCCCCTTCAATATTCAGCAGGCGCACATCCTCATATTTCAATGCTCCCACAAGCAATTTGTTTTCCCAGAGGGGGAAGGCCTCTCCCTGGTAGAATTCAATACCGCAAACGGCAGTCGAAGGTTTCCAGTAAAGGGATGGCTGGGCCATTCCCTTCTTTCGGGTGAATTCACTTACCGGGGTTCCGTTATAATTGCTGCCATAGGTGATCACGGGCCAGCCATAGTTCAGTCCTTTACGAATCAGGTTTAATTCATCCCCACCAAGTGGACCATGTTCGGCAGCCCAAACTTCATCCGTTTCGGGGTGCACCGATATACCCTGGGGATTCCTGTTACCCAGGGTATATACCGTGGGAAGGCCCTTTAGGGCGAAGGGATTATCATTGGGAACCGATCCGTCCGGGTAAATCCGGTGAATCTTTCCGTTGGGCTTATTGGGATCCTGGGCCATATCCTGGGCCCCACGGTCACCAATACTGAAGTACAGATAGCCCTTCTTATCAAAAACAATGCGGTTTCCATAATGGTAACGTGTGGTACTGTAGCTCTCATGCGGTGCTTCATAGATGACTTCCTGATCCAGCCAATGCATGTCGCGGATCTTTCCACGCACAATTTTAGTCATGGCCGGCGGCCTGTCTTCCCCAGCCCGGGTTATAATTTCATGCGAATAAGAAATATATATCCATCCATTTTTCTCATAATCCCTGTCAACGTTCACGTCCATCAATCCTCCCTGTCCCTCGTGCAAAACGGCAGGAATACCCTCAATTGCATCCGCCATTAATTTACCGTCAACAACCATCCTGAGCCTTCCCGGCCTTTCCGTTACCAGGGCCCGGTGCTCATCCAGGAAAACAATGGCCCAGGGAATATCCAGGCCATCCACCCACACATCGGCCTTAATTGTATATTCAAGGCTTTCCAGCATGGCCGGGGGATCAGGTTTTACTGCACCCACCCTGCTTTGTTCATCATACAGGAAATCTACCAGCCGGCTGATTTCCTCCGGGCTGAGAGAATGTTCATAGGAGGGCATGCCCAGGTGGGGGATGCCAAACTTGATGTTCCGGTTCACATAACCTTTCCCATCTCCAAACTGCCATACCCCATCCACCAGGCTGGAGGCATTTCCCCCTTTCAGATCTGCTCCATGACAGGAAGCACAATAAAGCTGGTAGTTCTTTTCAGCTGGGTTAACGGGCGTTTCCTGAGTTCCGTCCTGAAATCCAGCCCTGGCATTATTGCAGGATCTGGAAAAACTTAAACTGAGGGCCAGAAGGCACAAAAGGGGAAGAATGCTGTGTTTCATAGGAATAGCTTTTCCGTAAGTAACTAAATATGAAGCAGAACATCAAGTCCCATGCTGTTAAAATTGCGAGGAATATCATATATATTTTTATTAATAACCCTGATTATCCCGGTTTTGATAATCAGATCGGATTTGGATGAACTAGACCGGATTTGGATGAACTTAGAAATTCAGCTAACAACCAGAGGACACTTTACGCTGTTGAATTAACAATTGTATAATACAACAGGGCATAAAGAGCCTGTAGGATTTCTGAAAAATTGGCTAAAATTCACTTACTTTGAAGACTATAAAAAAAAATCGCTATGAAATATATTTCCCTCGCAACACTATTGCTTGCCTCCCTGGCCTTTTCTTCCTGCCAGCAATCCGGTTCTAAAGCCCCTGAAACTCCCGATAAAATCATTTTCCTGATCGGCGACGGCATGGGACTCTCTGCAGTCTCTACCGGTTTCTATTTCAGCGAAGAGCCTTCACAGTTTAAACGCTTCAAGCATATCGGCCTTCAAAAAACCTCCTCGGCCACACATAAGGTAACCGACTCGGCAGCAAGTGGAACCGCCCTGGCCACAGGTACAAAAACCTACAATGGCGCCATTGGGATGGATACTCTGAAAGTTTCCCATCAAAATATCGCTGAACTAACCGCCGCCTTGGGCTGGAGCACCGGTGTGGTAGCCACATCAACCATCACCCATGCCACACCCGCCTCCTTCTTTGGACATGTGGAACAACGTAGTATGGAAGAGACCCTTGCCCTTCAACTGCTTGATTCTGAAATTGATTTTTTCGCCGGAGGGGGTCTTGGAGCATTTACCAAACGAAGCGACAGTCTGGACATTCTTCCCCTGGCTGCTGAAAAAGGATTTCTGGTCGACACCAATGCCCTTGCGTCCACAAATACTCTTGAAGCAGGTCAGAAATACGGATTTCTTCTGGCCAATGGCGGTATGCCCTCCATGATCGATGGCAGAGGAAATTTTCTTCCCACAGCCACCAAACTGGCCATTGAACAGCTTTCGAAGAATGAGAAAGGCTTTTTCCTCATGGTAGAAGGTTCACAAATCGACTGGGCCGGACATGCAAATGATGCCAAATACCTGGTGGGTGAAATGCTCGATTTTGAACAGGTAATTGCAGCAGCACTTGATTTCGCTGAGAAAGATGGTAAAACCCTGGTGGTGGTCACGGCCGACCACGAGACTGGCGGATTATCACTTTCGGCCAAACAGGATGAGACAAGCGGCGAACGGGACTATCATGAAGTGGGACCCGATTTTGCTACCACCAGCCATTCAGCCACCCTGATCCCGGTTTTTGCATACGGACCCGGTGCTGAGCAATTCATGGGAATTTACGAAAACACCGAAATCTTCGAAAAAATGGCTGCCCTTTCCGGCGCAAAGTAAACACCGGATCTACACCGAAATACCTTCAAAAGGGTATACCAAACAGTCGCTGACACCTTCAAAAGGGTATACCGAACAGTCGCTGACACCTTCAAATAGGGTGAGCCTGACAGTCGCTGAAATCATCCGCCTAGGCAGATTATTATAGGCTCCTGTAAGGCTTACCCTTTTT
>CAZRPW010000142.1:0-10774 GCA_964601975.1 uncultured Bacteroides sp.
TCTGTGTGGAGCATATCGGAATCGAACCGATGACCTCTTGACTGCCAGTCAAACGCTCTAGCCAACTGAGCTAATGCCCCAATGCGTGGCAAAATTAGTATAAAATTTGCAAGTACAAAATAGGAGATTGGCAGAATTTTTGCATGTTTTATAGATAGATTGAATCTTAACAATATTTCTTTTTGATATATAAATACTTATTCATTACTTTTATGGCCCAAATTCACAACAGGTATGGAACTTAAGAAAGCAAAAAAGGTAGATCTGGAAAAACGAAAAGGATTGTTTATCCAGATTGGACTCGTTGTAACACTCTCAGTCATATTGGTGGCTTTTGAGTGGACACAGGGAGAAGATAAAGGCGATGACTCTGATGTAGTGCAGGAGATACAGTTTGAGGATGAGATGATGCAGATTACCCGCAGGGATGAGCCGAAGCCTGAACCCAAGCCAGAGCAACCAAAAGTTGCCGAGGTTCTTGATATCGTTGATGATGATGTTGAGATTGAAGATGACTTTGATTTCGATATGGAAGCCACAGATGATACTGAGTATGATTTTACCAGTATGATAGGCGATGACACGGAAGAAATTGAGGAAGAGGAGGTATTCTATATTGTAGAAGACATGCCTACCTTCAACGGTGGAGATCCTGCTACTGAATTCAGAAAGTACATCGGACAAAACCTGAGGTATCCCGAAATTGCAGCTGAAAACGGCATTAGTGGCCGTGTTATTGTGCAGTTCGCTGTGAGTAAAGTTGGAAACGTGGTGGATGCTGTGGTTGTTCGTAGTGTAGACCCGGCACTTGATAAGGAAGCCATCAGGGTGGTTATGTCCTCCCCCAAATGGACCCCCGGAAAGCAGCGTGGTAAGTCGGTTAAGGTATTGTTTACCTTCCCCATTAACTTCGTGTTGCAATAAGATATTTTAATATTGTTGATAAAAGCCGGCCCAGTGCCGGTTTTTTTTTGGGATATACTTTAATTTAGCTAAAGCCAAAAACCAAATCGAAATGAAAAAGCTTACGACATTATTGATGGCGGTCTTGCTGCTTACAAGCTGCGGGTCCACCACAAAAAAACTGCAACAGGGAAATTATGATGCGGTAATTGACAAAACCGTGAAAAAGCTGATCAAGAAACCGAATGCCGATGATGCAGCTGAAATGGACAGGGCTTTTCGAATGGCCAATGAGCGTGACCTTGAACGAGTCAGGTACCTGGTTGCCGAGAATAATCCCGATAATTACGATGAAGTCTTTAACAGGTATAATATGCTGAAGGAACGCCAGCGTAAGGTGAGAACGGTTACCCCAATGGAGTTTGACGGGAAGTCATATAGCTATGAGTATGTAGATTATAACCAGGAGATGATTGCTGCCAAGTCCAAGGCTGCCGAGTTCTTTTATAATAATGGGAAGGGGCTTCTGGAAAATGCATTTGAAAAAATGGACTACAGAGAAGCTTATTATCAGCTTCGTAAAGCCTCTGAGTATAGCGGGGGACAGTTTCCCGATATTGATGCAATGATCTATGATGCCCATCAGAAGGGTATTTCGAGGGTTATTGTGGAGGTGTCGAATCAGAATGCGATCAAGCTTCCGCCACAGGTGGAGGAGGATCTGATTTCTTTCGATACCAAAGGACTGGACAATGAATGGGTTGAATATCATTTTAAGCACATGGATGCAAATGTGGTCTATGATTATGAAGTCCAGGTGAAACTGCTCTCGATTATGGTATCGCCCGATGAGGTGAAGGATAGCGATCAGATTTTTACAAAGAAGATTTCGGATGGTTATGATTATGTGCTGGACGCCAATGGGAATGTGATGAAGGATACTGCCGGAAATGATATTAAGTTGCAAAAATTTAAGGAGATTACCTGTACTTTGATAGAAACTCAGCAGTTTAAGTCTGTGGAGATTAAGGGGGAGGTTGAAATTGCTTCCTTGAATCCGCAGCGACTTATACAGCAGGAACCTTTTGGTGCATCAAATACCTTCGAACATTCTTCTGCAAGATCTATTGGTGACGAGGGAGCCCTCACTGAAGAGGCCTTCCAGAAAACACAGCAGGAGAAGGTTCCTTTCCCCACCGATGTGGAAATGGTGATGATGTGTACAGAGACTATTAAACCTGCCATTCGTAACGCTATCTTCGCTAACCAGCAATACATAAAGTAGGCCGGGGAAAGCCTTTCTTCTGGGATGGCCTTTTATACCAAGTCTGCCTTACCGAATGACTTTTCAGCGAGGATGCCTAAAATTTATTTCGCAGAAATGAATTTAAGCACCGGGTGGAAAGTCCGTAGTTTGTCATGAGTATTTCGTAGTTTTGCAGCCTTATTTTATTCCATGGGAGATTATTGGGACCATAGACCGTATCCGGAAACAGCTGTGCTGGTGGGCGTGATCAGGAATGATCAGAGTCCCGAGCTGGCTGAAGAACACCTGGCTGAACTGGCATTCCTGGCTGAAACGGCCGGCGCAGAGACGCGTGCTGTTTTTACGCAGCGACTCGAAGTATCACATCCGAAGACATTTATAGGCTCTGGGAAGCTGGACGAAGTGAAGGCATTTGTAGCTGCAGAGGAGATTGATATGGTAATCTTCGATGATGAACTTACACCCTCCCAGCTGAGGAACATTGAGAGAGAGATGAAGTGTCGGATTCTCGACCGGACCAACCTGATTCTGGATATTTTTGCCGGAAGGGCACAGACAGCGCATGCAAAGACCCAGGTGGAACTGGCGCAGTATCAGTATCTGCTTCCCAGGCTTACAAGGATGTGGACCCACCTTGAGCGACAAAGGGGTGGAATCGGAATGAGGGGACCAGGTGAAACAGAGATTGAGACTGACCGACGAATCATCCGCGATAAGATTAGTAAGCTGAAGGAACAGCTAAAAAAAATAGATAAGCAGATGGCGGTCCAGCGGAAGAACAGGGGCCAGATGGTAAGGGTGGCACTGGTGGGATATACCAATGCAGGAAAATCGACTCTCATGAACCGTTTGAGTAAATCCCAGGTTTTTGCAGAGGATAAGCTTTTTGCCACACTGGACACCACGGTTCGAAAGGTGGTTGTGGAGAACCTGCCCTTCCTGCTATCCGATACAGTTGGTTTTATCCGAAAATTACCCACACACCTTGTGGAATCCTTTAAGTCGACCCTTGATGAAGTGCGTGAGGCTGATATTTTGCTGCATGTTGTGGATGTATCACATCCCAATTTTGAAGACCAGATCCGGGTGGTGGAGGAAACCCTCAGCGAACTGGGCACAGATGATATACCCACCTTCATGGTTTTTAACAAGGTTGATGCTTTTACCTATGTGGCGAAGGATGAGGATGACCTTACCCCTGGAAGCAGGGAGAACCTGAGCCTGGATGATATTAAAAACGACTGGAGGTCGAGAGACAGGGAAGCCCTGTTTATTTCAGCCAGGCAGAAAACCAACATTGATTCACTGAAAGATCAGCTCTATCAGAAGGTGAAGGAGATTCACGTAAAACGTTATCCCTACAATAACCTTCTCTACTAAACCAGCTTCTTCTCAATCAGACACTCAGCAATCTGAACGGCGTTCAGTGCTGCTCCCTTTTTAATTTGGTCGCCTACACACCAGAAGGCAATTCCTTTGGGATTGGTCAGGTCCTTTCTCAGCCTTCCCACAAAAACGTCATCCTTACTGGCCGATCCAAGGGGCATAGGGTAAATCTGCTTTGCAGGATCATCCTGGAGGGTAACACCCTCTGCTGAAGCCAGGGCTTTTTTTACAAGTTCCAGATCAAGTTCATCTTCGGTCTCCACCCAGATGGCTTCCGAATGGTTCCTCAGTACCGGTACCCTTACACAGGTCGAACTCACCTCTATGTCGGTATGCATTATTTTTTTTGATTCATTGTACATTTTCATCTCCTCCTTGGTGTATCCGTTGTCGGTGAACACATCAACATGAGGAATAAGGTTCAGGGCGAGCTGGTGTTGGAATTGCTTAACGGTTACCGGATCACCGGCGGCAATTTCTTTGATCTGCTGTTCGAGCTCGGCCATGGCTGTAGCTCCGGCCCCACTGGCAGCCTGGTAGGTTGCAGCATGAACCCTTTTAATGGGGGAAAGGTCATTGATGGGCTTGAGGCAGACCACCATCTGGATGGTGGTACAGTTGGGGTTGGCCACAATGTTCCTGGGAAGTGAATGGAGATCGTCCGGGTTCACCTCGGGAACCACCAGCGGTACATCATCATCCATTCTGAACGCACTTGAATTATCGATCATGATGGCACCGTGTTTAGTAATTGTAGAAGCGAATTTTTTAGAGGTTCCGCCTCCGGCAGAGGTCAGGGCAATGTCGACCCCTTTAAAATCGTCATTCTCTTTCAGCTCCTTTACAGTTAACATTTCACCCTTATACGCATACTGGCTACCCGCGCT
The DNA here is from genome assembly GCA_964601975.1 of uncultured Bacteroides sp. Lineage (GTDB taxonomy): Bacteria > Bacteroidota > Bacteroidia > Bacteroidales. Next base: position 4,444 of record CAZRPW010000142.1, read on the forward strand.
TCTTGCGGATCCAAACAGAACCAGTTCATCAAGTGGAAAATTTCTCTCACTGAGAACCTTCAGGAGCTCCTGGCCCACGGCTCCGCTGACTCCTACTACAGCTACTTTCATTATCAAATACATTTAGATTAGAATATGCAAAAATCAACAATATTTCCTGAAATAAAAACAGCCTGCCGGATTTGTTTTCTTCTTTTACTCAGTCCCCTGAGTATATGGTGCCAGTGGCCCCTTGGATTTGAAGATGGGGCATTACCCCTGGAGCAGTTTCCTCCCGGACGCTGGGGTATCGATTCCCTGGATCCCATTTCAGGGAGATATTCGCTGCACCATACATATGATAATTCTGAAGCAGCATGCGATTATTTCATGATGCCTCATGGTATTTTCACACTGAGTCGGCCCGGTGATTCAATTTTCACCGGCGATTCGCTTTCCTTTTCATTCAGGCTACGGCACGGCTATGCTCCCAGCTCGGTAAATAACTGGCAGCTTGCCCTGCTGGCAGATTTTGATGAAGTAATCAGGGAGGGGATTGTGCTTGGAGTGAACCTGGAGGGATCGGACGATCTGCTCAGCTTATGGAGGGCCCGGGATGGAGTTTACGAAGAACTCTGTAGCGCCGAGCTCAACTACCAGGAGGACGTGGGGACGGATATTGCTCCCCTGTTCAGGCTTAGCTGGCAATGGGATGGTCAGCTTGTACTCTGGTTAGCCAGAGACCTGTCTGATCAAATGCAGCCAATTGCCTCATGCATCCTCCATGATCTGCCCGAAGGCGGGTCGCTGGTGGCAAGGTATGAATACAGTGCTGCCCAGGACCGGAAATTGTGGCTTGACGACCTACTCCTGGAAGGCCGTTTCCTGGCCGATACGATGAAACCAGAGCTCAGCCAATGGACGCTTGAGAATAGTGCCTGTGTGAGGCTTATATTTTCCGAAACCATCCGTTGGCCAGACTCGGTCAGGGCAGAATTGTCTTTGCCCGGGCCGACGGCCCTGGAATCTGCCTTTCAAGGTATGGTTGCCGATTCATTCTCCCTGCAGGGAGCCATGCTTGAGCTCTTCTTTCCTGATCCGCTTCCCAACAGAGAGCCTGTGGATTTATTGCTGGGGGGGCTTTGTGACCGGGCGGGCAATTGCATGGATGATACAGTGTTCAGGATCATGAGGAATGAAGCAGTATGGGGAGATATGCTTATTAATGAGCTTTTGGCTGATCCCGAACCGGAAGTGGGGATTTCAATAGGTGAGTATGTGGAGTTTTTTAATGCCTCGGATTATATCCTTCACCTGGAGGGCTGGAGACTGGAGGTGGGGGCGAGGATTTATGAGCTGACGGAAGAAGGCGTGGATACAAGGCTTGGTCCCGCCGAATACCTGCTGCTTTCAGGGGTTTCACTCCCCAACCAGGGGGCCATGCTGGCACTTTATAACAGGGGTGGAGAACTGATCCATGCTGCAAGCTACAGGATCCCCCATGACGCGCCCGAGTGGAAGAAGGATGGAGGATGGTCGCTGGAATCACCCGATCCTGAACAGGTATGTAATATTTCGCAGTTGTGGGAGTACTCGGAGGATCCATCCGGAGGAACTCCGGGAAGACTGAACAGCGTGGATGGTGAGCGACCCGATTACCAGGAGCCGGTTTTTCTCTATTACGGATTTGGCGAAGCGGGCGATCTCTGGCTTTATTTCTCCGAACCACTGATACTATCTGCTCAACTGCCAGCCGAGTGGTGCCTGAGCCCCGGTAATTTCAAGGCCGTGGAAATAAGTTCACCCGGCCCTCTTTCCGAAACAATAATCTGTCATTTTACGGTGGAGCCTTCCCTTTTTTCCCGCTTCACTTTTTATATGCCTGCCTTGTCCGATTGCCAGGGAAACCTTAGCGGTGAGTTTAGTTTTAATGGCGGACCGGCAGTGATTCCGGAACCCGGTTCGGTGATTATTAATGAAATTATGTATGATCCCTCCGAAGGGTCGGTTGAATACATTGAGATCTATAATCCGGGACAGCGCTTTATTGATCTGAGGGACCTGGGCCTTGCACTTAGCAGTGAGGAAGAGCCCTTTGATAAAATTTTGCGCCTTTCTGAGTATTCCCGCATGATGGCACCGGGGGACTATCTTGTGCTGAGCGAGAGTATCCCCTGGCTCAGGGATGCTTATGGATTGGAAATATCCGGTTCATGGGTGGAGCTGGAAGAGATGATGTCGCTGCCTGATGGGGGAGGGAAAATCTGGCTTACCGACCGCTCAGGAAATACAGTTGATGTAGTAAGTTATAATGATGAGATGCATATGGAATTGATAAGCGATACCCGGGGAATCTCCCTGGAGCGGATCGATCCGGTGAGGGTGGGGAGTGATGCGCTTAACTGGCATTCAGCGGCTTCAATTGAGGGGTATGCCAGTCCGGGAAGACTCAATTCACAGGCACTTCCTGCATCAGGCAGGGAAGTCGGACTGGCGGTGGAACCCCTGGTTTTCAGTCCCGATAATGATGGCTACGAGGATCTGTTACTCATCTCTCCGGGGGTGAAAGAAAGCGGAACCGTGATTCGACTCTGGATTACCACTCCCGAGGGGAGACTGGTGCGAAGCCTGGCAAATAACCATGTGGCAGGCCCGTCTTCGCAGTATCCCTGGGATGGAAGGGATGAGGGCGGTGGAATGGCTGCCGAAGGTTTTTATATCGTGCACCTGAGGGCCTACCATCCGCTTATCAGCGGATCGAGTTATAATCAGAAGCTTGCAGTTGGACTGATCTATCGTTGATTGACCGAAATGGCAGAGAGTTTTTTCTTGGTGAGCAGGACAACAAAAACAGCTCCGAAGCCGAGAACGGCGATGACCCGGAAGGTGGGAATAAATCCAAAGTGGTCGATCAGGGTTCCTACTATGGGGTAAACCATGACGCTGACAAAGAAATTCAGGGTCATATAAATGGAATTAACGAAGGCCTTCTTATCTGTATCAAGCTCAGTGATTGTTGCCAGCATCACCGAGGTGGGGGCAAAGAGAAAAAATCCCAGGGGCAATAGTACCAGGAAGATCCAGAAACCGTCCAGGGCCAGGAAAACGAGGGTGAGTAAAGGGGCAGCCAGGGCCACAATAAACAGCGTCCGGGTTCGGCCCAGTTTGTCGCTGAATGTTCCGGCAAACAGGGCTCCTCCGGCACCAGCAAGCTGAAGAATGGTTAGGGCCAGGTCGGCGAAATGCAGGGTGTTCCCCTGGGATGTAAGAAAGGTAGGCAGGTAGTAGGTCATGGAAGCCTTCATTCCGGCCTGGAAAAAAGTATACCCGCCGGTGAGAAGGAAGGCTGCCGAGAATCGCCTGAATATAAGCCAGTAGCTGCCCTCCTGGTGTGTCCTGGAAGATGAGGCTGGTTTGATCCTTGCCTTACGGAAATTCAGGTAGAGTACAAAAGATGCCACGAAGCCAAGGGGCATCATTTTCCAGGTTCCTTCGAGTCCCCAGAGAGAGATTACCCCGAGGATGATGAGCGGACCGGCTGTCCTTGCAAGTTCGCCTCCCATCATGTAGTAACTCATTCCCTTTCCCGGCCTTGAACCAGAAAGGGATCTGACAATTACGGGGGTTGGAATGTGCCATAGTGTGGAACTGATTCCCGAAAAGAAGAGCAGGACAGCCAGGAAGACGTAACCCGGAGCAATCCCGATCAGGCTCATGAAAAGGGCTGTAAGTGCAGGGGAGACCACCACCATATACCGCATTACCGGTCGTTCGGCAATGATCCCTATAAATGGGTTGAAAAGCGAGGGAATTCTCTGGATAACGGCCAGAAGACCTGTCATTCCGTAAGAAATTCCCAGCTTGTCGATGATCAAGGGCAGAGCAGGAGCCAGGAAAGCGGTATAGCAGTCATGCACAAAATGTGATGCCGATATGGTAATTACCTTTCCCCTCTGGAATCCATTCTCCTGCTTAGCCATCAGTTGGATACCAGTTTGATGATGATTGAAGTCAGTTTCGGAGCGGCTTCCCCGGCAGCTTTCATCACATCCTGGTGGGTGAGTTTCTGAATCTTTCCGGGTACCCCCAGGTCTGTGATTACTGAAACGGCAAATATTTTAATACCCATCTGGTGGGCCACAATCGCTTCGGGTGTGGTGGACATGCCCACGGCATCGCCCCCGATAATCCGGAAGTACTGATATTCCTTGGGGGTTTCAAGGGTTGGGCCGGTGACTCCAACGTAGCATCCTTCCTGCAAGGGAATTCCCAGCGCCGAGGCATGGGATTTAAATTCCCGGATCAGATCAGGGTCGTAGGTCTGGCTCATATCAGGGAAGCGTGCGCCAAAGGCCGGATCATGCTTCCCAATCAGGGGGTTGGGCATGGTATGGATGTGATCATTGATTACCATGATGTCCCCGATTTCGAAGTCAGGATTCATGCCTCCGGCAGCATTGGATACAATCAGGGTCTTAATACCCAGAAATTTCATAACCCTGATGGGAAAGGTGACCTCTTCCATGCTATATCCTTCGTAGAAATGGAACCGGCCGGCCATGACCAGGACCCGGGTTCCTCCAAGGCTTCCTGATATGAGTTGTCCGGCGTGTCCTTCCACAGTGGATACAGGGAAGTGAGGAATATTTTCATAATCTACATTGATCGTATCACTGAGGTGGTCAACAATATTTCCAAGTCCCGAGCCAAGAATGATGGCCGTTTCAGGTGTCTCCTTAATTTTCTCCCTGATGTAGGATGCTGCTTCGTTTATTGCTTGTAACATAGTTATGGATTTGCTTGTCAAAATTTTCTCCGTCGCCATTTAAAAAGTGGACTTCGATGGGGACAGCGTGCATGAGACTGCGAAGGTGAGCCGGGAAGTCCAGTTCCCGCAGTTTCACAGCGTCTTTCTCAGTGGTCAGTATCAGTACTTCACCATGAGCCTCAGTCAGCTCCTTGCAAAGCCGGGTGATCTGCTCAATGTCTTTGGGATGATAGCGATGATGATCCGGGAAATTCAACATGGAAATATTCTCACTGATGGTCTCCGCGAAGGCCCGCAGACCAGTGGGGTTGGCAATCCCCGAAACCAGCAGAATGCCGGCTTCTTTTTCCCGGTACCAATCAACGTCCTTTAACTCCCCGGGGCTTTCCGGGAAGAGGGGTGTCAACGCTCCGTAGTGCATGGTGGTGAAAAAGAGATGCTGACCGATATTCAGATTCAGATGGTTCACATATTCCCGCATCTCAATGGGTTTGATGTCTTCGGGTGTTTTAGTTACCAGTATGATATTGGCCCGGTTCCGGTTGGTGGCCGGTTCTCTTAACAATCCGGCTGGCAGAAGCTGGTCGTTCATAATGGGCCGGCTGTAATCGATTAGAAGGATTGAATAACCCGGACGAAGTGCGCGATGCTGATAGGCATCATCGAGGAGAATCACCTCCAGTGCGGGAGCCAGTTTCATTAATTCTGTAATCCCGTTTACCCTTTTTCTGTCGACCGCCACCGTAACATCCGGAAACTTCTGTTTAATCTGAATGGACTCGTCACCAATTTCCTGAACACTTGAATGGGAAGTCGCAATTCTGAAATCTCGACTTTTACGGAGGTATCCCCGGCTGAGAACAGCCAGGCGGTATTCCTCTTTCAATAATCTGATAAGGTATTCAGTGTGTGGTGTTTTACCTGTGCCGCCCACGGTGATATTACCCACCGAAATCACAGGCATGTTAAATCCTGTGGATTTGAACATGCCCTGGTCATAGAAGGAGTTCCTGATCCATACGATCAGGCCGTATAACCAGGAGAAGGGGACCAGGATCAGTTTCCACTGAAGCCGGGTTGTTTTATTCATCTTTTACTTGACTTCGAACTCATAGGGCATGATCATCTGGATGCCATGCATGTTCTTGATTTCCTGGATTTTTTTGTAGTGAGCATACTGGTCTCCCAGTTCCTTTCTGAGGATCCGTTCGGCCCTGACCTGGGCTCCGCCGGTAAGTTGTTTCATAATGGCAGTCATCGGGTCATCCAGCTTGGGTAGTGACTGCACCCGGTAGTTCTCCAATCCGGCCATTTCGGCAGCTACCTCGATGGACTTTTCAAGTCCGCCGTACATGTCAATCAGGCCAAGCTCCAAAGCATTGGCTCCGGCCCATACGCGTCCACCGCCTATGGCATCTATTTCATCATAGCTTTTATTACGGCCTTCGGCCACAATGCTGACAAAGGTATTGTAAGTGTCATCGATCATCTTCTGGATATAGGCCCTCTCCGAAGGGTCCAGGGGATTATAGATCGACCCAATATCAGAGTGTTCATTGGTTTTTACCACATCGGTGGTGATTC
>CAZRPW010000143.1:0-10723 GCA_964601975.1 uncultured Bacteroides sp.
AGGGTGATGAGAATACGTTGCATTTCAGGATGGGTAAATGGTAAATAGTAAATGGGTAAATAGTAAATGGTAAATGGTAAATGGGTAATTGGTAAATGGTAAATGGGTAAATGGGTAAATGGGTAAATGGTAAATGGTAAATGGGTAATTGGGTAATTGGGTAATTGGTAATTGGTAAATGGGTAATTGGGTAATTGGGTAATTGGGTAGATATTTCGATGTGGAATCAATTTGAACTTTGCTATCAGGTTAAACTTTGCTATCAGGTTAAACTTTGCTATCAGGTTAAACTTCGCTATCAGGTTAAACTTTGCTGTCAATTTGAACTTTGCTGTCAGGTTAAACTTCGCTGCGGCCCGTCATAAAACGCTCCATGATGGAATCATCGTTGATTTCTTTGGAAAGCGAGGAAATGGTTTCCATGGGCACGTCATACAAATCCAGCACCAGGAACCCGTCCAGGGCATCGTTGAACTTGGGATCCAGGTTGAAACCTATGATTTTTCCATTCAGCTTCAGGTAACGCTTGAGCAGGATGGGCATGGTATAGTCGTTGGGCTCCACCTCTTTGATAAAACGGTCAAATTGATTCAGATCGCCGGTGACCTCCAGGATAATCTCCTCATCCACATTGTATCCCGGCACATTGTAACGGGTACGAGGCTTCACATAGCGTCCCAGCTTTGCATCGTAGTGGTGCTCCCTGATGTATTGCATGATGAGTCCCCGCGAAAACTGCGAGAAATTGTTACTGATACTCACAGGACCAATCAGGTAACGGTACTCGGTATGCTTCAGCATGAAGTATAAAATCCCCTTCCAGAGCAGGAACAAGGGCATGGGCCTTCGTTGGTAGTCCTCGACGATGAATGAGCGTCCCAGCTCGAGCGACTGATTCAGGGTGGATATGAACTTTCGGTTCATGCGGAAAAGGCTCTGGAGATAAAAACCTTTGATCCCGTACCGTCGCAAAATCTCTTTCCCCTTCCCGACCCGGTAGGCTCCAACTATCCTTTTTGCCACGTTATCCCACACAAAAAGCTGGTTATAATAAAGGTCATACTCGTCCAGATCGACCGAATGGTTGGTCCCCTCTCCCACCGCCCTGAAGGTTATCTCCCGGAGCCGTCCCAGCTCGTTCATGATGCGAGGAATCTCGGTACTTGGAGTGCAGAACACGTCAAAGTGATCGCTGGAAAAAAGGGTATATTCATCCCTGATCTTCTCAACTTCACGCGCAATGAGTTCGGGTTTAGTCTCCCTGGCAATGGGCTCCGGCTTGCGACTCCGGTTAATGCGCGGACGGAAGAATTTTTTGACCTCCAGGACCGAACCCAGGGTATAGGTCCGGGCCCTCAGGTAGCGGCCGTATGTGCTCACATCGGTAAAAGCATCCTGCTCCTTCACCGAGATGGGGGTCCCCACACGAATGCGGATTTTCTTGTGTTTTTTGTTAAATACCTCGGCCGGAAGGCGCACTGTACGCAGGGATGGATGGATGAGTCCCAGCACATGGAAAAGCTTTGAGTTGGACCCCTGGAAATAAATGGGTACCACCGGCACCTTTGCCCGCTTGATCATTTTCATGGCGGGATACTGCCACTCGCGATCGCTGATCCCGTAGTTGTCTTCATTGTAGCTGGATACTTCCCCCGCAGGGAATATTCCCAGCACACCCCCCTGTGCAAGTTGCTCAAGGGCAGCCTTTACTCCCCCTAAACTGGACTGAGCATCTTTTCTTCTCTCGAAGGGATTTACCGGGAGCATGTAACTCGACACCGGCTCAATCTTGTTCAGAACGAAGTTGGACATCACCTTGATGTCGGGTCTGTACTTCTCCAGGATTTTCACCAGCAGCATGCCGTCGATGCCCCCGAAGGGATGGTTGGAAACGGTAATGAAGGCACCCTCCCTGGGAATCTTCTTAAGTTCCTCTTCGTTCACCTCGAATTCAATCTTCAGCTTGTCGATGAGCGCATCGACAAACTCCATTCCCTCTAGATGGCTGATACTTTCGTAAAGTTTATTCAGTTTGTTGATACGAAGCACCATCATCAGTATTTTTGCGGCGCTTGTTCCCCCAACCCGGTTCAGCCTGGCGGCCTTCACGAATTCATCTGTCTCAATAAGTTTCAAATTCTGTACTTTTTGTTAATCTATCGATGGATCTCTGCCTAATCGACCCTGCTCCACAAATATAGCAAAGTTTGGTATCGCATTCATCTATGAGAAGGAAATGCTTTTGTACTCCCCCCGGCATGGTTCATTGAAACCAGGATAGCAAAACCAAACAGGATTTCTGCTATCTTTACAAGCCATGAAACGAATTCACTTTTACCTGCTGGCATTGCTCTCTGCGCTGCTTTTCTCCATCCCCTTCTTCAGATGGGGCACCGGCTTATTCCTGATGGTGGCCTTTGTCCCCCTGCTCTTTATCGAAGAAGAAATCAGCAGGCAGAAGGCACTGGCAGTGGAACGTGCAACGAGCTTTACCGGGCGAAAACGCAGGAAGCAACGCAGTCCGTCTATGATCTGGTATGCCTTTTTTACCTTTTCAATCTTTGTACTGCTGACCACTTACTGGATTTATTTTGCCACCTGGATCGGGGTTCCGGCCACCATCATCGTAAACGGGGGCTACATGACCCTGACCTTCCTTGTATTTCATCACGCCCGCAGAAAGCTGGGCGACAGGCTGGGCTATGCTTCTCTTGTATTTTTCTGGCTTGCCTTTGAGTTTCTCTATATCAGGGCACAAATCAACTTCCCCTGGCTGATACTGGGCAATGGCTTTGCCAATGACATTATCCTGATCCAGTGGTATGAGCTTACCGGGGCCCTGGGCGGATCGCTCTGGGCATTGATGATGAACATCCTGGTCTATAAACTTTTAAGGGATTGGCTGGGCTTCGTTCGGAAAAATGGCAGGACGCTCACCCTGAAGAGTCTGAAAGAGACTGCCCTTCCGGCTTTCCAGGCCAATCGCTCACGCCTGAGCTGGGTGGTGGCGGTCTTTTTGCTGCCCCTGGTATTCTCGGTAACCCGCTACCTTACCTATGAAGAGGATGAAGCCCCCTACGAAATAGTGGTACTTCAGCCTAACATCGATCCTTACATGAAGTTTACTGATATGCCCCAGGAAGTGCAAACCGGTCACCTGATTCACCTGGCCGATTCGCTGGTGACTCCAAATACCGATTACATTGTGGGGCCGGAAACCTTCATCAACAATAATGTATGGCAGGCCAATATGCATAATCAACCCGATATCCTGAAACTCTATGCTTTCCTGGATGAATTCCCCCGGGCCAAACTGGTAATGGGTGCAACCACATACAAACTCTATAGTAATCCTTCTGAGTTCACCTCTACGTGCCGCCCCATGCGCGGCACTGAATATCGCTACGACAGCTTTAACTCGGCCTTCCAGCTGGATGAGACCAGCATGATACAGCTTTACCACAAATCCATGCTGGTTACCGGGGTTGAAAAAATGCCCCATGCCGAACTCCTGGGTTTCCTTCAGAAGCTGGTTGTAAAACTTGGCGGTACCATGCGCGGACCGGGGAGCCAGGCCTTCAGGGATGCCTTTGTTTCACCGCAGGACAGTACCCGCGTGGGTCCCATCATCTGCTGGGAGTCGGTGTTTGGGGAGTATGTAACTGATTATGTAAGTGAGGCGGGAGCGAATTTCCTCTTCATCATTACAAACGATGGCTGGTGGCGCAACACCCCGGGCCACCGTCAGCACAACTCCTTCGCCAGGCTCAGGGCCATCGAAAACCGCCGGAGTGTGGCCCGAAGTGCCAACACGGGTATCAGCTCGCTCATCGACCAGCGCGGAAAAGAGCTGGCGCGCATAGGCTGGTGGGAGCGCTCCGGACTACGCGGCACTCTTAACAAGAACGACCATCTTACCTTCTATACCCGGCATGGCGATTACCTGGGACGGATTGCGGTCCTGCTTACGGTCATCCTGCTCCTGTATTCCCTCGTGGTGAAGTATATCCGGAAGTAGGGAAAACCATTTCCCGTCCAAAGCCAGGATGCTTATTGCCAGTGCAATAAGCCATTCCTCTTCCTGTGGTTGGTCCTTCACCCGGTGGACCTGTTCTGTCACCTCCGGGCATAGTACCTCCTTTTTTTAACGGATTTAAATACAAGATTTACGATTACTAAAAATTTCCCCTGGTTTCAAGTATTCCATCCAGGTATTCCTGTACCAGGATTTTCGCATCCATTTTTTTAACTCCTGCAAACACATTGATTTTATGCCTGCTAAGAATTTTGACAGCTTCTAAACCTATGTCTGCTGTAATTACATCAGATACCCCCTGTTCCACAAGCCATTTTGGAGTTGAATCGTTTTGATGCTGCGGTGCAGGTAATAAATCCTCTTGAACAACAGTACCTCGATGAATGGAAACTATCAGAAAAAATGTGCGATCTTCATAATGAGCGCTTAATTTGTGATCCTTTATCGGGATTGCAATTTTGTACATCATCCGTTATTATGCCTTAGGCTTAGCTGCGCGTTTAGAACCGGGTTGAATTTTGATACTTAATACAGGTTTAGGCAGATGCCTGGCAATTCCTTCTGCCAGGCTACCATTAATCAAATGAGCAAAACCTGTTCTTCCGTGCGTTTCAATGGCGATCAAATCAGTATCTTTCTCATTGCCAAAATCAATAATCCCCGTTTCAATATTTTTTGCATTATATATGTTTACGGAATAATCCTTCAGCTTGAATTCTTTCGCAAAACGATTCAACAAGCCTTCGCTCACAGCTGTCGGTTCAAAATATTTTGGTGTAATTATTTTCAACAAATAAATATGTGCCTCATATAAATCGGCAAAGAATTTTATTTTTTCAAAAGCAGGATATGATTCATCATGGAAATTGGAAGCAAATACTATTGAGTTTACTTTAAACTCGGTGGGCCGATCCTTGATTGTTAAAACAGGTACACTGGCCATTCTTATAATTTTCTCAGTATTGGATCCTAAAAAAGCCTGATTAAATCCGCTTTTACCATGTGAACCCAGAACAATGAGATCAACATCCTTGAATAAATCGTCGCAAACTAATTTCCACATGGGTGTATTGCTCGCATAATGCTCCTTAATCTCTATTCCTTTTAAAAAGTCCATTTTTGTCAGAGCATTCAGTTTTTCCTTTGCCTCAACAATGATCTCGTTATAATATTTCTGGTAGGAAACATCAATTGCATATTCAGAGGATGGGAAAAGGTATACATGCGCAAGTACAATTTCTGCCTTTATTTTCTTTGCAACCTGCGCGGCTACTTTCAGGGCATTTAATGCATGCTCTGAAAAATCGGTGGGAACCAAAATTGTTTTCATGATTTCTTCTTTTTACATAAACCACTAAGGATCAATAAATATACTTACGCCATTTACAAGATTTCAGCTTTCGGAATGGATTTTGCGAATCTCTCTTTGATGCACTTTAACAATTTCAAATCCAGGTTTTCGGAAAATACCCTTACCATTGTAACTGCTTTTGAGTCCAGTATCATGGCTCCCATTGCAGCATCAAAGAGAGGACAATCTTCATTATTTCTAATTTTGCTTATGGCATTTAAAAACTGATCATAGGTAAGCTGTCCCGGAATGCTTATGTAGCCCCGGTGGTCTTCTTTTTTGTCAATATAAACACCTTGCGCTGTTTCTTCCAGAACAAAACATTTAGAAATTTTTACAAGGGCAGATTCTGACATTTGAACCTTTTTAATGAATTCAACACCTTCCTTCTTGCAACATCTTTGTAATAAATGCAGATGTTCAAAATCGGGAAAATGCTTTATCCTGATGGCCGAATATTTTTGCTGTCCGAAATCCAGAGATGCTGCAGCCACGTTCACCTTCTCCATATAACAGGAATCGATATTCTGGGCAATTCGCAACACATCCTCCAAGGCATAATATTGCGACGTAAATAAAAACAAGGAATTGGGGATGGCTGGCTGAGGCACATTCCCATAATAGGCAGCGTAGGGTTCGCTGGCTTCGGCCACACAGGTATTTTTGAGAATATTATACTGAATGGGAAGCAGCGATTCTCTTTTTACAATAGATCCACAAGCTTTAATGAGCGGGGTTGTTTTCATGGTCTTTTGCTTTTTTATAAGCTACTATGCTGAGCCACTGTTTAGTTTTTCAATAATACCTTATGCGGCTTTGATTAACACACGCTTTGTGGGTGCAGAAGTTAACAGGGGGTGTGTGCCAATTTGATAGGATACCAGTTCATAAACTGTCACGTTTTTTTGTATGGCCATACCAATAATATTGATAATCTCTCCGGTTGTTTTATCCGGATGGAAAGCTAACTGCCCGGCAACTTCGGCCCCTATACACCCTCCGCCCACCAGACCGATGTCCCTGGCGCCATCAATTTTCTTTTTTAATGTCTTTATATAGTTGTAACTTTTACGTATGTATTCAACACCCTTAAGGTCATATCCAGGAATGAAAGATGGAATAAGCGGGTCGACTACCACAAATCCACCTAGGTCCGTAAAGGGTTTTGTGCCTTTAACATTTTTATCCACATCGATTAAGTCATGAAAAATATAATGAATGCCACAGGGGATCAGTCCCTTTTCCTCTTCTTTGATTATCAGGATTGATTTTTCAGGATTTTGTTTTTTTTGCAGTTACCCCTGCAACTATTCCTGATGGACCTGTCCCGATAATGATGACATCATAAGTTTTCATTTCGTGTGAGGGATAAAATTTGACCTCATTATCTGATGTAAAATTACTGGTAAAAGTTCTAATAGCGTTAAGGAACAACGGATTAGGCCATAACTTAATGATTGAGATTGTTCAAGAAAATAATTGATATATATCCTGTTTTTGTATTGATATATCGGACAAAAGATGACTGAAGACCCGGAATCGACGAATTGTTTGAATTGGTCAAAAAAATCGAATTGCTTTAAAAAGCTAATTCCTTCCGAACTTGAATTTATAAGTCAGAAAAGCACTCAACTTCAATTTTGGAAAGGAGAGATCATTTGTAAGCAGGGTGCCTTTGCTTCTTATGTTTTATACATAGCGGACGGGCTTGTGAAAATCTACCTTGAGGGTCAAAGCAATAAGAATATTAATGTGAGCATTTCCAAAACATCGGAGTTCATTGGCATGTCTTCTATTTTTGGAGAAAATATATATAATTATTCTGCACTGGCTTTACGCGATTCGTCCATTTGTTTGATTGAAAAGAACAGCTTAAAAAAGCTGATGTTAAAGAACGGGGGATTTACAAGCGAAATCATTAAATGGTATTGTGATGAAGAAATTCAATTATTCAACAAGATAAAGAGCCTGGGCCATAAGCAGATGCACGGACGTTTAGCCGATGTTTTACTCTACCTGGGGAATGAGAGATTTAATCAGGAAGGCGTTTATTCATATCTCTCAAGAAAAGACATTGCCGATTTTGCATGCATTTCAACGGAAAGTATTGTCAGGTTACTAACCGAACTAAAGAATGAACGTATTATTGATATGAAAGGCAAGGAAATAAAGATATTACGCAAGGATTTATTGAAAGAAATCAGCCGGAAGGGATGATTGTATGCATAGATATTTCTGCACCAAAGTACAAATCCGTGAGCCTGAAGGCTTATCCATGACCCTTATGACATATCCATGATCCTTATGACTTATCCATGATCCTTATGACTTATCCATGATCCTTATGGGCCATGAAACCCGGAAAAAGTGAATCATATTTTTTCATACCTTATGACTTCGTTTTAGAGTTTTCATTTTAGAGTTTTATATCCCATGGATGAGTTCAAGATCATCAAGCCCACGGAAATAACAGACAATCTGTTTAAACTTATTGATAAGGACTGGATGCTGGTTACAGCAGGAAATCTGGTAGACTATAACACCATGACTGCCAGCTGGGGTCATATGGGGATTATGTGGAACGTGCCTATTGCCATTGCATGGATCAGGCCCCAGCGCTACACCTATGAATTTGCGAACCGCTACGAGGAGTTTACCCTCTCCTTTTTCACCGACCGCTACCGCACAGCCCTGCAGTTCTGTGGCACGCGTTCGGGCCGGGACCACGACAAGGCTGCCGAAACCGGTCTCACTCCCATGGAGACAGACCGCGGAAATGTAATCTTCCAGGAGGCGCGGCTGGTGCTGGAGTGTCGCAAGGTATACGAGGACGAGCTGAAGCCCAAGAATTTCCTTCTTCCCGAGGTGGCAAAGAAGCACTACCCCAAAAAAGACTTTCACAAGTTTTACATGGGTGAAATTGTGAACGTACTGTCTCGTTAATATGCGAATGGCTTAGTATGTTCGCCGCGCAAACCTTTAGTTATTCCTGCGTATTGTAATCACCGGATTCAACCTGGCTGCCTCATTGGTCTGCCAGCTCACTGCAAGCAGGGCTATACAGGCTACAATCATCCCCGGCAGGACATATATCCACCAGGGCAGGGAAGTTTTATAGGCGAAGTTGGCCATCCATTTTTGCACAACCAGCAGGGTAAGAGGACAGGCAATTATAAATGCAAGTCCCACCCATTTCAAAAATCTGAGGTTTAACATCACCAGGATTTGCCGCGATTCGGCTCCATAAACCTTACGAATGCCTATTTCTTTGGAACGATTTCTAGTAATAAAAAGAGAGAGCCCGTAGAGTCCGGATAAAGCAATCAGCATGGCTAATAGGGTAAAGCGCCGAATGACCTTAGACAAAATGCCGGAGGCTTTATACTGTTCATTCAGGTTTTCCTCCAGAAGGAAAAAGTCATATGCCCTACCATGAAAATGCTTGTCCATCATCTGCTCGATTGCCTTCTGAACACTTCCCGACTGTCCCTCCACAAACCGCACTGTCAGCCAGCGATTGTAACTGGTTTCAGGATTAAGCATAGCGAAAGCAAAATTGCCAATGCTATTGTGTAAGGAGCTGTAATGGAAATCTTCCATGACTCCGCCAATCACAAAAGGTATCCCTGAATTGGTACTATCAGGATCACTACCCTCTCCAGAAAAATTGCTGGTGGCTATGTCTTCGACAGAAAAGTCTTGTAAGAGATGCTTATAAAAGGTCTCATTAATGATCCAGTCTGTCAGCGGACCCTCCGGACTACAGAATCTTTCAATCAGTCCGATCTGAAGGGTCTCCAGGGATCTGGAATCGACCATTCTGAATCCGAATGGGTATCTGTTTTCCCCATGCGAAAACTCCATACTCTGAAAAATATCACCGGGATGATATTGCATGGTAGATGCACTTATTACACCTGCCTGTTGCTCTATTTCTTCTATTAGAAGGTTTCCCCCGGGATTCATTCCGGGAATCCCAAGCACAAAAATGTTTCTCGCTGAGTATCCAAGGTCTTTTTGATCCAGGTAACGAAGCTGACGCTCAATGCTCATTGAAAAACCCAGCAGGAAAACAACAATGGCAAACTGGATAATCGTCAACAATCCAAAAATACGGGAACCTTTTTTGAGAGGTATATTCATTCCAAGAGCAGCCAGGATTACTACCGGAATGCCAGCTCCCAGTCCCACCAGGAGAATATGCGGATACAATGAACCAAGCGACCAGCCTGCACCGAAAACAGATTGAAGGAAGGGCTCGGTATAAGCAATGATGCCCCAGGAGGTCAGCAGGCCCAGTCCCACAAGTATCACGTTTCTTATGAGGGATAGGCGAAGCAGCTCATTTTTACCGGCGCCCAGGATTCGCATAATTTGGGTCGACTTTTTTTGCTGATAGGCTTGTACAATCACAGCACAAATGAAATTCAGCGTCATCAGCATCAATACCAGGAAACCCACGCTTAACAATAAATAAATCGTTGACTTGGGTGTAACCGGTTTTGTCTCCCTGTTGATATCTGTTGTGAAATGAATGTCCCTGACCGCTTGTAGTTTTGAGTTGAATGCTTCTATAGGAGGGCCAGGTTTGCCTTTCAAAAAGGGAAGAAGGACATCTGTCAGAAGGGGCTCCAGATCGCTGACCGGCACACCGGGCTGCAAGCGTACATAAACGTTGGCAGCATGAAGTATCCCCGACTTCAGATGATCCATCCGCCGGGTGAAATGACCCTTCTGGGAGAAGATCATCTGACAGGCGAAATGGGTATTATCCGGCAGGGGCTCAACAATGCCCGCTACTGTAAAATGGCCAATACTATCCTCCCTGCTTCCTCCATATTGCTTGAGAAAGACCTCCTTCCCCATGGGATCCTCTCCGGGGAAAAACAACTCCCCTAACTCCGCCGTTATAAACATTGTGTTGGGCTCACCAATGTCCTGCTTCCGGCCGGCTAAAAGTTCCAGATCAAAAAAATCAACAAAAGCAGTATCTGCAATAAGAGATTCAGAGATTGTGAAATCATGCTTATCAATACTTACAACTGCATTGGCAGCGTAAATGAATGAAGTGAGTTTCTCTACCACGGGAAGATCAACAAGTGCATCCGGATAACAGGCAAATGTCCGGGCCCAGTAATTTCCCTCTTCGAGCCGTGTAATAATGCGGTAGGTCCTTTCAGAATCCGGAATATGTGTATCATAACTTATTTCATATATATAGTAAGTGAGAATGATCACAAAGGCGGCCAGCGCCGTGGCCAGTCCGGCCAGGCTAATCAGGGAAAATGATTTGTGTTTCCACAGACTCCTGATTGCAAATATAAACCTGTAAGTGT
>CAZRPW010000144.1:0-5080 GCA_964601975.1 uncultured Bacteroides sp.
AGTCCGTAAAGTCGAAAGTCCGTAAAGTCCGTAAAGTCGAAAGTCCGTAAAGTCGAAAGTCCGTAAAGTTTGTAAAGTCTGTAAAGTTTGTAAAGTTGAAAGTTTAAAAGTTGATAGAGAGATGGAGAGATATAATGAGGGTATAGTTGCATGTTATTTATACACAATTACCCGGCATGGGTACCCGCCGTTGGCGTGGGATTCGCCCATACACCTGGATGAGTTCAGCAGGCTGGGATTTACAAGTATCGAACTGGAGGGGATCAGGGAGGAGCACCTCAATGCAATGTTTACCCAGCGGCATGCTTTGAAAGATAAAGCTGATGGACAGGGGTTAAAGGTGCCAGTATTTTGTACGGTGCTTCCGGGGCTTTGCTCTCCGGATGAGAAGGAGAGGGAGGTCAACCTTGAACGCTTTGAAAGGGGATGTGAGGTGGCCGAAACCCTGGGGTCGAAGATGGTGCTCGATAATGCGCCGTTGCCACCATGGGTCTTTCCCGAAGGGATCCCTGTGACCCGGCACTACGATGATGAGATACTGTCTGCTGCCACCATTCCGGCCGAACTGAATTGGGAGACTTACTGGGATGGACTGGTGGAGACTTTCCGTGAGGTTTGTGATATTGCCGCAAAGAAAAATCTGAGTTATCACCTGCACCCCTGTCACGGTGCACTGGTTAATTCCACAGATGCCTACCTGTTATTTGCGAACGCTGTGAAACGCGACAACCTTAAATTTAACCTGGATACAGCCAACCAGTACTTTCTAAGGGACAACCTCTTTTTATCCCTGCTCAGACTGCGCGATCATATTGACTATATCCACATCTCCGATAACGGGGGAAACAGGGTGGAGCACCTCGCGGTGGGTGAGGGGACCATTCACTGGGAACGTTTCCTGGAAACCCTCGATCGTATCGGCTACAAGGGGATGTTTGGTATTGATATTGGTGGCGCTGAGTCGGGTGTTAGCGACCTGGACGGAGCTTACAGGGGCGCTGCAGAATGGCTGCAGAAAAACTGGTATAAACAAAGCTGATGAAAGCAACTCGCGCACATTCCCTCCTATTGCTGCTTATGGCATTCACACTGCCTTATAGCTTGTCAGTTTACGGGACCGATTTTCCTGTGGAGCGCTATGGGGCAGTGGGGGATGGTGTGACGCTGAATACGATAGCCATACAGTCTGCAATTGATGCCTGTGCCGAAGCAGGTGGCGGAAGGGTGGTGCTGGGTAAGGGGCCTTATCTTTCCGGAACCCTGGTGATGCGAAGCCACGTGGAGCTGCATGTAAAGAAAAGGGCCACACTCCTGGGAAGTACCCAGATTGCGGACTACCCGGAGCTTACAACTGATTACAGGTTTTACGGGGATCTTTGGGCGATGCAGAGTTTGATTTTTGCGGCCGGACTTGAAGATATTGCGCTTACGGGTAAGGGGACGATCGACGGACAGGGTGCGGCCTTCCAGGTGGATACGAAGAAGAAACCCGATCGTTACCGCAACCGGCCCTACCTGATTCGTTTTACAGAGTGTTCGGATATTACCGTCAAAGATCTGACCCTGCAAAATTCGGCCATGTGGATGCAACACTACCTGGCCTGTGATGATATGTTTATAAGTGGGATCAAGGTCTTCAATCATTGCAACAAGAACAATGACATGATGGATATCGATGGCTGTCGAAATGTTGTGATTACCGGATGCGTGGGCGATACCGACGACGATGCGCTCACATTGAAGAGCACCTCACCCCGTGCCTGCGAAGATATAAGTATTTCAAACTGTGTGTTGAGTTCACATTGTAACGCCATCAAAATGGGCACTGAGTCCACCGGCGGGTTTATCAATATTAGCATTCGCAACTGCGTTATTAAACCCTCTTCCGAGAAGGAGGTGATCTACGGATTGCCGGAGGGGATCAGTGGAATCTCGCTCGAAGTGGTGGATGGAGGAGTGATGGAGGGAATTGTGATTTCCGGCGTGGTGATGGATGGTCCGGAGGTGCCCCTCTTTATCAGGCTGGGCAATCGGGCCAGGCCACACAGGAAGGGAGCCATTCCGGGACCGGGTCAGCTTGCAAAGATTCATATGGAGGATATAAGGGCTAAGAACGCGGGACCTACGGGATGCTCCATAAGCGGTATTCCGGGTTTGCCTGCCAGGGATATTACCTTAAAGGATATCTCTCTGCAGTTCAGGGGAGGTATCGCACAAAGCGATATTGTACAGCTGCCTCCCGAGCTGGAGGAACTTTATCCCGAAGCGACCATGTTTGGAACCCTTCCGGCTTCTGTGTTTTTTCTTCGTCACCTGGAGAACATTGAGATCGGGGATGTGAAGGTTAAATTCCGGAGTCCCGATGCAAGAGATCACCTGGTGGCCGTGGATGTGAAAGGGCTTAATCAGCATGGTTTTAAAATGGGCAAAGGAGTGGCCCTGAGGACGAGTGAAAAACAGTAAAATTTGATCTGGATGAAGATATGGAAAGCAGGGGTCCTGGCCCTGGGCTTATGGCTTACAGGAAACAGCAATGGCCTGTATGGACAGGAAGGTGTAAGCGTGGTGCCTTACCCACAGGAAGTCAGCCTGGATAAGGGCGTTTACAAGCCTTCGGGCGCAAGTATCTCGCTACGGATATCCGGGTTGGAAGGAGAAACGCCCGGTATTATTTTGGAGCAGCTTACCACTGCTTACAGGGACCGTTACGGGCTCAGCCTTTCTTCAGGTAATGGAGATCGGGCCGATGTATGGATAGGGATTCCCTCAGAAGATTCTGAATTGATGGAACTGGCCCGGAAGAAAGCCCTGGTGCCCGGCGAGGAACTGGGTGATGAAGGCTACCTGCTTAAAATCGAGAAGAATAAAATTTATATAACTGCCCATACAACGGCAGGTGTTTTCTACGGGGTACAGTCGCTCAGGCAGCTGCTTGGTGGTAATCCCGCTCCGCTGGAGGTGCCGATGCTTACGATTCGCGACTGGCCCTCACTGGCATTCAGGTGCATCATGGATGATATAAGCAGGGGACCCATTCCCACCAAAGCATATATGAAGATGCAGATCCGCAGGTATGCGGCGATGAAGATCAATAACATGTCCTTTTACATCGAGCACGTGGTGCAGACCGAAAAGTACCCCGATATGGCGCCCTCAGAGGGAGGCGTCAGTGTGGAGGAGTTCAGGGAGTTGTCGGAGTATGCGGCTGGCTACCAGATGAAGCTGGTGGGAAGTTTCCAGTCGCTGGGGCATTTCGAAAAGATACTGAGTCTGCCCCAGTTCAGGCACCTGGGCGCCACCGAGAGGATGCTGGATCCTTTAAATCCCGAAGCACTCGAGTTCCTTGGAGATGTAATCGGGGAGATGGCTCCGGCTTTCAGCTCGGAGTGGTTTACTCCCAACCTGGATGAGGCCTGGGATCTTTCCCGGGGCGGATTAAAAGGGGCAGCCGAACAGCTGGGTCCTGCAAGGATCTACTCCAATCATGTAAATAGAGTGGACTCAATGATCCGGTCGACCGGCAAGAAAACCTTTATCTGGGGAGATATTATCCTGGAGCATCCCGAGATCCTGGATATGATTCCCGACCACCTCATCATGGGCGCCTGGAATTACAGTCCATCCGAATCCTTTGCCGAATACATCGATCCCCTCACTAATGCTGGCTTCGATTTTATAGTTGCACCGGGCGTACTCAATTCCAGAAGGCTGATTCCAGATTTCAGGATGTCCACCACCAACATCCGTAACTTCATCATTGAAGGCTACGAAAAGGGAGCCCTGGGGGTGTACTGCACCGTATGGGACGATGGCGGATTGCATTTCTTCTCGCACGACTGGTACGGACTGGCCTACAATGCCGAGCAGAGCTGGAGACCTAACCGGGATCCGCTGGCTGACTTCGACCTTCGTTTTAGCAGGGCCGTTTATGGCGACAGTGAGAATACGGTGCCCAAAGCACTACATGCCCTGAACAATCTTACAGACCTGGAGCCCACCTTCGAGATGAATTCCAATGTATTTTACAAGGCCCTGGTTCCGGAGCGTGGCAGCAAGGTAAGCTTTGAGGTGGAGAGCTGGTCGGATGTGAAGATGTGGACCGACAGGGCGGGGGCGATCCTGGATGCTGCGAAGATGACGCAATTTGAGGGCGATAAGGCGTATATTCGTTTCACAATCGACCAGTATGCCTTTATGGCGGATAGCCGACGCCAGCTGCTGGCTGCTTCCCAGGCTTATAACCAGGCCTGTGTTCTGCAGCGAAGCGACAGGGAAGCTGCCCTGGCTGAGCTCGAGATGGCTCTTGGCCTGTCGAAGAGCTTAAAAGCGCGGATGGATAAGCTGGCTTCCGATTTCCTGGTTTTGTGGGACAGGGAGAGCAGGGCTTATTGGCGTGACCGGGCAATACTTGATTTTAAGAAACACCAGGATGCTTTTGCCGACCAGTCAGCCCTCTTGGCTGATGCAATAGAGGCATTCAATGACGGTGCTTATCTGCCTCCACCCACCGAGGTGAGGCTGGATATACGCAGCCAGGAGGGTCAGTATTTCCAGTACTGGCTGCTGGCCGGCAGTTTTCACCTGGATGCTTTCGAGGAATATCCGCCCGACTTCCTTGGACCCATTGGAGGTGAGGCTAATGCAAGGCCCTTCCCCGGGATGACTTTCACCGATACCACCGGCGTGGAGCGCATGTGGACCAAGTACGACTCTCCCACCAAGGGAGAGGTCGATTTCAAGACGATCTTTCAACCCAATATCACTTCGCTGGTTTATGCATACTGTGTGATTGAATCCACAGAGCGCCAGCAGGTCACCGCACTGCTGGGCAGCAACGACGGGGCAACAGTCTGGTGCAACGGCAGAGAGGTGTTTCATGTTCACGGGAAGCGCAGCCTGATCCCCGATGAGGACGAGTTTGTGCTGGACCTGGAAGAGGGAAAGAACCATATAATGATCAAGGTGGAGCAGTGGAAGGCCGGATGGGGGATGTCGTTCAGGCTGAAGGATGTGGAGGTGAGGAATCATAAAAATAGGTACTTCGTACAGTAAATTGTAAATTGTAAATAGTAAATAGTAA